>NZ_AMXE01000029.1 GCF_000310205.1 Thauera linaloolentis 47Lol = DSM 12138 | reverse complement strand
CCTGGACCGGCTCGGCGGCCGGGGCGGCGCCTGCGGCGGCCTTGGCCTCGGTGTCGATCTGCGCGATCAGTTCGCCCGAGGTGACGGTGTCACCATCGGCCTTGATGATCTTGACCAGCACGCCATCGGCCGGAGCCGGGGTTTCGAGCACGACCTTGTCGGTCTCGATGTCGATCAGGTTCTCGTCGCGCGAAACGGCGTCGCCTTCCTTCTTGTGCCACGAAACGAGCGTCGCTTCGGAAACCGATTCGGAAAGCTGCGGTACTTTGACTTCGATCAGCATGGAGTTCTCTCCCTGGTTGTTCTATCAGTTCGGGGACATCAGTTCGGGGACGTCGGCGTGGTGTCCTTGATCGGACCGAAAGCGTTCTCGATCACGGCCTTCTGCTGCTGGTTGTGCTTGGCATAGTAGCCTACCGCCGGCGACGCTGCGGCCGGACGGCTGACGAGCAGCAGCTTGCGCTTGGTGCCGAGCACGTTGACCAGATGCTGGCGCGAGGCGAGCCAGTACCACGCACCCTGGTTGCGCGGCTCTTCCTGGCACCAGACGATTTCCCTGGCGTTCGGGAACTGCTCGATCGCCTTGCCGAACTCCTCCGCCGGGAAGGGATACAACTGCTCGACACGCACCAGCGCGGTGTCGGTGATGTTGTTCTCGCGGCGATGGGCCAGCAGTTCGTAGTAGATCTTGCCCTGGCACAGCACCACGCGCTTGACCTTCTTCGGATCGAGGTTCTCGACTTCGGGGATCACCGTCTGGAAGCGGCCGTTGGCCAGTTCGTCGATCGACGAGATCGCTTCCTTGTGGCGCAGCAGCGACTTCGGCGTGATGATGATCAGCGGCTTGCGCAGGCGGCGGACCATCTGGCGGCGCAGCAGGTGGAAGATCTGCGCCGGCGTCGTCGGCACGACGATCTGCCAGTTGTTTTCGGCCGCCATGCTGATGAAGCGCTCCGGGCGCGCCGACGAGTGCTCCGGCCCCTGGCCTTCGTAGCCGTGCGGCAACATCATGACCAGGCCCGACAGGCGGCCCCACTTGGCCTCGCCCGAGCTGATGAACTGGTCGATGACGACCTGGGCGCCGTTCACGAAGTCGCCGAACTGGGCTTCCCACACCACGAGCTCATTGGGCTCGGTGGTGGCGTAGCCGTACTCGAACGCGAGCAGCGCCTCCTCGGACAACACGGAGTCGTAGCACTGGAATCGGGCCTGCCCTTCCTGGATGTGATCCAGCGGCTTGTAGGTGCCTTCGTCCCAGCGCTCCCGCTTCTGGTCGTGCAGCGCGGCATGGCGGTGGAAGAAGGTGCCGCGGTTGACGTCCTCGCCCGAGATGCGGACGCCGTAGCCCTGCGCCAGCAGGCTGGCATAGGCGAGGTTTTCGCCCATGCCCCAGTCGAGCGGCAGCTCGCCGCGCGCCATCGCGGCACGGTCGTCGATGATCTTCTTGACACGCGAATGCAGCGCGAAACCCTCGGGGATCGAGGTCAGGCGCTCGCCCAGGCGCTTGACTTCCTGCACCGGAATGGCGGTATCGGCTTCGTCGGTATAGGCCTGCTTCAGGAAGGGTGTCCAGTCCACCGCGAACTTGCGGCTGTGGCCGGACAGCACCGGGTTGTACAGCAGCTCGCCGCGGTCCAGGTGCTCGCGGTACTCGGCAATCATCTGTTCCGGTTCGTCGGCACCGATCGAGCCTTCGGCCACCAGGCGGTCCGCATAGAGCTTGCGCGTGCCCGGATGCTTCTGGATGTTGCGGTACATCAGCGGCTGCGTGACCATCGGCTCGTCCTGCTCGTTGTGGCCGAGCTTGCGGAAGCAGACGATGTCGACCACGACGTCCTTCTTGAACTCCTGGCGGAACTCGATCGCCAGCGCGGTCACGAAGGCAACGGCCTCCGGATCGTCGCCATTGACGTGGAAGATCGGCGCCTCGACCATCTTGAAGATGTCGGTGCAGTACAGCGAGGAGCGATAGTCGCGCGGATCGGAGGTGGTGAAACCGATCTGGTTGTTGATGACCAGGTGCATCGTCCCGCCCGTGCCGTAGCCGCGGGTCTGGGAGAAGTTCAGCATCTCCTGGTTGACGCCCTGGCCGGCGACGGCCGCGTCGCCGTGGATCAGCACCGGCAGCACTTCGCGCTTGTCGACGTCGTCGCGGCGCACCTGGCGCGCATAGACCGAGCCGGCGACCACCGGGTTGATGATCTCGAGGTGGGATGGGTTGAAGGCCAGCGTCAGGTGCATCGGGCCGCCCGGCGTCATGACGTCGCTGGAGAAGCCCATGTGGTACTTGACGTCGCCCGCGCTCAGGTCGGCCGCGGCCTTGCCCTCGAATTCCGAGAACAGCATCGACGGCGACTTGCCCAGGGTGTTGACCAGCACGTTGAGGCGGCCGCGGTGGGCCATGCCGATCACCGTTTCAGCGACGCCCAGGCTGCCGCCGACGCGGACGATCTCGTCCATCGCGACGATGGCACTCTCGCCGCCTTCGAGCGAGAAGCGCTTCTGGCCGACGTAGCGGGTATGCAGATAGCGTTCGAGCGTTTCGGCTGCGGTGGTCCGCTCGAGGATGCGCTTCTTCATCTCGACGGAGAACTTCGGCGTGCCGCGCACGCTTTCCAGACGGCTCTGGATCCAGCGTTTCTGCGCGATGTCGGAGATGTACATGTACTCCGACCCGATCGAGCTGCAATAGGTCTGGCGCAGGGCCTCGAGGATCTCGCGCAGGCTGGCGCGCTCGGTCGAGAAACCGTGGAAGGAGCCGACGTTGAAGCTCTTCGACAGGTCGGCCTCGGTGAAGCCGTAGTAGGACGGCTCGAGTTCGGCGATCTGCGGGCGCTCGGTGCGCTTGAGCGGATCGATGTTGGCCCAGCGGTTGCCGAGGAAGCGATAGGCGTTGATCAATTGCAGCACGGAAACCTGCTGCTTGTCCTCACCCTCGCCCGAGACGATGGTACGGACCGGGCCGCGCTTGGCCATCTGTTCGAAAGCCGCGATCACCGGGCCGTGCGCGACGTCGCGCGCCGCGGCCCCGGCCTGGCTTTGCAGCTGGTCGAAATAGTTGCGCCACTCGTCCGAGACCGAGCTGGGGTCGGCGAGGTAATTCTCGTACTGCTCTTCGATGAACGGCGCGTTCGAGCCGAACAAGTGCGAAGTTTGTTCGAGTTGCTTCATCATGATGAAAGCCACCTGTGTTTTCTGTTGCGCTGCTTGCAGGTAATGCGGTGATCGGAGAAATCCGGAATCGATTCCTGATGGAAAAACGGGATGAACGCGCACGCGCGATCACCCCGCTTTGTCAGACTCGGCGATGTCTCCCTCCCCTCTCCATCGTCTCTTACGGACGCTGTGCGATCGCCGGAACGTCGCGTCGCGCCGTGCCAGTGTAGAGCTGGCGCGGGCGGCCGATCTTGTATTCCGGATCGGTGATCATTTCTTCCCACTGGGTGATCCAGCCCACCGTTCGCGCCAGCGCGAAGATGCAAGTGAACATGGAGGTCGGAATGCCCAGCGCCTTCTGCACGATGCCCGAATAGAAGTCGACGTTCGGATAGAGCTTCTTCTCGACGAAGTATTCGTCTTCCAGCGCGATCTTCTCGAGTTCCATCGCGAGCTTGAACAGGCGGTCGTTCTCCAGCCCCAGCTCGCCGAGGACGTCGTAGCAGACCTTGCGCATCAGCTTGGCGCGCGGGTCGAAGTTCTTGTACACGCGGTGGCCGAAGCCCATCAGCTTGAAACTGTCGTTCTTGTCCTTGGCGCGGGCGATGTATTCGCCGACGCGCGACACGTCGCCGATCTCTTCCAGCATGTTCAGGCACGCTTCGTTGGCGCCGCCGTGCGCCGGGCCCCACAGGCAGGCGATGCCGGCCGAGATGCATGCGAACGGATTGGCACCGGACGAGCCAGCAAGGCGCACGGTGGAGGTCGACGCATTCTGCTCGTGGTCGGCATGCAGCGTAAAGATGACGTCGAGTGCCCGCACCAGCACCGGGTTCGGCTCATAGCGCTCGCACGGCGTGCCGAACATCATGTGCATGAAGTTGGCGGTGTAGTCGAGGTCGTTGCGCGGGTACATGAAGGGCTCGCCCTTGTTGTACTTGTAGGCCATCGCGACGATCGTCGGCAGCTTGGCGATCAGGCGGTTGATCGAGATGCTGCGGTGCTCGGCGTCGGAGAAATCCAGCGCCTCGTGATAGAAGGCCGACAGCGCGCCGACGACGCCCACCATGACCGCCATCGGATGCGCGTCGCGGCGGAAGCCCGAGTAGAACTTCGTCATCTGATCGTGCAGCATGGTGTGCCGCTTGATCGTGGTCTCGAAGTCCCCTTTCTGCGTGGCATTCGGCAGTTCGCCGTTCTTCAGCAGATAGGCCACTTCGAGGAAGTTGCACTTGTCGGCCAGTTGCTCGATCGGATAGCCGCGATACAGCAGTTCGCCCTTGTCACCGTCGATGAAGGTGATGCTCGACTTGCAACTCGCAGTCGACAGGAAACCAGAATCGTAGGTGAACAGGCCTGTCTTGCCACCCAGCGTACGGATGTCGATGACATCCTGTCCATGGGTGCCGGTCATCACCGGGAATTCGACGGTCTTGCCATCGACGGTTAGCGTTGCAGTGCGTTCAGTGCTCATAGATCGTCCCTTCTACTAGCCGGTTTAACTGCTTGTCGTATCGTGATCGTATCTGCCGCATCAGCGCTGACGCAGCAGACCGACCATCTCTTTCCAGCGGTCTACCTCACATGCCTTGCTGCCATTGACAAACGCCCAGAGGTCGTAGTCATCACAACGCAGCAGATCATCCAGATCCGCCAACTGATCGTCGGTGAGACGATCGAAATGCCGCTCCAGGAAGCGCATAAACACCAGGTCGAGCTCGAGCAGGGCCCGACGACATTGCCAGCGGACACGCCCCCTGTTGATGCTCATGTATCTGCCTCGTCCTTATACTGCGCGGCGAACCATCATATCCTTGATCTTGCCGATCGCGCGGGTCGGGTTGAGACCCTTCGGACAGACGTCGACACAGTTCATGATGGTGTGGCAGCGGAACAGGCGGTACGGGTCCTCGAGGTTGTCGAGGCGAGCATTGGTGTCCTGGTCGCGCGTGTCGGCCAGGAAGCGGTAAGCGGCGAGCAGGCCGGCGGGGCCGACGAACTTGTCCGGGTTCCACCAGAACGACGGGCACGAAGTCGAGCAGCAGGCGCACAGGATGCACTCGTACAGGCCGTTGAGTTCCTCGCGGTCGTCCGGCGACTGCAGGCGCTCGCGCTCCGGCGCCGGGTCGTTGTTGACCAGGTAGGGCTTGATCGAGTGGTACTGCTTGAAGAACTGCGTCATGTCGACGATCAGGTCGCGGATCACCGGCAGGCCGGGCAGCGGACGCAGGGTGATCGGCTGCTGCAGGCCATCGACGTCGGTCAGGCAGGCCAGGCCGTTCTTGCCGTTAATGTTCATCGCGTCCGAGCCGCACACGCCCTCGCGGCAGGAGCGGCGGAACGACAAGGTGTCGTCCTTGGTCTTGAGGCGGACGATAGCGTCCAGCAGCTTCTTGTCGGACGCTTCCAGCTCGACCGAGATGTCCTGCATGTAGGGCTTCTCGTCCTTGTCCGGATCGTAGCGATAGATCTTGAAATGAACGGTACGCTTGCTCATGTTGTTTTTTCTCCCGCGCTCAGTAGGTGCGCTTGGCGAGCGCGATGGGTTCCACGTCGTCGGACAGCGGCTTCAGGTTCACCGGCTTGTAGTCGAGACGGTTGCCGTCGCGGTACCACAGGGTGTGCTTGAGCCAGTTCTTGTCGTCGCGGCCGTTGGGATTCTCCGCCGTGTCCGGCGCATCGTCGCGCACGTGGGCGCCACGCGACTCCTTGCGCGCCTCGGCCGAGATCATGGTCGCCTTGGCGACTTCGATCAGGTTGTCGAGTTCCAGCGCCTCGGTGCGCGCGGTGTTCCACACCTTGGACTTGTCGCTGATCTCGGTATGCAGCGACTGTTCGGCCACTTCGAGGATGCGGGCGGCGCCTTCGGACAGCAGGTCCTTGAAGCGGAACACGCCGGCATGCTTCTGCATGGTGCGCTGCATGGCCAGGCGCACTTCATGCACGTCGGTGCCGTTCTTCTGGTTTTCCAGGCGGGCCATGCGCGCCAGCGACACGTCGGCGGCATCGGCCGGCAACGGCTTCAGCGACAGGTTGCCGGCCTTGAAGTCCTCGACCACGCTCTCGCCCGCCGACTTGCCGAACACCAGCAGGTCGAGCAGCGAGTTGGTGCCCAGGCGGTTGGCGCCGTGCACCGACGCGCAGGCGCACTCGCCGGCGGCGTAGAAACCGACCACCGGGGTGTTCGGATTGCCGTCCTTCGGCACGATGACCTGGCCCTTGTAGTTGGTCGGAATGCCGCCCATCTGGTAGTGGCAGGTCGGCACGACCGGGATCGGCGCCTTGATCGGGTCGATCCCGGCAAACTGGATCGAGATCTCGCGGATACCCGGCAGGCGCTTCATGATGTTCTCGGGCGCCAGGTGGGTGATGTCGAGCAGCACGTGATCCTTGTCGGGACCGCAGCCGCGGCCTTCGTTGATCTCGGTGACCATCGAGCGCGACACCACGTCGCGCGAGGCCAGATCCTTCAGGTTGGGCGCATAGCGCTCCATGAAGCGCTCGCCGCTGCTGTTGCGCAGGATGCCGCCTTCGCCGCGCACGCCTTCGGTGATCAGCACGCCCGCGCCGGCCACGCCGGTGGGGTGGAACTGCCAGAACTCCATATCTTCGAGCGGGATGCCGGCGCGCGCCGCCATGCCCAGGCCATCGCCGGTGTTGATGAAGGCGTTGGTGGAACTGTAGTAGATGCGGCCCGCACCGCCGGTGGCGAAGATCGTCGCCTTAGCGTGGAAGATGGAGACCTCGCCGGTTTCCATCTCGATCGCGGTAACGCCGAGCACGTCGCCTTCGCTGTTGCGGATCAGGTCGAGCGCATTCCACTCGACGAAGAACTGGGTGTTGGCGCGCACATTGCGCTGGTACAGCGCGTGCAGCATGGCGTGGCCGGTACGGTCGGCGGCTGCACAGGAACGCATCACCGGCGCCTGGCCATAGTTCATGGAATGGCCGCCGAACGGGCGCTGGTAGATCTTGCCGTTGTCGGTACGGTCGAAGGGCATGCCGTAGTGTTCGAGCTCGACGACGACCTCGTTGGCCTTCTTCACCATGAATTCGATGGCATCCTGGTCGCCCAGCCAGTCCGAACCCTTCACGGTGTCGTACATGTGCCAGTGCCAGTTGTCTTCGGTGGTATTGCCCAGCGAGGCGGCCACGCCACCCTGCGCCGCCACCGTGTGCGAACGCGTCGGGAAGACCTTGGTCAGCACGGCGGTCTTGAGGCCGGCTTCGGACAATTGCAGAGCTGCGCGCAGGCCGGCGCCACCCGCGCCGACGATGACTGCATCAAAGGTACGCTTAGCGACGTTCACGCTTACAGCCTCCAAAGAATCTGGGCAGCCCAGCCGGCGTAGCCGATGAGCAGGAAGAGAGTGACGAGGTGCAGCGCAAGGCGCACACCCGTCGGCTTAACGTAGTCCATCCAGATGTCGCGCACGCCGATCCAGGCGTGATAGAACAGCGACAGGAAGAACAGGAAGCTCAGGAAGCGGAACAGGCCCGCGGAGAACAGGCCGCTCCACGCTTCATAGCTGAACTCGGGCAGCGTCAGCGCACAGACCGCGAAGAGAATCGTGTAGATGGCCATGAAGACCGCAGTCGCACGCTGCGCGATCCAGTCCTTCAGACCGTAATGCGCTCCGACAGGTTGGCGCCTCACCATAGTTTCACCCCGATGATCACGGTGAGCGCGATGCTCACGACCAGAACGATGCGCGACGAATTGCGCGCGGCTTGCAGATCCGTTCCCTTGTGCATGTCGAGCAGCAGGAAACGGATGCCGGCACAGAAGTGGTGCATGTAGGCCCACAGCAGCCCCAGCAGCAGCAACTTGGCCAGAGGATGCCCGACCACCGCGCTGAAGGTTTCGAACGACTCGGGCGAGCCGAGACTGCGGTCGAGCAGGAACAGCAGGAAAGGCAGCAGCAGGAACAGCCCCCCGCCACTGACCCGATGAAGGATCGAAACGATTGCCGGGATCGGCATCCTGATCTGATTAATGGCCAGATGCTTAGGCCTTGGCTTGCGTACAGTCACTTCTGACATGAAGACTCCCCTCTACATGCACGACGAAAGGTCCGTCGCCGACTTCGAAAATACGTACACCGTTATACGTAATCAGTAATTATAGCGCCGTCACCCAGCACATCATTACGTCAATTCAATTCATTCAGATAAAAGTGCTCCGCCGTCGAGTACAGCCCGCGCCGCCATTCGACGGGCCTGTCCCCATAGGTGTAGGTCACGCGTTCGACCGACAGCAGGGGCGTCCCCTCGGCGACTTTCAGCGCCTCGCTGGCATTGCGATCGGCCGCGACGGCGCGGATGCGCTCCTGCGCCCGGATCATGCGCAGCCCGAAACGGGTCTCGAACAGGCTGTACAGCGACCCGTTCCAGCCCTGCAGGACTTCGGACGTGAGCCCATGGAAGATCTCGCCCGACAGGTAGATTTCGTCGATCACCACCGGCCGGGTCGCGAACTTCAGCAGGCGGCGCACGATGATGATCGGCGCGCCCAGTTCGATTCCCAGCATGCGCGAGGCTTCCTGCCCGGCCTTGGCGCGCCAGCAGTCGAGCGGCACGCTCTGCGGATGAGACAGGTCGCCATCGATCGGCACCAGCCGCAGGAAGCGGAACAAGGCGCGCGGATCATTGTGCGAGGCGACGTAGGTACCCTTTCCCTGCTTGCGGACGAGCAGATTCTCGGCAGCCATTTCATCGATCGCCTTGCGAACCGTCCCCTGCGACACGCTGAATCGCGCCGCAAGCTCCTGCTCGCTCGGAATCGCCTGGCCAGGCCGCCACTCGCCGGATTCGAGCGCCTGAAGGATCAGGGCCTTGATCTGGCGATACAGAGGGCTGAAGGTGGGTGCTTCCCGTGACATGCGCGCATTTGAGCATAAAAAAAATGAGTCGTCTATGCCTTGTCTTATATCTTATATAAGACATAAGTCATGATTTGACAGCCCCGGCATTTCTACTTAGTATTTCCGCGCCCCTGATGCATGCGGTGCGAATGTTCCGGCACGATGCGCCAAACGTCATCGCCACATGCCGCCGAGGCACGAATTCTCGATAACGCCATCACAGACCGTCTTCTTTATAGAGGGAGTATTCACATGAGCAAAGCCCCCATGCGCGTTGCAGTCACCGGCGCCGCCGGCCAGATCGGCTACAGCCTGCTGTTCCGCATCGCCAGCGGTGAAATGCTGGGCAAGGACCAGCCCGTGATCCTGCAGCTGCTCGACCTGCCCCAGGCCCAGAAGGCCGTGAAGGGTGTGATGATGGAGCTGGAAGACTGCGCCTTCCCGCTGCTGGCCGGCATGGTCGCTACCGACGATCCGAACGTCGCCTTCAAGGATGCCGACGTCTGCCTGCTGGTCGGCGCCCGTCCGCGCGGCCCCGGCATGGAGCGCGCCGATCTGCTGACCGCCAATGGCGCGATCTTCACCGTGCAGGGCAAGGCCATCGCCGAGAACGCCAAGGAAGACGTGCGCGTGCTGGTCGTCGGCAACCCCTGCAACACCAACGCCTACATCGCCCGCGCCGCCGCCATCAAGGTCGGCCGCACCAACCCGAACAACTACCACGGCATGCTGCGCCTGGACCACAACCGCGCGCTGTCGCAACTGGCCGCCAAGTCGGGACGCGCTGTTTCGTCGCTGAAGAAGATGGTCGTGTGGGGCAACCACTCGCCGTCGATGTACGCCGACTACCGCTTCTGCGAATCGAACGGCGACAGCGTCAAGGCGCTGGTCAACGACCACGCCTGGAACAACGACGTGTTCCTGCCCACGGTCGGCAAGCGCGGCGCCGCCATCATCGAGGCCCGTGGCCTGTCGTCGGCCGCTTCCGCCGCCAACGCCGCCATCGACCACGTGCGCGACTGGGTGCTGGGCTCGGACGACTGGGTCACCATGGGCGTTCCGTCGGACGGCTCCTACGGCATCCCCGAAGGCATCGTGTTCGGCTTCCCCTGCGAATCCAAGAACGGTCAGTTCAAGATCATCCAGGGCCTGGAAATCGACGAGTACTCGCGCGGCAAGATCAACGCCACCCTGAAGGAACTCGAAGACGAGCGCGCCGCCGTCGCCGACATGCTGAAGTAAGCTCCGCATCCGTGGCGTAAAGCCGCGCCTGCACCAGGCCACGGGGTAGAATCCGTGGCCTTTTTTCATCATTGGCCGCCTTCGAGGAGAACCCGCATGCACCTGCATCCAGCCGATGTCCTGTTCGCCGGCGAAAAGCCCTTCCCCGCCCTGCCCGCGGTCGACCACTACGCCGGCGCCGAGAAGCTGATGCTCAAGGCGCTCAAGCTGCAGCAGGAGCTCGGCCCGGTGTTCGACATCACCTGCGACTGCGAGGACGGCGCACGCGCCGGCGCCGAAGCCGAACATGCGCGCATGGTGGTGGATATCGTGAACGGCCCCGAGAACCACTTCGGCCGTGTCGGCGCGCGCATCCACGACATCACGCACCCGCACTGGAAGGAAGATCTCAACATTCTCGTGCGCGGCGCCGGCCGGCGGCTTGCCTTCATCACCCTGCCCAAGGTCCGCTCGGCGGCCGATGCCGCCGCCCAGATACGCGAACTGCGCCGTATCGAGGCCGCCTGTGGCGGCGAACATGCCCTGCCGGTGCACATCCTCATCGAAACCCATGGCGCGCTGCGCGAAGCCTGGGACATCGCCGCGCTCGACGGCGTCGAATCGCTCGATTTCGGCCTGATGGACTTCGTTTCCGGCCACCACGGCGCAATCCCGGGCAGCGCGATGAAGAGCCCGGGTCAGTTCGACCATCCCCTCGTCGCCCGCGCCAAGACCGAAATCTCCGCCGCCGCGCTCGCCAACGGCGTCGTGCCCTCGCACAACGTCACCACCGAGCTGCAGGACGTCGCCGTCATCCGCCATGACGCCGATCGCGCGCGCCGCGAGTTCGGCTATCTGCGTATGTGGAGCATCCATCCCAACCAGATCCTGCCGATCATCGCGGCGATGCAGCCCGACTTCTCCGAAGTCGAGGAAGCCGCGCAGATCCTGTCCGCCGCCCAGGATGCCGGCTGGGGACCGATCCAGCATGGCGGGCGCCTGCACGACCGCGCCTCCTACCGCTACTACTGGGAGCTGCTGCAGCGTGCGCGCAATACCGGCATGCAGCTTCCCGAGGAGGCGCGCGACCGCTTCTTCCAGCCCTGAGCGCATGACCTATGAGTGAGCACGGGGCCGAAGCCGTCTCTGCCGGCGTCGACGACAGCGGCCATGTCGAAGCCGGCACGCCGGCCTACCGGCGCGCGAACCTGGCGATGTTCGTCGGCGGATTCGCCACTTTCGCCATGCTCTACGGCACCCAGCCCATCCTGCCCATGCTGCGCGATGCCTTCACCATCAGCCCGGCCGCCGCCAGTCTGTCGGTGTCGGCCGGCACCGCCGCGCTCGCGCTGTTCCTGATTCCCGCGAGCGTGCTGTCGGACCGCATCGGCCGCATGCGCGTCATGAAGGCATCGCTCACGCTCGCCGCCCTGGTATCGCTCGCCTCCCCCTTCGTCACCGGCTTCGACCAGCTTCTTGCGCTGCGCGCCCTGCTCGGCGTGGCCCTGGCCGGCCTGCCCGCGGCGGCAATGGCCTATCTCGGAGAGGAAATCGCCGCCAGCGCGCAAGGCCGCGCCATGGGCCTCTACATCGCCGGCAACGCGCTCGGCGGCATGAGCGGACGCTTTCTGTCGGCGCTCGTGGCGGAATGGAGTTCGTGGCGCGTGGCGCTGGCCGTGCTCGGCGTGCTCGGTTGCATCGCCGCGGTGGTCTTCTGGCGCAGCCTGCCCGCGTCGCGCCATTTCACCGCACGCGCCGCCCACCCGGCAAGGATCCTGTCCGATGCCCGCAGCCTGCTGGCCGACAAGGCGATGCCCTGGCTCTTCCTCACCGCCTTCCTGCTGATGGGCGCCTTCATCGGCCTCTACAACTATCTCGGCTTCCGGCTCATGGAGGCCCCGTTCGGCCTGAGCCAGGCCACCATCGGCGCCATCTTCGGCCTCTACCTGATCGGCACCTGGGCTTCCGCCTGGGGCGGCCAGCTCGCCGACCGCCACGGCCGGCGCAACGTCCTGTGGATCATGGTCGGCGTGATGGCGGCCGGCCTGGCGATCACCGTGCTGCAGTCCCTGCCTGTGATCATCGGCGGCGTCGCGGTGTTCACCTTCGGCTTCTTCGCCGCCCACTCGGTGGCCAGCGGCTGGGTCGGGCGGCGGGCACACGAGCGGCGGGCACTGGCCGCGGCGCTGTACCTGACCAGCTACTACCTGGGCGCGAGCATCATCGGCACGGTATCGGGCCTCGCTTGGACGAGCGGAGGATGGAACGGTGTGGCCGCGGTCCTCGCCTGCTGCGTACTGGCGACCCTGCTGCTGGCTGGACTGCATTTGCGCCGGATGGTGCCCTCCGGCCGCGACTGAAGGCCGCAGCACGCCCCATCCGCGAGCCCCTCCGGGATGCCATCACGCACGCCCGCACCGGCGCTGCGATGCATTCCGCGGCGGCCGGCATGCGCAAGCAGTCCGCCCCGGGGAAACACGGCACCCGACGGCTTTGCTGGCATCATGGCACCCTGGATCAACCCGACAACCCTTGCCCCGGCAGCGCCCATGACCTCCTCCGAGACGCCAACACAAGACAAGCCAGGAACCCCGCTGTCGATCCTCGACCTCGCGCCCGTCACACTCGGCAGCACGCCCGGAGAGGCACTGCGCAACACGCGGGAACTCGCGCAGCTCGCCGACCACCTCGGCTACACGCGATACTGGCTCGCGGAACACCACAACATGGCCGGCATCGCCAGCGCCGCAACCGCGGTGGTCATCGGCCATGTGGCGGCGGCAACGCAGCGCATCCGCGTCGGCGCGGGCGGAATCATGCTGCCCAACCATGCGCCGCTGGTGATCGCCGAACAGTTCGGCACGCTCGAATCGCTGTTCCCCGGGCGTATCGATCTCGGCCTGGGCCGCGCGCCCGGCACGGACCCGCGCACCGCCCGCGCGCTGCGCCGGCACCTCGCGGGCAGCGACGAGAACTTTCCGCAGGACGTGCTGGAGCTGCAGTCCTACTTCGCGCCCGCCCAGCCCGGCCAGGCCGTGCAGGCGGTGCCTGGCGCCGGCCTGCGCGTGCCGCTGTGGCTGCTCGGCTCCAGCCTTTTCAGCGCCGAACTGGCCGCGCATCTGGGTCTGCCCTTTGCCTTCGCCTCGCACTTCGCGCCGCGCTTCCTGATGCGCGCGGTGGACCTGTACCGCAGCCGCTTCCGCCCCTCGGCGGCGCTCGAACGCCCCTACGTCATGGTCGGCGCCAACGCCATCGCCGCCGACACCGACGACGAAGCCCGGCTCCTGTTCAGTTCGCTGCGCAACCGCTTCGCCGGCATCGCCCGCGGCGATCGCGGCCTGCTGCAGCCGCCTGCGCTGGATGAGGAACAAGGCTGGACGCCGGCAGAACGACAGTACGCCGACGAAGCCACCGCCTGCTCGGCGGTCGGCAGCGCCGACACCGTGCGCCGCGGCCTGGAGCAACTGATTGCCGAAACCGGCGCCGACGAGTTGATCGTCACGGCCCAGATCTTCGATCACGCCGCCCGCTGCCGCTCCTTCGCAATCCTCGCCCAAGCCTGGGAGCTGGCACCAGCCTGAATCAGTGGGCAGCGAAGGCGCTGACAGAAGCGGCGCGCAGATAGCCTAACAACGCGCGGCTGCAGCCACCTGGCCTGGATCAGCGGCAGCCGGCTGCTTCGATCGACGGGACATCGCATGACAAGGCCCCCGCCGGCATGAAGCCGGACGGGGGCCTTGCGGTTGGCGAGCGGGCTCGCGCCCGCCCTGCTTGCTTGCCTTACACCTCGACGGTATCGGCCACCGCGCGGAATGCCTCGATCTGGTCGAAGTTCATGTAGCGGTAGATGTCGGTGGCCTTCTTGTTGACCACCTCGACCTGCGCCATGTACTCCTGCACCGTCGGGATCTTGCCCATCAGCGCGCACACCGCGGCCAGCTCGGCGGAACCCAGATACACGCGGGTGTCGATGCCGAGGCGGTTGGGGAAGTTGCGCGTCGAGGTCGACATCGCGGTGCTGCCCTTGCGGATCTGCGCCTGGTTGCCCATGCACAGCGAGCAGCCCGGCATTTCCATGCGCGCGCCGGAGCGGCCCAGGATGCCGTAGTAGCCTTCCTCGTTGAGGATCATCGCGTCCATCTTGGTCGGCGGCGCGATCCACAGGCGGGTCGGAATGTCGGACTTGCCGTCCAGCACCTTGCCCGCGGCACGGAAGTGGCCGATGTTGGTCATGCACGAGCCGATGAACACCTCGTCGATCGTGTCGCCGGCGACTTCGGACAGGAACTTGACGTCGTCCGGATCGTTCGGGCAGGCGACGATCGGCTCCTTGATGTCGGCCAGGTCGATGTCGATGACCGCGGCGTACTCGGCATCGTCGTCACCCTTGAGCAGTTCGCCGTTGGCGATCCAGTCTTCCATCGCCTTGATGCGGCGCTTGAGCGTGCGCGCATCCTCGTAGCCCTCGGCGATCATCCACTTCATCAGCGTGATGTTCGAGTTCATGTACTCGACGATCGGCGCCTTGTTCAGGTGCACCGTGCAGCCGGCGGCGGAACGCTCGGCCGAGGCGTCGGTGAGTTCGAAAGCCTGTTCCACCTTCAGGTCGGGCAGGCCTTCGATTTCGAGGATGCGGCCCGAGAAGACGTTCTTCTTGCCCTTCTTCTCGACCGTCAGCAGGCCCTGGCGGATCGCGTACAGCGGAATGGCGTTGACCAGGTCGCGCAGCGTGACGCCGGGCTGCAGCGTGCCCTTGAAGCGCACCAGCACCGATTCCGGCATGTCCAGCGGCATCACGCCGGTGGCGGCGGCAAACGCCACCAGGCCGGAGCCGGCCGGGAAGGAAATGCCGATCGGGAAGCGGGTGTGGCTGTCGCCGCCGGTGCCCACGGTGTCGGGCAGCAGCAGGCGGTTGAGCCAGGAGTGGATGACGCCGTCGCCCGGACGCAGGCTGACGCCGCCGCGCGTGCTGATGAAGCTCGGCAGTTCGCGGTGCGTCTTGACGTCGACCAGCTTCGGATAGGCGGCGGTGTGGCAGAAGGACTGCATCACCATGTCGGCGGAGAAGCCGAGGCAGGCGAGGTCCTTGAGTTCGTCGCGCGTCATCGGGCCGGTGGTGTCCTGCGAGCCGACGGTGGTCATCTTGGGTTCGCAGTAGGTGCCCGGACGGATGCCGTGGCCTTCCGGCAGACCGCAGGCGCGGCCGACCATCTTCTGCGCCAGCGAGAAGCCCTTGCCGCTGTCGGCCGGGTTCTGCGGCAGGCGGAACAGGGTCGAGGGCGGCAGGCCCAGCGCCTCGCGCGCCTTGGTGGTGAGGCCACGGCCGATGATCAGCGGGATGCGGCCGCCGGCGCGCACTTCGTCCAGGATCACCAGGGTCTTGAGCTGCGACTCGGCGATCACGGCACCGTTCTTCAGTGCGGTGACCTTGCCGGAGGCGGCATCGACCTTCAGTTCGATCTCGTCGCCCATGTCCATCTGGCCGGCGTCGATCTCGATCGGCAGCGCGCCGGCGTCTTCCATGGTGTTGAAGAAGATCGGCGCGATCTTGGAGCCCAGGCACACGCCGCCGAAGCGCTTGTTCGGCACGTAGGGGATGTCTTCGCCGGTGAACCACAGCACCGAGTTGGTGGCGGACTTGCGCGAGGAGCCGGTACCGACCACGTCGCCCACGTAGGCCACCAGGTTGCCCTTGGCCTTGAGGTCTTCGAGGAACTTCACCGGGCCGCGCACGCCGGCTTCTTCCGGTTCGATGCCCGGACGCGGGTTCTTCAGCATCGCCAGCGCATGCAGCGGGATGTCGGGGCGGGACCAAGCATCCGGCGCCGGCGACAGGTCGTCGGTGTTGGTTTCGCCGGTGACCTTGAACACGGTGAGCTTTTGCGAAGCGGGAACTTCCGGGCGGCTGGTGAACCACTCGGCGTCGGCCCAGGACTGCAGCACGGCCTTGGCGTTGGCGTTGCCCTTGTCGGCCAGTTCTTTGACGTCGTGGAAGTAGTCGAACATCAGCAGGGTCTTCTTCAGCCCCTCGGCGGCGACCGTGCCCACTTCGGCATCGGCCAGCAGATCGATCAGCGGCTTGATGTTGAAGCCACCCAGCATGGTGCCGAGCAATTCGGTGGCCTTGGCGCGCGACACCAGGTCACAGGCCTCTTCGCCCTTGGCGACCTTGGCCAGGAACGCGGCCTTGACCTTGGCTGCGTCGTCCACACCGGCCGGCACGCGATAGGTCAGCAGCTCGACGAGGAAGGCTTCCTCGCCGGCGGGGGGATTCTTCAGCAGCGCGACCAGATCGGTAACCTGCTGCTTGCTCAACGGCAGCGGCGGGATACCGAGGACGGCACGTTCGGCGACATGGGCACGGTAGGCTTCAAGCACGGTGATTTCCTCACTTTTCGTGGCAGTGATCAGGGCTCCGCCGGGGATCGCCCGTACGGATCGGGGCGGATTATATGTCTTTTATAAGACTTGCGGTGCAGTGCAACACAAAGACACCGAATCCGCATGAAAGACGCCGCAATTCTACTCCCTGCCGGCACCTTGGAGCAGAATGGCGCCAGTGATCGAGGTATAGCATTCCAAGCCGATGAAAACGACTTCCTGCCCCTGTGGATCGGGCCTGCCTTTCGCACGCTGCTGCGCTCCGCTGCTCGCCGGCGAGCGTGCGGCCAATACCGCCGAAGCCCTGATGCGCTCGCGCTACACTGCCTTCGCCCGGCGGGATGCGGCCTACCTGCAGCGCACCTGGCACGACAGCACGCGCCCGGCGGCGCTCGACCTGGAAGAAGATCCGGCGCCGAAGTGGATCGGCCTGCAGATCCTCGCCCACGAGCACACCGGCGCGGACCGCGCGCGCGTCGAGTTCGTCGCCCGCTACCGCGTCGGCGGCCGGGCCCGGCGCCTGCACGAAAACAGCCGTTTCGTGCGCGAGCGAGGCCACTGGTACTACATCGACGGCGACATCGACGAAGGCACCGCCGGCCCCATCGAAGGAGAACGACGGCAATGAACCTCGAGAAAGTCATCTTCGGCTTCTTCATCCTGCTTGCCGCGACGCTCAACTTCGGTTTTTTCGTCGGCGACATCGACAATCCCGCGCACCATGACATCTACGAACTGTTCGCGGCCCTGGTGGTGAGCCTGATCGCGACCGTGCTCAAGTTCGGCGACCGCACGCAGATCGGCGCGGTCCATCTCGCCACCAGCCTGGTGGCCGACCTGCAACTGATCGCTGCGGCCATGGTCTGGGGCTATGCCGCGCACATCTCCGGCACCGGGCTCACGCCCGCGGCCACCGCCAACCTGGTGTCGCTTTCGGGCGGCGCGCTGCTCGCCAACCTGGTTTCGGTGGTCATCCTGATCGCCGAAACGATCATGCAGCGGCGCTGACCCCCGACCATGAAGCGCGGCCCCCACGCTTGCCGCATCGATCTGCGGCCGGCCCGGCGATGACAAAACGGCTGCAGCCGCTCGCACGGCACCACGGCATCTTCTTCCTGATCCTGCGGCGCCTGCGCGCGCCGTTGATTCTCCTGATCACCATCATGGCGATCTCGGTGCTGGGCCTCACGCTCGCGCCGGGCACGGGAGAAAACGGCCAGGCCCGCTACCTGAGCTTCTTCCACGCGCTGTACTTCATGAGCTACACCGCGACCACCATCGGCTTCGGCGAGATCCCCTACGCCTTTTCGGACCAGCAGCGGCTGTGGGTCGTGTTCTGCATCTACATGTCCGTCATCGGCTGGACCTATACGCTCGGCACGCTGTTCGCCCTGCTCTCGGACCGCAGCCTGCAGCAGGCCATCGCCACGCAGCGCTTCGTGCGCGCCGTGCGCCGTCTGCGCGAGCCTTTCTACCTGGTCTGCGGCTATGGCGAAACCGGCCGCCTGATCTGCAATGCGCTCGACCGTATGCGGCTACGCTCGGTCGTCGTGGAAATCGACGAAACCAAGGTGGGCGAAATCGAACTGCGCAGCTTCGCCGCCGACGTGCCCGCGCTGTGCGCAGACGCATCCAGCCCCGAAGTCCTGCGCTACGCAGGGCTCGGGCATCCGCACTGCACGGGCGTGATCGCGCTCACCGACCAGGACGCCACCAACCTCGCCATCGCCATCGCAACGCGGCTGATGGCGCCCAAACTGCCCGCGCTGTGCCGCGCCGAGCACCGTGAAACCGCGGCCAACATGGCCTCCTTCGGCACGCGCCACATCATCAATCCTTTTGAGCGCTTCTCCGAAACGCTCGCCATTGCCCTCCATGCCCCCGCTGCCTCCCAATTGCTGGGCTGGCTCACCGGCCTGCCCGGCACCACGGTCGAACGCCACCGCAGCCCGCCTCGCGGTCCCTGGATCGTCTGCGGCCATGGCCGCTTCGGCCACTGGATGGTCGATGCGATGGATGCCGAGTCGCTGCCGGTGACCGTCATCGACCGCAGCGAACCGCCGGACGGTTCGCACCTATGGGTCCAGGGCGACGGCACCAGCGCGGAAGCCCTGCTCAAGGCCGGCGTGCAACAAGCGACCGGCATCGTCGCCGGCACCGGCTCGGACATCGACAACCTGTCGATCGCGGTCACGGCGCGTGAACTGAACCCTGGTCTGTTCGTGATCCTGCGCCAGAACCACGAAGCGAACCAGGTGCTGTTCGACACCTTCGAATCGGACATCACCGTGGTACCGAGCGAGATCATCGCCCACGAATGCCTCGCCATCCTCGCCACGCCGCTGCTGGTACCCTTCCTGCGCGACATCCGCGGCCACGACGAAACCTGGTGCGCCGCGCAGCTCGAGCGCCTCACGCAACGGCTCGGCTGGGCCGTGCCCGAAGTCTGGAGCGAACGGGTCAACCTGCGCCGCTCGCCCGCCCTCTACCACCGCCTGATGCGCGGCGAGACCATCACCCTCGACAAGGTGCTGCGCTCGACCGCGGACCTCGGCGCACGGCTCGACTGCGAGGTGCTGTATCTCGACCGCGACGACGACGACCACCTGCTAATGCCGCCGCTCGACACGGCGCTGAGACCAGGCGACGAACTCCTGCTGGCCGGCAGGCCCCGCGCACGCGACGCATTCGCGCTCAACATCGCCTACGAACACACGCTCGAATACCTGCTGAGCGGCGAAGATCTGCCCGGCGGCTGGATCTGGCGCAGGCTGTCGCGGCGCGGCGCGCGCCCGTCGAAGCCGCAGCTCCCCTGACGACCCCCTCAGGCGGGGTTCGCACCATCCTCGGCCACGAGGACGATCTCCTCGCCGGCGAAACGCACCCGCTGCCCCGGACGCAGCTTGGCGCGCTTGCGGCTCTCGACCTTGCCGTCCACCCGCACCTCGCCGGCTTCGACCGCTGCATGCGCAACGCCGCCCGAACCCGCGAGGCCGGTCGCCTTGAGCAATTGATCGAGCTGGATGTGATCGCCGCGCACGGCAAAGGAAATACTCATGCAAGACTCCGTAAGGGCCGATCAGGCGCCGCCCATCCGGGCCGCCGCCACGCCTGCTCGTGTCAAAATGCCGGCATTGTCGCCCGCACCGCCACTCCATGACCAGCTTCCATGCCACCGCTCCGCTCGACTGCCGCAGCAATGCCCTGCTCGATCTGTCCGGGCAGACCATCCGCAACGCACTGGCGACCGGGGCCCTGCAGCCGATCAGGACCGAAAGCGCCCTGCTCACCCAGGGCGAACTGAGTTTCTCGGTCCGCTGGGTGTCCTCGCTG
This sequence comes from Thauera linaloolentis 47Lol = DSM 12138, assembly GCF_000310205.1. GTDB lineage: Bacteria > Pseudomonadota > Gammaproteobacteria > Burkholderiales > Rhodocyclaceae > Thauera > Thauera linaloolentis. Next base: position 21,204 of record NZ_AMXE01000029.1, on the reverse strand, counting down.
GCGCTCAAGGACCGGGCACGCATCGCCAGCATCAGCGAACGCCGCCCCGGCGCCAATCCCTTCCTGCCCCCCGAGCCCGCGCTGACCGTGGCCCGCCTCGGCGCGGCCCATGTCGTGATACTGAACAAGTTCCCCGTCATCGACCACCATCTGCTGATCGTGACGCGGGTGTTCGAGGCCCAGAGCGCGGCCCTGACCGCGGCCGATTTCCGCGCCCTGGCGACGGTCGTCGGCGCGCAGGGCGGGCTCGGCTTCTACAACGGCGGCAGCGTTGCCGGCGCCAGCCAGCCGCACAAGCACCTGCAATGGGTGCCGGACGCCTCCCTGCGCGGCGACGACGGCTTCGCCGCCTTCAGCAAGACCCTCCGCGCCGATGCGGGTGGCGTGGCGCAGTCGAATGCGGCACTGCCATGGCAACATGCTTTCGTCAGCCTGGCCGGCATCGACTGGTGCAACCCCGCGGCGGCCGGAGAAACGCTGCGGACGGCGTTCTCCACCGCCTGCGGCGCGCTCTCGCTGCCGGCGGCCGCCAATCCCATGCCTCCCTACAACCTGCTCGCCAGCCGCGGCTGGCTGCTGGTCGTACCGCGGCGACAGGAAAAATGGCAGGACGTATCGGTGAACGCACTCGGCTACGCCGGCTCGCTGTTCGTCCGCCACCCCTCGCAGATCGAGCGCCTGCGGGCCGAAGGGCCGCTCGCCGTGCTGGCCGCGGTGGGCTTTCCCGGCTGACACGCCCCGCCCGCACCGCTGGATCTGCCGCGCTGCACCCGGGCAAGGACGGCCCGCCGCGATGTGACACGCCTGTCACATTCGAAGCGGACAATCGGCCGCACTCATGCGGAGGATGCAATGGAAAAGGCCGAAGCCGTCGCCGTCCTGGGTCAGGCGGAACTCCTGAAACCGACGAGGGTGCGCGCGGCGCTGGCCGCGAACGACCGCCTGAAGCTGTACATGAGCGTGCTGCAGGCGGCATACGACCGCGCTTCGCGCGGCGACGGACCGATACTGGACCTGTCGCGCGAGTTCGCCGCGGCCGGCGTCAAGGCGGCCTGGCTCGCCGAACTGCCGGCGAACGCCTACCGCGAAGGCAAGCTGCTTCACGTACCCGAGCTGCCCCGCCTGCGCGAACTGCTCACCGAAGATCTGCGCGCCATGGCGCGGCCGCTGGAAGGCGTGGCCGAATTCGACGCCCGCGTCGGCCACTGGTGCGCCTGGCTCGAACAACTGAGCGCCGATACGCTCTCGGCCGACGACCTGAATGCGCTGACCAGCGGCAAGCGGGGCAAGGAAGACAGTGTGCACCTGCTGGTCATGGACCTGCACAAGGCCATCAACCGCCTCGCCGCCGAATTGTCCAGCGAGAACATCGACGGCGCCCACGTATGGCAGATCGACGAAGCCGACCGCGCCCGCGTGGCGGCCTTCATGCGCGGCCTCAACCAGACGCGCGCGCTCAAGCTCGACCACCCCGGACTCGACACCGCCGCCACGCGCGACGGACCGCGCCTGCTGCTGCAGAACGACATCGGCACCAATGACGCGCACGTGCTCGTCATCCAGGTCGAAGGCCTGCGGATCAGCCTCACCTATTCCGACCTGCATCGACGCCGCTTCGCCTTCTTCCAGTCCATGCTGGGCGAGGTGGGCGCGAGTTGGAGCGAACCGCAGGCGCTGACCAGCGCCGGCTTCAACTTCGGTGCCACCTATTACGTCGGAACGGCCACCTTCGACTGCGCCGGCGACGCGGCCCTGCTCGCGACACTCGAAGGCATCGGCGCGCGCATCGTGTTCCTGATCGACTGGAACCGGGCGCGCAAGCGGCTCGAGCAGTTCGTCACCAAGGCCGACGCAGTGGCGATCCTGACCGAGGCGGCGCAACGGCGCATCGGCCACATGGCCTGGCTCGCCGCGGGCGGCGAGAAGCTCGTGTTCGGCGCCATGCAGGCGCTCGGGCCAGAGTACTTCCGCATCGGCGACCGGCTCGACACCGCCATGGGCAACGACAAGGCGCGCGCCTTCGTCCTCGACGTGATGGGGCGGGCGGCCACGATCATGCGCCAGCGCCAGCCGCTGGCGCTGGTGGCCGACGACGCCCGGCTGCTGCTGGTGCGCTACCTGCAGCGGCACGACGAATTCGACCTGCTCGCCGAGCATGCCGCCTACTGCCATGCGCTGGCCGAAGGGCTGCGCGACAGCCTCGCCCACGGCCACGAACGCAACCGCAAGGCCGCGCGCGAATTCTCCGAACGCGCCAAGGACTGGGAATACCGTGCCGACCAACTGGTCATGGATGCGCGCAGCCGCGCCGAAGCCCGCCCGCGCTGGCAGGCGCTCGCCGAGCTGGTGGAAAGCGCGGACGACGTCGCCGACGCCCTCGAGGAAGCCGCCTTCCTGCTGTCGCTGATCGCGGCCAATCACCACCAGGGCTGGCGCGGCGAAGTGCACCAGACCATGCAGCTGCTCGCCGACGCGGTGTTCGGCGCGGTGCAGGATCACGTCCGCGCGCTGGAAATCGGCCGCCGCTTCGGCGAGGACAGCAGCGCCGAAGACCACGAGGAGTTCGTCGCCGCGCTGTGGCGGGTGCTCAATGCCGAGCGGCAGTGCGACGTGCTGCTGCGCGACGTGCGCCGCGCATTGGCCGAACACGTCAGCGACGCGGCGACGCTGAGCCTGAGCACCGATTTCGCGCAGGCGCTGGAATCCGCCACCGATTGGCTGCTGGCGACCAGCTACGGCCTGCGCCGGCTCGCCTTCAGCCGTGCCGGCGTGGGCGAATGAGCGTTCGCCAGGAGAGTGACGCAGTGAACGGATTCACGGAACACAATACCGCAGCAAGCCCCCTCCCCACGGCCGGCGAGGACCGCCGCACCATCCGCCTGATCCATGCCGACGCACCGCTGCCGGCGGATTGCGGCCCCGCCGCACTCGGCTTCAAGGCCTGGAACCTCGCGCGCATGGCGGCGCTCGGCCTGCCGGTGCCGCCGGCCTTCGTGATCGGTACCGGCTGGTGCGCCGATGCGGCGTCGCTCGATTCGACGGATTGGCAAGCCGCACTGACCAGGCTCGAGCAGCTCAGCGGACTCGGTCTGGGCGACCCGCGCCACCCGCTGCTGCTGTCGGTGCGCTCCGGCGCACCGGTGTCGATGCCGGGGATGATGGAAACCTTGTTGAACATCGGCCTCACCGACGCCACGCTCGGCGGCCTGGTCCGCGTCACCGGCCATCCCCGGCTCGCCTGGGACGCCTACCGGCGCCTGATCTGCGGCTATGGCGAAATCGTCGCGGGCATCGATGCCGCCCATTTCGAAGCCGACCTCGATGGCGTGCGCGGCGAGACCGACGAACGCGCGCTGGATTTCGCCGCGCTGCGCGACCTCGCCGGCCAGCATCTCGAAACCTACCGGCGCGAGGCCGGCGAGGCCTTTCCGCAGGATGCGCATGAACAACTGCAGCAAGCGATCGCGGCCGTGTTCGCGTCGTGGCAGGGCGACAAGGCGCGTACCTACCGCACGCTGCACGGCCTGGATCACGGCATCGGCACGGCGGTGACCGTGCAGCGCATGGTGTTCGGCAACGCCGGCGGCCTGTCGGGCGCGGGCGTCGGCTTCACCCGCGACCCGAGCAGCGGCGAGCCTCGCCCATGGGTGGACTTTCTCTTCAATGCACAGGGCGAAGACGTCGTCAGCGGTCGGCGCAACGCGCTGGGCCACGAAGCGCTGGCGACGGTCGCGCCCGGCATATGGCAAGCGCTGCTGGCGGCGGTCGCGCGCCTGGAGCGCACCTTCGGCGACATGCAGGAGTTCGAGTTCACCGTGCAGCAAGGCCAGCTCCACCTGCTGCAGACGCGTGACGGCAAGCGCACCGCGCTGGCCTCGGCGCGCATCGCGCTCGACCTGCACGCTGAAGGCGTGATCGACGCCGACACCGCCCACGAACGCACCCGCACGCTCGACGCCCGCGCCCTCACCCAGCGCCACGTCGCGGCCGCGGACGGCACCCGTGCCGAACCGCTCGCGCATGCCCCGAGCGCGGCCAGCGGCGTGGCCTGGGGCGAAATCGCACTCGACGAGACGCGCGCCCGCGCCCGCCACGCAGCCGGCGCCCCGGTCATCCTCGTCCGCAACGATGCCGAAACGCGCGACATCGCCGCGCTGGATCTGGCCGAGGGCCTGCTAACCCGGCGCGGGGCGCGTACCTCGCATGCCGCGGTCGTCGCCCGCCAGCTCGGCAAGGTCTGCCTGGTGGGATGTGAGGCGCTGCAGATCGACGCGGCCGCGCGCACCGTGAGCGTGGCGGGCCGCGAACTGCGCGAGGGCGACACGGTGACGCTCGACGGCAACGAAGGCGCCATCTATGCCGGCGTGGCGGCGATCCGCGAAACCGTTGCCGATGAACTGCTTGCCCGCCTCGACACGCTGCACGGCCGCACCCGGCCCCTGACGCAGGACTGAGGCACGCATCCGCGGCCGGCAAGGAACGCCGGGCCTGCTCAGGCGGCGTTCGGCAACGGCGTATGCGGCGATGGCGAATTCGGCACCGGCGCGTTCGGCAGCGGCGGCAGGCCGACCGTGGCGCGCAATTCATCGCACTTCGGGTTCGGCCGGCCGTCGTCGAAATAGACCGGAAACTCGCGGCAGGGCGTGGGCCGCTTGTCGTAGATCGTACAGGCCACCTGCTCGCCCACCGTGCCCGACAATGCCGAGCAGCGCCGCGGCACTTCGTTGCTGCCCTTCATGCAGCGCATCGTGTGGTTGAGCTTCTCGGTCATGCCGGCCGGCACGAAGCCCCCCGGCGCATCGTCGGCCTCGGCCCAGTAGAACGAAATGCGGAAATACGTACAGCAGATGCCGCAGGTGATGCACGGGTTCGGGTCTTCCATGGCGGGCTTTCGGCGACGGGTTGCAGGTTCGGGCCTGCCGGTTCGGGGCAGGCGCGCATTCTAGCGCCGCGAAAAGCGCCTGCAACCCCTTCAAAAGCCCTTTTTCATCAATAGCTTGGCGAAAATATTTGGAGAAATTCGATCTCTTGCCGCGATCAGCCGCCGAGCGGCGCCAGCCCATGCCGGACACGCGCCCGGTCGCACCCATCCTCGCCGATGCCCAGGGCCGCATAGGGCGCGAAATCCCTGCACGGCGAGGGACGGCTCGCATACAGCGTGCAGCGCACCGCCGAGCCGATCTCGCCGGCCAGCGCCACGCAGCGTGGCGGCGCGGCATCGGTGCCGCGCATGCGCACCAGCGTGGCCGTGACCGACACCGTCAGCCGGTCGGGAATGCCCCCCGGCGCCCTGCTCTCCAGTTCGGAATGGTGGAAATCGACGCGAAACGCGGCACAGCACGCGCCGCAACGCGTGCAGTGGTCGTCAGGCCGCCCCGCCATCGTCGAGCGCGCCGCAGCACTTCTTGAATTTCTTGCCGCTGCCGCAGGGGCAGGGGTCGTTGCGGCCGGGGCCGGTGGCCGCCGGGGCACGCGGCGCATCGGCTTCGAGCAGCGGCGGCGGCGGCAGGCCGACATCGCGCCAATGCGCATAGATGTCGTTGACCGCCTCGCCCAGTGCGCCCAGCCAGCGCAGGCGGGTTTCCTCGTCGGCGCCGGCCGCGGACTCCTCGCCCCAGGGCGCCAGCACTTCGTCCAGCGTCTCCGTCACCGCGGCGACCACATCCTCGTCCAGCCCTTCTTCCCAGCCCTGCGGCCACAGGTCCAGCCCCTGGGCGAAGCCTTCCAGCCACTCGTCGCCGATCTTCAGCGTGTCGCCCTCGGCAATGGCGAAGCAGAACGGCTCCCAGCACGCTTCCTCTTCCTCGTCGAGGCCCAGCGTGGTCACCATTTCGTTGTGGTAGGCCTTGACCAGGCGAATCGCATGCTGCAGCCCGCGCCCGCCGCTGAAGCTGGCCTCCTCACCGTGCGCGGACCAGACATCGGGCAGCCAGCGCTCGGCGGGAATCGGCCGCGGCGAGATCAGCACGCCGGCCAGGAAGCCGTCGAGCATCTCGAGGTCCATGCAATCCTCGGGAACGATGTCGGAGGTCAGCACCTCTTCGAGCGCCTCGAAGTCGTCGTCGCTCATCAGGTAAGGATTGTCCTGCTGGGGGATGGGCTCGGTCATGGCAGTTCTCCGGAAATGGGTGCAAGGGTGGCCGAAGCCAGGCCGGACGGCAAGCGAATCATCGATCGGCGGCCGCGGCTGCGGCCGCTTCGTCCCGGAGGTCGGCCTCGAGCCGATACAGGGCCTGGCCGGAATCGCGGTACTTGCGCTCGAACGGGCTGATGGGGAGCTCGGCGGCGAAGGTCTCCCACGCCACCTCACGGCCGAGCGCGAGCGACAGCGCCGCCGCCATCTCCCGGATGTAGACATCCCAGTTGCTGCGGCATTCCAGGATGCCGCCCAGGCGCGCGATGAAGGGGAACACCGGATGCGCATGCCAGCGCCGGGCGAGATGCCCGATCTTGGGCCAGGGGTTCGGATACAGGATGTAGTGCCGCGCCAGCCGCAGCCCGGCCTCGTCGAGCAGGCGCCAGTAGTCGACCAGGTCGGCGCGGACGAACACCAGGTTGCGCGGCATCAGCGCGTCCGGATACGGCTTCCTGCGCGCCAACCGGTCCTGCGACTGGTCGACCCCGATCACCCAATGCCCGGGGTAGGCGCGCGCGATCTGGATGGTGCTGTGGCCGACGCCGCAGCCCGCGTCCAGGATCAGCGGCGCCTCGCCGTCCCAGCCCGCCAGGCTGAGGTCGAGGGCTTCGCGGTTGTATGGTGCGACCGGCTTGAGGAAAGGCTCGGCGAGATGCTTGCGCACCAGCGCTTCGAGGCGTTCATGGACGCCGCACTGGGCGCTTTGCGGAATGCGGGAGTTGGCGTAGCTCATGCGATGCTCGATGGATTGGCGGCGACGGGCACGCCATGGAAAGCCAGTGCGCGCTCAACCTCGGCCAGCGTGCGCAGGCTGCGGATGGCTGCGAACAGTTTCCGCGCCTGCGGATAGTTGCGTGCCAACAGGTGCAGCCACTGCTTGATCCTGCCGGGAGCATGGCGCGCCTCGACCTTGCGTTTCACACGGTCGCCGAAGGCCGCGATCACCGGCAGCAGCTGCGCCCATTCGCACGCGCGCTCGGCCGCATCGGGCTCCTCGAAGCGGCCGGCCCGGATCCGCGCGGCAAGAAAAGGATCGGCCACCGCACCGCGGCCGAGCATCACGTCATCCACGCCGGACACCGCCCGGCAGCGCCGCCAGTCGGTCGCGGACCAGACCTCGCCATTGGCGACCACCGGTACCGCCACCGCACCGTCGATACGCGCGACCCACTCCCAGTGCGCGGGCGGCCGATAGCCGTCGGCCCGGGTGCGCGCATGCACGACCAGGCTGCCCGCGCCTCCCTCGCCCAGGGCCTGTGCGCATTCGATGGCACGCCCGGCATCGTCGATGCCGAGGCGCATCTTGGCGCTCAGCGGAATCGACGCCGGCAGGGCCCGGCGCACCGCGGCGGCGATCCGGTTCAGCAGTTCGGGTTCGTCGAGCAGGGCTGCCCCGCCGCGATGGCGATTCACCGTCGGCGCCGGGCAGCCGAAGTTGAGGTCGACGCCCGCCGGCGCAAGCCCCGCCAGGCGGCCGGCGTTGTCATGCATGCAGGCCGGGTCGGAACCGAGCAGTTGCACATGCACCGGCGTCCCGCCCTCGGTACGGCTACCGCGGCGCAACTCCGGCGCGATGCGGCGGAAGAAGCGCTCGGGCAGCAAGGTACCGGACACCCTGGCGAATTCGGTCACCGCATGGTCATAGCCGCCCGACGCGGTCAGCGCGCCGCGCAGAACATCGTCGAGCAGGCCCTCCATCGGGGCAAGCAGCAGGCGCAAGCCGGAACTTCCTTGAAATGGGTTACAGAGGTACCGTGAAGGATTCATGGCCGCGGCGCCCACCCCGGTACGGCGAACGGGGCACGATGCCGCGCAGAAGAGCGCGATTGTAATCCAGCCCTGCCTGCAAACAGATTTCCTGCTTGCCAGCGATCGCGCACTCGCGGATAATCTTGCCTCTTTACCAATCAGGGCGGTCACAACCGCCGCCCGCTTGAATCAGGAAAACAAATGAAAGCGGACATCCATCCGAAATACGCAGACGTGAATGTGACCTGCTCCTGCGGCAACACCTTCACCACCCGCTCCACCATCGGCAAGCCCCAGTACCACGTCGAAGTGTGCTCCGCCTGCCACCCGTTCTATACCGGCAAGCAGAAGATCGTCGACACCGCCGGCCGCGTCGAGCGTTTCCGCCAGAAATACGGCAACGTCCAGCGCGCAAGCTGATTCCAGCCGCGCAGCCGGAAAGGTGCCCGCCATGTGGCACATCGCGAGAAAGGCAGCTGCGGCTGCCTTTTTTCTTTTCCAGCCTCCCTCCGATCGCCTGCCTGCCGCCCCCCTTCCGGCGGCCTTTGCCTGACAGGGCGCTCCGCCCCACAATGCGCGCATGACCCGAGAACCCGAAACGCCTTCCCTGCTGCAACGCCGCATCTACGGCACGGTCGGCATCACGCTGCTGGTCGGCCTCTACCTGCTCGTCGGCCTGGCCGGGCACGATCCCTGGCGCGGCGACGACGCCCGCTACTTCGGCCCGATCCTGAGCATGCTGAACGGCGAAGGCTGGCTGTTCCCGATGCTGGCCGGCGAAGCCCTCGCCGACTATCCGCCGCTGTACTACTGGACTGGCGCGCTGCTCGCCTGGGCGAGCAGCAGCTTCCTCGCGCTGCATGAAGGCGCCCGCCTTGCGAGCGCGGTATTCGTCGCGCTGGGCGTGTATTTCTCCGCCCGCACCGCCGAAGCCCTGTACGGCCGCCCGGCGCGCACGCCCGGGGCGCTGCTGACGATGGGCTCGCTCGGCCTGGTGCTGCATGCCCATGAAACCCAGCCGCTGCTGGCCCTGCTGGCGATGATCGCGCTCACGTTGCGCGGCCTGGCGCAAGTACCGCAGCGGCCGCTGGCCGGCGCCCTGCTCGCAGGCCTGGGCAGCGCGCTGGCCTTCCTGGCCACCGGGCTGAGCGGGCTGCTGCTGACCGCCCCGCTGTTTCCGCTGGTCATGCTGCTCAGCAGCGACTGCCGCAACCCGCGCGCCAGCGGCGCCCTGCTGCTCGGCCTTTGCCTCGCCCTCACCCTGTCCGCGCTGTGGCCGCTGGCCGTCCACCTGCATCAGCCCGAACTGCTGAGCCTGTGGCTGCGTGCCGAATGGGCGCGCTTCGACGGTCCGCCCCTGTCCCCCGGCGAGATCACGCGCGGGCTCGAACTGTTCGGCTGGTTCACCTGGCCACTGTGGCCCATCGCCCTGTGGAGCCTGTGGCGTGGACGGCGCACACTGGGCGATCTGCGCTGGCTGCTGCCGGGGCTGAGCGCCCTGCTGATGATCGCGCTGTTCGTCATCGCCGGCGACCTTTCACAAGCCGCCGCGCTGCCCATCCTGCCCGCGATGGCGCTGCTCGCGGCGGGCGGCGTGCCCAGTCTGCGGCGCGGCGCAGCCAATGCGCTCGACTGGTTCTCGCTGATGAGCCTCGCGGTGTTCGGCATCCTCGTCTGGCTCGCCTGGTCGGCCCAGTCCGCGGGCTGGCCGCCCGGACTTGCGCGCCACGTCGCCCGCAATGCGCCCGATTTCGTCCTGCCCGACCCCGTCTTCCAGGCGGTGCTCGGTGCCGCGATCAGCCTCGTCTGGATCGCGCTGCTGTGGAAACTGCCCCGTTCCAGCTCGCGCGCGCCGGCCAACTGGGCCATCGGCCTGACCATGCTGTGGTGCCTCGCAGTGGTACTGCTGATGCCCTGGTTCGACAACGGCCGCAGCTACCGCGAAGCCGCCCGCTCGCTCGAGATCGCTGTCGCCGGAGAAAGGGAAACCAGCCCCGGCGCCTGCATCGCCACCGCCGGGCTGCCCGGACACGTGCGGAGCTCGCTCGACTACTTCAGCGGCCTGCGCACCGAGCCCATCGTCGACGACATCACGCCCTGCCCGCTGCTGCTGGTCATGAACGACGAACCACCGTCGACCCAGCTTGCGCCCGAATGGAAGACGGTGTGGGAATTCCAGCGCGGCGCCGGCCGGCGCGCGGAACGCTTCACGCTGTTGAGGCGCGAACTGCCCTGAACCCAGGAAGCATCCACAGGCAGTTTCCGGTGGCCGGGCCTGGCTTGGGCCGGCCGCCGGGTGCTTCAGCGGTAGCCCTTACGCGGTAAACGGGGGTGCAAATTCGGCGGTTCGAGCGGATATTGCGTTTTCATTTGGAAATGATTCTTGGTCACATATAGAATCAGCACCCTCGCAGGACGGAAACGCAAGGCCCGGAAATGCGACGCCCATGAGTCGGGGTTCGGCGCCCCGGTCTCCCCCAAATCGACTGCTGGCAGGAAAAACATGCGTAAACTGACCTATCCATCCGGAGTGTGGACTGCCCTCTCAACGGCCGGGATCATGGGCCTGGCGGCGCCGGCCCATGCGCAAGGCCTCGATGCGGCCTCTGCAAGCAACGGAACACAGACGCTTCAGGCGGTGACCGTGGTCGGCTCTGTCGACGAGCTGCAGAGCCTGGATTTCTATGCCCCCAACTCCAGCGCGGTGATCGACCGGCAGGCCATCGAAACACAAGGCGCGCGCAAGCTCGACCAGGCGCTGCAGTACCAGGCCGGCATCCTCAGCGAGCCCTTCGGCGGCGACAACAAGGTGGAATGGTTCAAGATCCGCGGTTTCGATGCCTCCACCATGCTGGACGGCACGCCGACCACGCCGAACGGCTTCTTCGTCTGGAAGCCCGAGATCTTCGGCGTCGAATCGGTCGAAGTGCTGAAAGGGCCCAATGCCCTGGTGTTCGGTGCATCCGAGGCGGGCGGCGTGGTCAACCTCATCACCAAGCGCCCGCACAAGAAAGAATCGCTGCAACTGAATGCGGAAGTCGGCACGCGCGATCGCCGCGGCATCAGCGCCGACTACAACGGGCTGGCCAACGAAGACGGCTCGGTCTATTACCGCATCGTCGCGCAGACCCGCCGCGAAGACGGCATGCAGCGCGGCACGGACATGAAGAGCCATTACCTGGCCCCAAGCGTGAGCATCGACTTCAGCGACCGTACCACGCTGACGCTGCTGGGCAGCATCCAGCGCGAGGATGGGCACCCGACCAACGGCTTCCTGCCGGCTTACGGCACCATCATCAAGACCCCCTACGGCCGCATCGACCGACGCACCCATGTCGGCGAGCCCGATGCCGACAAGCTCGACCGCACCCAGATCAACGCCGGCTGGTTGTTCAGCCACACGTTCGCCAATGACTGGACGTTCACGCAGAACTACAAGTTCTCCCACCTGGATCTCGATCAGCTCAACGTGTTCGCCTGGAGCTCGGACGGCAACCGCGAACTGCTGCGCGGCTACTCCTTCACCGACGGCAAGACCAAGACCCACTACATCGACAACCGCATCAGCGGCCACCTGCGCCTGGGCGAGAGCGTGGAGATCCTGCCCACCTTCGGCATCGACTATCTGAAATCCGACACTTCCGGACGCAACAACGGCTTTGGCTACGTGCCGAACCTGGACATGTTCGCGCCGGTCCATGGCCAGCCGTTCACCGTGGATGGCACCCCGTACGACCTCGATTCGAAGCAGCTCGGCATCTATGCTTCCGCCCAGCTCCGGCTCGGCGCGAACTGGAACTTCAATGCCGGCCTGCGCCACGACCGCGTCAAGAACGACGGCCGCGTCAACAATGCCGACGCCAGCTACGACGAAAGCAAGAACAGCGTGAACGTCGGTGCCATGTACATCGGCGACAACGGCATCTCGCCTTACGTCAGCTATTCCGAATCGTTCAAGCCGGTTGCAGGCGCAGACGGCTACGGCAAGGCCTACCGGCCTTATGAGGGACAGCAGACCGAAGTGGGCGTCAAGCTGCAACCCGCCTGGCTGGACGGCACCATCACGCTGGCCTATTTCGACGTCGAGGAAAAGAACGCGCTGGTGTCGGACGCCTCCAACATCCAGACGCAGACCGGCAAGCGCACCAACAAGGGCGTGGAGCTGGAAGGCGATTTCAATCTGGCGCCGAACACCGCACTCAAGCTGTCCTACACCCACAACCATTCGCGCCAGGACGTCACCGACACCCAGACCATCCGCACGCCGTTGCTGCCCAAGCACCAGGCCAGCCTGTGGGTCAGCCACCGTCTCGAACTGCCCAACAGCCAGGGACTGACGCTGGCCGCCGGTGCGCGCTACAACGGCTCGACCGAGGACGAACGCTACTATCCGGGCGAGCGCATCGACAGCTACACCCTGCTCGACTTCATGGCGCGCTACCAGATCGACCGTGCCTGGGCCGTGCAGCTCAACGCCCGCAACCTGACCGACAAGAAATACGTCAGCGGCTGCGATTTCTACTGCTACTACGGCAACGAACGGACGGTGGATGTGCAGCTTCAATACCAGTGGCAGTGATCCGGGCGGCCGGCATGTCCCGGAGGCCGCTCTGAGCACGGCAGTCCGGCTCACGGATGCGGCACCCGGCAGACGACGGCACGATGACGAACGCGCATGACCACGGCGTCCACGCCTCCTCGGCGTGGACGCTCCAGGCGCTATTCACGGTTGCGTTGCTGGGCATCACCGCCGGCGTGCAGATGAGCGACATGGGCCTGCAGGCCATCTCGCTCTCCGCCATCCAGAACAGCTTCGGCGTCGGCGATGCCACCCTGGGCGCACTGCAAGGGCTGGCGGGCGTGCTGGTCGGCAGTGCGCTGGCCGTGCCGCTGGCGCGTTTCGCGGATCGTTTCTCGCGCAAGCGGGTGCTGCTGTGCCTGATCCTAGCATCGACCGCGATGATGGTGCTGAGCGCGCTCGCGCCCAATTTCCCGCTGTTCTTCATCGGACGCTCGGCGGCCGGCATCACCGAGTTCGCCATGGTGCCGCTGGTCTACTCGATGATTCCCGATCTCGCCCCGGAGCGGCACCGCGTGGCGGCCAACCTGAGCTTTGCCGCGCTGATGGCGGCCGGGGCCAGCGGCGGATTCTATTTCGGCGGCGCCATTCTTGCCACCGCGGCCGATCTGTTTCCCTGGGCCATGGCGCCGTGGCGCAAGGCCTTCCTGCTGCTGTCCATGGCCGGTGTGCCCTTGCTGCTGCTCGGCATGCTGACGGCCGACCCGCCCCGGCGCCTCGGGCCGGCAGGCCACACGGCCCCCGCGTCGCTGCGGCTTTTCCTGCGCCAGCGCTGGCAGGCCATCGGCCTGTTCGTCGGCGTGGCAGGCTGTCTGATGATCGCGGTGCAGGCGCTCAACCAGTTGATCGCACTGGCCCTCGAACGGCGCTTCGATGCGCTGCCCGGCGACATCGGCCAGGCCCTGGGCGTCATCGTCCTGATCACCACCGTGGGCTGCCTGCCCGTCGCCGGATTGCTGGACCGCATGCTGGGCCGGCGCTTCGGGCGGGCGGTGCGCCCGTTGATCATGGGCACGTGCGCGCTGGCCGCCGCGCCGGTGGTCCTGCTGCTGGTTTCCACGCGCACGCTCGACCATGCCTTCCTGGTCGTGGGGCTGTTCCTGTTCGTCACCTGCGTCGCCAATGCGCTGGTGCCCACCATGCTGCAGGATCTGGCGCCGGCCACGCTGAGGGCGCGCTGCTTTGCGGTATGGAGCTTCGTCGTCTCGGTTTTCAGCGCCGCCGGCCCTTTGCTGGCCGGCACGCTGTCGGACTGGATGTTCGAGCGGCACATGCTGAATGCGATCACCGCCGTTGCAGTCCCTGCGCTCGCGGTGTCGGCTTTCTGCGCGATGCGGTCGTTCGCGCGGACGCGCAGGGAGCGGGCGATGCTCGCCGGCCAGCCGGCCTGAGCAGATCAGCGCAGGCCATCCTCCTTCACGCCGCTGCCACGCGATTCCACACAGTGCTGCGCGAAGGCCCACAACAGCGCCGCCTGGGCGAACTCGCTGTCCAGGTCGTCGTTCTGCTGGTGGCCGCTGTCCGGATTCAGCACCAGCACGGCCGGATTGCCGCCGGTGGCATGATGGCGGATGTTCGCCACCAGTTTCGCCGGCTCCCAGTAAGGCACGCGGTCATCCTTCAAACCGGCGGTGCACAGCACCGGCGGGTAGGCCGCCGGCTGCACGTTCTCATAGGGCGAGATGCCGGCGATGTAGTCGTAGGCCAGGGGATCGGCGAGCGGATCGCCCCAATCCGGACGCAGCAGCGGCACCAGCGGGTGGTCGGCATCGCTCATGGTGTTGAGCATGTCGACGAAAGGCACCTGCGCGATCACGCCGGCCCACAGCTGCGGCGCCATGTTCATGGCCCCGCACACCAGCAGCCCGCCCGCCGACACGCCCTGGGCCACGATTCCGCCGGGCGCGGCATAGCCGATCTCCCGCAGGTGCCGTGCGCAGGCGATGAAATCGGTCATCGAGTTGCGCTTGTTCATGCGGCACCCGTCCCGATACCAGCGCCGGCCTTTTTCCGCGCCGCCGCGCACGTGCGCGATGGCATAGCGGAACCCGGCGTCGACCAGCACGGTCGCGGGCAGGGAAAAACGCGGCTCGCTGGAGATGCCATAGGCGCCATACCCCGTGAGCAGCAGCGGCAGCGGCGTATCGACACTCGCATCCCGGCGGGAAAGCACCGTGATGGGGATGGTTTCCCCATCGTCTGCGCGCGCGTGCAGACGCTCGACCCGGTACGCCGCGGGGTCGAAACCGCTCAGGCGCTCCTGCCCGACGACGGTGCATTTCCCGTCGGCAAGGCCCACGTCGATCCAGCGCAGCGGGCTGGCCGGTGTCTGATGCACGATGCGCACCTGCCGGGCTTCGTGGCGCTGGGCGGGGGCGAGTTCGATGGCGTAGGCCGGTTCGTCGAAGGCGACCGTCAATTCCTGTCCATCGGGATGCATCAGCACCAGACGGTGCAGCCCCTCGGCGCGTTCGAGCCGTACCAGTGCGTCGGCGAAGGGCAGAACGGCAAGGATCGGCACGCCGGCACGGTGCGGCACCAGTTCGCGCCGGACGGCGAAGGTCACCGGGTCGAGGCACAGCAGCTTGCCGTCGATGGCCCCGTCGGCGTCCGTCAGCATCAGCAGCGCATCACCCCACTCATCCACTTCGTAACGGATGCCGCGCTGGCGCGGCCGCACGATGCGCGCCAGCGCGGTTTCGGTATCGGCGGCGATCAGCCGGATCTCGCTCACATCGGGGCCGCCGAGCGTCAGCGCGACGAAGCCGTCGGCGGCCGTGCGGGCCACCTGCATGAAGATGGCGGGATCATGCTCCTCGTACACCAGCACCGCTTCGCCGCCCTCGACGGGCGAGCGATACAGGCGCGCCGGGCGGCTGTGCGCATCGCGCCAGATCCAGAACAGATGACACGATGAGGGCGAGAAGGTGAAGCCGCCATAGCCGAACGCATCGGTCAGCACCACGGTGCGGACGATGCCGCTGTCCAGGTCGAGCAGGCAGATGCGGTGGCGATCGTCGCCCACCACGTCCTCCGCCCAGGCGAAGTAGCGGTCGTCCGGGCTGTGCTGGTGGCCGGTGGCGCGGTAGTAGGCGTGGCCGCTCGCGCGCTCGGCCTCGTCGAAGAGCAGCTGTTCTTGCCCGTCCGGCCCCACGCGGGAAAAGACGCGGTGCGAACGGCCGGCGGGAAGTTCGAAACGGTAGCGCCAGCCCCTGTCCGAGGTGGGCAGCGGTTCGCTGATCTCGGGCGCCCTGGCCGCCATGCGGGCGCGAAACTCCTCGATGCCGGGCGCCAGCGGACGCAGCACCTCCCGCGCATAGCCCATCTCGGCTTCCAGGTGTTCGCGCAGCGGCGCGGGCAACTGCTCCAAGGTGCGCGAGCCGGACTGCGGGATGAATTTCATCCAGGCATAGGCGTCGATGCGCGTGCGCCCGAGCTGCCGGATCTCATGCTCCTCACGCGGCGCCCGTGGCGGAGAAATTTCGGGCCAGGGAACTACGGGCCCAGATGACGAGGCAAGAGACATGACCGGATCGCTCCACTCACCCATAAACCATGCACATTCCCGGCAGCGCGACCGGTGCGGCGAAGTACCCCAGCACTGAAAAGAACAGGCTGACCGCGATCAGGATCAGGATCAGGCGACGGTGGCGGCACCAGAAACGCCGCCCCCCATCCACGATGATGCCGAAACGGTGCTTCACGCCCAGGCTTTCAGTCCAGCCGCAGGAAAGTGTCGCGGTAATGCCGCAGTTCCGCGATCGACTCCTGGATGTCGGCCAGCGCGGTATGCGCGCCGGCTTTCTTCACGCCGGCATACACTTCCGGCCGCCAACGCCTGGCCAGTTCCTTCAGCGTCGACACGTCGAGGTTGCGGTAGTGGAACCATGCCTCGAACTGCGGCATCCAGCGCGCGAGGAAGCGGCGGTCCTGGCATACCGAGTTGCCGCACATCGGCGAGGTGCGCGCCGGCACCCACTCCTTCAGGAACGCGAGCATGCGTGCCTCCGCTTCGGCCTCGGATACCGTCGAGGCGCGCACACGGTCGATCAGGCCCGATTTGCCGTGCGTGTTCTTGTTCCAGTCGTCCATCGCGTTCAGCACCGCGTCGGGCTGGTGCACGGTGATCACCGGCGCCTCGGCAATGGTCTCGAGCCTCTCATCGGTCAGAACGATGGCGATTTCGATGATACGGTCCCGGTCCGGTTCCAGGCCGCTCATCTCCATGTCCAGCCATATCAGGGTTTTCGGGTCCTGTGCCATAATCGGTGCGCCTTTCTGACGTATTCATGCGAAACATTCGAAGGCGGGATTGTGTCACAGAACACGCCGGCATTCGGCGCGGGCCGGGGCCGGCGGCCGCAGCCCGCTGCACTGCCGCTCCCGCCATGCCGCGCCGCAGGCAGCCCCGAAACGCCCACCCCGACGACCGCTCCATGCACGCCGACACCGCCTCATCCTTCGCCAGCGGCCTTGCCGCGCTTTTCGTCACGCTGCTGCTGCTGAGCCTCTTCGTCAGGGCAGGACTGATGCATCGCCAGATTCGCCACGTACGGGCCTGCCGCGGCAGCGTGCCGCAAGCCTTCGCCGCATCGATCACGCTTGCCGCCCACCAGCGCGCGGCCGACTACACCGCCGCGCGCATGCGCTTGACGATGGCCGAGATCACCGTGAACGCGTCGTTCGTGCTGCTGCTGACGCTGGGCGGCGGCCTGCAGGCGATCCACGATGCATGGTCGGCCGTGTTTGCGCCCGGCGGCATCGCCCACGGCGTCGCCCTGCTCGCCACCCTGGGTGCGCTGGGCTGGCTGGTGGACCTGCCCTTCGTGCTGCTACGCACCTTCATCATCGAAAAGCGCTTCGGCTTCAACCGCATGACGCCGGCGCTGTTCGCCGCCGACGCCGCGCGCGAGATCGTGCTGGCAGCCGCCATCGGCCTGCCGCTGCTGGCCGTGCTGCTGTGGCTGGCATCGGCCATGGGCGGCCTATGGTGGCTGTGGGTGTGGGTTTTCTGGATGGCCTTCAACCTGCTCGTGATGCTGGTATGGCCGACTTTCATCGCACCGCTGTTCAACCGTTTCACGCCGCTTGCCGACGAAGCGCTGAAGGCCCGGGTCGAAGGCCTGCTCGCGCGCTGCGGCTTCAGGTCGCAGGGCCTGTTCGTCATGGACGGCTCGCGCCGCTCGGCCCACGGCAACGCCTATTTCACCGGCTTCGGCGCATCCAAGCGTATCGTGTTCTTCGACACCCTGCTCGACAAGCTCGACGCCGACGAGGTCGAGGCGGTGCTGGCGCACGAACTGGGGCACTTCCGCCACCGCCACATCGTCAAGCGCCTCGCCGTTCTCGCCCCCGCCAGCCTCGCGCTGCTGGCCTTGCTCGGCTGGCTGAGCGGGCAGTCCTGGTTCTTCGCCGGCCTGGGCGTCGGGGCGACCGACACCGCCACCGCGCTCGCCCTGTTCTTCCTGGCGCTGCCGGCCTTCATCTTTCCGCTGGGGCCCTTGATGAGCCACTGGTCGCGGGTGCATGAATTCGAAGCCGACGCCTACGCTGCGCAGCAGACGCGCGCGTCGGACCTCGTCGCGGCGCTGGTCAAGCTCTACCGCGACAACGCCTCCACGCTGACGCCTGATCCGCTGTATTCGCGCTTCTTCGATTCGCACCCGCCCGCGGCGATACGCATCGCCCGCCTGCAGTCCCTGCAGCCATGATGCGGCCCGACTGCGCGGCGTCCATACTCTCCATGCACGGCGGACGCAGGCTCGCCGGCCATACCGACATCCACGATCACGGGTTTCTGTGAGCCAAAAAAAACGACACGGCAACAAAGAAAAGGATGGCACGCTCGCCGGCCTCATCGTCGCCGCCTTCGGCCGGCACTACGAAGTCGCCACCCCGGCGGGCCTGCTGCAGTGCTACACGCGCGGCAAGAAAAGCAGCTTCGCCTGCGGTGACCGGGTCGAGGTCGTGCCCGGCGGCGACGGCCAGGGGGTCATCGACGCCCTGACCCCGCGCCACAACCTGCTGTGGCGCTCCGACGCCTTCCGCGAAAAACTGATCGCGGCCAACCTGAGCCACATCCTGATCGTCGTCGCCACCGAGCCGGGCTTCTCCGATCTGCTGGTGTCGCGCTGCATCGCGGCGGCGGAGAGCCAGGACATCACCCCGATCATCGTCCTCAACAAGGCCGACCTGGGCGAAAGGCTGGACGCCTCGCGCGCGCAGCTCGCGCCGTTCCGCGCCCTCGGCTACGAGGTGATCGAGATCTCCGCCCTGCAAGGCGCGGCCGGGCTGCGCGAGCGCCTGGCGGGGCTGCATGCCATCCTGGTCGGCCAGTCCGGCATGGGCAAATCGACGCTGACCAATGCCCTGATCCCCGAAGCCAGGGCCGCCACCCGCGAGATTTCCGAGGCGCTGGATTCGGGCAAGCACACGACCACCTTCGCCCGCCTGTACGCGCTGGACGAGCCGACGGCAGCCGGCGAGCAAGTCAGGAAAAGCGCAGGGAATGTCGAGGGCGGCTGGCTCATCGACAGCCCCGGTCTGCAGGTGTTCGGCCTTGCCCACCTGGACGCGGACGAACTGGCCGAGAGTTTCGTCGAATTCCGCCCGCTGCTGGGGCAGTGCCGTTTCCGCGATTGCCGCCACGAAGCCGAACCGGGCTGCGCCTTGCTCGCCGCGCTCGCCGACGGCCGCATCGCGCCGCGCCGCTTCGAGCACTACCGCGCGATCCGCGCCGAGATCGCCGAGGCGAAGCGGCTCAACCCCGGCTGGTGAGGCGCCGCCGGGCGAACACCGGCCGCGGCGGCAACGCTCAGACCGCCCGCAGGAAGTTCTGCACGACCGCGATCTGGCCGGGGTCCATCAGCATCGGCGCATGCCCCACCCCGGCGAACTCGACAGTCTGCGCACGCGGCCCGCGCGCGGCCATGGCCTCCAGCGTCGAGTGTTCGAGCAGATCGGATTCCGCTCCGCGCAGGGCCAGCGTCGGGCATCCGATGCGCTCGTACACCGGCCACATGTCGATGTCTTCGGTCGCCGGCGTGGCGCGGAAGACGTCACCGAGCGCGGGGTCGTAGACCATGGCGAAACCGCCGTCCGGCCCGCCGACGGGACGCACCGAATAATGGGTCAGGTGGCGCCACTGTGCGTCGGTCAGCGGCCCGAAAGGCGCGCTGACCTGGCGGATGTAGGCCTCGGCCTCGTCCATCGTGGCGAAGCGCGGCGCGCGGCCGACGTAAGGCCCGATGCGCTGCAGCGACACCGCCGTGATCAGCGGTCCGACGTCGTTGAGCACCAGGCGCCGGATCGGCGCGTGCGGCTGGCTGGCGATCAGCATGCCGATGATGCCGCCCATCGAGGTGCCGACCCAATCGACCTGCTCGACGTTCAGGCGCGCGATCAGCGTGACCATGTCCGACACGTAGAGCGGAAAACCGTAGTCCTCCTTGACGCCCAGCCAGTCGCTGCGCCCGCGGCCGACCACGTCGGGGCAGACGACGCGGTAATCGCCCGCCAGGGCCTGCGCCAGATCGTCGAAATCGCGCCCGTTGCGCGTCAGTCCATGGACGCAGATCACCACGCGCGGATTGTCGGCCTCGCCCCACTCGGTGTAGGCCATGCGGTGCAGGCCGTGCGGGCCGATGCATTGAACGTGGCGCTCACGCACGCCATGCACGGGGCGCCGCGGCGGGGCCGGCGGCTCGAATGCGCGGCTGAGATCGGAGAACAGGGACATGGCGGCTAGCCTCGGAAGTCGCTTCGGGGGCAGTCTAGCATCGTGCCCGGGCCCCTGCGCCTTCACGGCCGCTCGCGAGCAGGCCCGCCGCGCGGCCCGTGCCGTCACCGGCCATGCCAGTAGCGCGGCGCGCGCAGCCGCTGCGCCGTCAAGCTCACGCCCGCATCGGCATCGGCCGGGAACCACGCCTCCACCGCGCCCTGGCTGTCGGTGCGCCAGTTGCGGGCACCCGCCCCTGCCCAGCGCGCCCATACCTCGGGGTGGGGGTGGCCGAAAGGGTTCCGGTGGCCAACGGCATGGATCACCGCCTGCGGCAGCGTCGCATCGACCAGCGCGGGGGACGACGACGAACGGCTGCCATGGTGCGCGCTCACCACCACATCCGCCGCCAGCTTCTCGCCGCCGTGGCGCAACAGCATCGCCTCCTCCCCGGTCGTCTCCACATCGCCCAGCAGCAACAGCGTACCGGCGGCGTTGGCGACGCGCAGCACGCACGACCGGTCGTTGTCGTGCCGCTTGCCGGCCAGTTCCGGCGCCTCCGCAGCGGGATGCAGGAACTCGAAATCCACGCCATCCCAGCGCCAGCGCTGTCCGGCCAGGCAAGGCCCCGCCGCGGCGGCGGTGTGCGCAGCGAGGGCCCACTTCCCGGACGACCACCAGCGGTCCACCTCCATGGCCGCCGCGATGCTGCCCGCGCCGCCGACATGGTCGCTGTCATCGTGCGACAGCACGACCCCATCCAGCCGGACCACGCCCAGTGCCTGCAGATAAGGCAGCACCACCCTGGCGCCGGCGTCGGCATGCGCGCCGTAGGGCGGCCCGGTATCGAACATCAGCTCATGCTTCTCGGTCTGCACGTGCACCGCCAGCCCCTGGCCGACGTCCAGCACCCGCGCCACGAAAGCGCCGGCTCCGGGGCGCGGCGCGGGCCATGCGAGCAACCCCGCCAGCGCCACGAGCGCGGCCATCCTGCCCGGCGTGCCGCGCGGCAGCAATGCGCCG
>NZ_AMXE01000028.1 GCF_000310205.1 Thauera linaloolentis 47Lol = DSM 12138 | reverse complement strand
GGCCGCCGCCAGGGTTCGGGCCAGCCCGTGGCGCTGCAGCGCCGCCGGGGCGGCGGCACTGCCAGGGTGGGGCGCGCCGAGGGCGGAGGCGGCGCCGATGATCTTGACTCGGGAACGCGGCCCGGACGGCCGCAAGCTTGCATTCGTCATCGCACACCTCCCGTCCCGCCTCGTGCGGGAGCCGCTGGATTCTCCGGCTGGGCGCCTTGCCGATGTGGACGGGGGCGGCGGCGATTCGTTCAGCCGTTCAGCCGAACAGGCGGTACAGCTCCAGGCCGAGCAGCGCGGCGGCCAGCGCGCCGATCACGGCCAGCATGCGCCCTTGTAGGCGCTGGCCGGCGGCGAGCTGGTCGAGGCGCTGCTGCTGGGCGGCCTGCTGTTTGCCGGCCTCGGTCAGGTTCTGGTGGATCAGGCGCGGCAGTTGCGGCAGCATCCCCGCCCACGACGGCGCTTCTTCCTTGACGCCATGCACCAGCGCGCGAACGCCCATGCGCTCGTCCATCCAGCGTTCGAGGAAGGGCTTGGCGGTCTTCCACAGGTCGAGGTCCGGGTCGAGCTGGCGGCCCAGGCCTTCGATGTTGAGCAGGGTCTTCTGCAGCAGCACCAGCTGCGGCTGCACTTCCATTTCGAAGCGGCGCGCGGTCTGGAACAGGCGCAGCAGGGTCTTGCCGAAGGAGATGTCCTTGAGCGGCTTGTCGAAGATCGGTTCGCACACGGTGCGGATCGCCGCTTCGAACTCATCCACCCGGGTCTTCGCCGGCACCCAGCCGGCTTCGATGTGGGCAAGGGCCACGCGGCGGTAGTCGCGTTTGAAGAAAGCCAGGAAGTTCTGCGCGAGGTAGTTCTTGTCCACTTCGTTGAGCGTGCCCATGATGCCGAAGTCGAGTGCGATGTAGCGCCCGTCGCGATGCACGAAGATGTTGCCCGGATGCATGTCGGCATGGAAGAAGCCGTCGCGGAACACCTGGGTGAAGAAAATCTCGACACCGGCGCGCGACAGCGCCTTCAGGTCGTTGCCCTGGGCGAGCAGCGCGGGCGTCTGCGAAATCGGCACGCCGTGCATGCGCTCCATGACCATGACCCGGCTACCGCACCAGTCCCAGTGCACCTCCGGCACGATCAGCAGCGACGAATCCTTGAAGTTGCGCCGCAATTGCGAGCAGTTCGAGGCTTCGCGCATCAGGTCGAGTTCGTCGTGCAGGTGCTTGTTGAACTCGGCCACCACTTCGCGCGGTTTCAGGCGCCGGCCTTCGGGCCAGATCTTTTCGAGCAGCACCGCCGCGGCGTCGAGCAGGGCGAGGTCGTGCGCGATGACGCGGTCGATGCCCGGGCGCAACACCTTGACCGCGACCTTTGTGCCGTCCGGCAGGCAGGCGAAATGGACCTGCGCGACCGAGGCCGAGGCCACCGGCGTGCGCCCGAAGTCGCGGAACACCTCGTCGATCGGCCGGCCGTAGAAGCCTTCCAGCACGGCGAGCGCCTGCTCGGTGGGAATGGGTGGCACGCGGTCCTGCAGCAGCGCCAGTTCGTCGGCGAGATCCGGCGGCAGCAGGTCGCGGCGGGTGGACAGCATCTGGCCGAACTTGACGAAGATCGGGCCGAGCGATTCCAGCGCGCGGCGCAGCCGTACCGCGCGGGGTTCGGAAAAGCTGCGCCAGAAGAAGACGGCCTGCCAAGCCCGCGCCAGCCGGCCGCTGCTGTCGGCATCGAGGATCATGCGGTCCAGGCCGAAGCGCAGGCTGACGGAAACGATCTTGGTGAGGCGGAAGAGGCGCACGGTAGGGAGTGTGGCGGCGGCAAAGGCCGGACTTTAGCCGGAAAGCGCCGGGCGGGGAAAGAGCGGGGCGGCCGGCGGCGGCGCTAGCGGGTTTCCGCCTGGCGCAGGGACTTGACCAGATCCCTGACCACGCGCTGATGCGCGTCGGTGAGCGCCGCGATGTCGCGCATCAATTGGTAGTCGAATTCCGCGCCCGGTTCACAGGCGCGGACGGCCGTGCTTCCTTCGCCGAAACGCAGCCATTCGGCGCTCACGCCGAGCCAGTCGGCCAGTACCCGCAGTTTGTCCTGTGCGGGAATCGCCTCGCCTTCCAGCCACTTCCGCGTGGCGTGGAGCGTCACCGGAGAGCCCGCATAGCGGCGGTTGAATTCACGTGCCAGCGGCGTGGGGCGCGCCACGCCTGGCGCCACACGTGCAATGGCATCGCGCAGCCGGGTGCTGAAAGCGTCGCGTTCGAGGTAGTGCTGCATGGAGGTAACGCTAGCAGTGCGTAAACCCCCTATCGGTAAAAGTGTTTAAGTTGACCTGAAGTCAATTTTTGGATTCGATGTCACCGGCTCGTGCAGTGGAGGCCGCGGAACAGCGCCTCGCGGCCGGCGAACAGTTCGGCCAGGGTGTCGATGAACAGGCTCTTGCCGAAGCGACGCGGGCGCGACAGGAAGTAGTACTTGCCTTCGTCGAACAGGCGCAGCGCGAACGGGGTCTTGTCGACGTAGTAATGGCCTTCCTCGCGGATTTCGCGGAAGTTCTGGATGCCGATCGGCAGCTTCTTGCGGCTCATGGGCGGCGCTCGCGGGGTTCTGACATGCCTGCATTGTGAGGGCCGCGGCGCAGCGACAAGCCCGCGACCCCCGTGATGGCCGAAGGGAAGGCCCGTGCCGGCGCTGTAAATTGTTTCTTCAGGTATTCATTTTTTTGTTGACCTAAAGTATAGTTTTGCGTCATATGCATTAAGCTTGCCCTTCACGCCGCTGGCAGCGCCGTTGCTGCGGGTAGGAACGGCAAGGAGCGAACGACGATGGCGACGAAACAGCGGCTGCCTTATTTCAAGGTGGCCTTTCCCGGGCCGGTGGACGCCGTTTCCGACGGCATGTGGGAGAGCGGATGGCGGCGTCGGGCCTATATCGATCTGGGGCCATACCGCCTGCGGGATCTGGTGACCGATCCGCAGATGGACTGCGTGCTCGACGAAGCCGGCGGCGATCCGGATTCGGTCATCCGGCTGGGGCACTTCCTGACCTGGCGCTGGCTGCTGTCGGTGACTCGCGAAGGGCGGACCGAGCGTCAGGAGCCGATCCTCTTCATCCTCAGTACCGTGACCATCACGCTGGCTTTCGCGGTCGGCGGCTTCATCTGCCTTTTCTTCGCCGTCGGGCTGCTGGATGCCGTCGGTGGCGGACTGCTTCACGGGCTATTGAAGCCGTTGAGCACCATGCTGCTGGGCCTGGGGCTTCCGTTGGTCTGGGCCGTGCACATGGTGATGAACTTCAGGGCCTGGTCCGGTTCCTGACGGTGCCCGTAGGCACGCGGGGGCGGTCATGGCCCGCCGCCGTGCGGCGGGCCATGCTGCGACACGCGGCTGGATCAGAACTCCAGCCTGACCCCCACCGTCAGGTTGCGCCCCACCAGCGGTGCGACGTGCTTGATGAAGGAGCTGTGGTTGTAGGCGAGCTTGTCGGTCAGGTTGTTGGCCTTGACGTAGAGCAGCCACGGCAGGCCCTCGTACTTGCCACGGTAGCTCGCGCCCAGGTTCAGGATGTTGTAGCCGGCGGTCTCGCTTTCGAAGGCCGCGACCTTGTCCTGGCGGCCGACGCGGTACAGCTCTACTTCGCCCGTCCAGTTGTTCCAGTCGGCGTCGAGGCGCAGGCCGATGCGATGGGCGGGGATCCGCGGCAGGTCGCGGTCGCCGCCGCTGTCGAGGCGGGCGCGGACGTAGTCGCCGAACACCGTGGCGCCGAACACCGGGCTCAACTGCTGGCGGAGCCGGCCTTCGATGCCGGTGAAGCTGGCGTCGCGCTGGGCGTACTCGATGAGCTGGAAGCTCTCGTGCGTATCCAGGGTGTTGGCGTAGATGTAGTCCTTGACGCGGTTGTGGAAGACGCCGACCGAGAAGGTGGTGGCGCCTTCGGTCTTGCGCAGCGACAGGTCGATGTTGCGCGAGGTTTCCGCCTTCAGGTCGGGGTTGCCGACCTCCCAGGTACTGGTCGCGAGGTGGATGCCGTTGGCGTAGAGCTCCTCCGCGCTCGGCAGGCGCTGGGTGCGCGACAGCGACAGCCCCAGGGCGTATTGCGGGGCGAAGTTCCATACCGCGCCGAGCGATACCGAGTTGCCGCGGTGGCTGCGGTCGCGCTGTGCCGAGTCGACGTCGATGTCCTGCCATTCGTGGCGCAGGCCGGCTTCGAAGCGCCAGTCGCCGGTGGTGTATTCCTCGACGAGGAAGAGGCCGTGCTTCTTCGTCAGCGTGGGCGGGACGTAGGCTTCCTCGCCGTTGGCGCTGAAGTCGCGGCGCGAGGTCTGCAGGCCGACGGTGCCGCGCCAGCCGCCGAGCGGGGCGTGCTCCAGCTCGATGCGGCCGTCGTGCGCCTTGCTGCGGAAGCGGGTGGAAATGTGCTGCTCGCCGTCTTCCTTCTCGATTTCGTCATGCACGTAGTCGGTGTGCGCGGCGCGCAGGCGCAGGCGGGTGAAGCCGGGCAGCGGGTTGAACAGTTCGCCGCGCAAGTCCCAGCGCTTGCTGTCGAGCTTGACGAAGGGGACGCCGTGCGCGTGCTCATGGTCGTGATCGTGGTCATCGTGATCGTCGTCGCCATGGCCGTGGTCGTGCCCATGGCCGCCGCAGTGCAGGTGGTCGCCGTGCGGGTGGCAATCCTCGAATTCGTGGCTGTGGCCGGGGAGACCGTACTCGTTTTTCTGCCGGCTCCAGGCCACGCCGAGGTAGCCGCGCTCGCCGACCCAGGACAGGCCCAGGCTGCCGCTGTCGGTGGTGTTGTAGCTGCCGTCGACGCGGCGGCCGTCATGCCAGTCGTCGCCGACGCGATAGTCGTTCGCATCGCGCTTCAGCCCTTCGGCGTGGATGGCGATGTTGCCCGAGCCGGCGGTGATCTCGAAGGCGCCGACGCCTGCGCGCGCGGCACTGTCGGCACGCAGTTCGATGCTGCCCTCGACGCCGTTCTGCGGCACCGCGGTCGGGACCCGGTTGTCGAGCACATTGACGACGCCGCCGATGGCGCCGCCGCCGTAGGCGAGGGCCGAGGGGCCGCGCAGCACTTCGATCTGGCGGGTCAGCATCGGCTCCAGGGCGACGGCGTGGTCTGGGCTGATGCTGGAGGCGTCCATGATCTCGGCGCCGTCGGACAGCACCTTGACGCGGGGGCCGTCCATGCCGCGGATGATCGGGCGGCTGGCGCCGGCGCCGAACTGGCTGGCGGCGATGCCGGGTTCGCTGTTCAGGCTGTCGCCCAGCGTGGCGGCGCGGCGGCGGACGAGTTCGTCGCCTGCGAGGACGCTCACCGGCGTGCTCATGTCGTTCGCGCCGAGCGCGAGCGCGCTGGCGGACACGGTGACCGGCGCGAGGGCCGTGGCGCCGTCGGCGGCAGCTTGGTCCGCGGTGGCGGCGCCATGGGCGAAAGCCAGGAAGAGGCCCAGCGCGAGGGGGTGGAGGGCAAGGCGGAAAGCGGGGCGAGGCGTGAGGTGAAGCTTGGAAGACATTGGGGATTCCCTTGTTCTTTCTGTTTGGCCGGGGCGCATGCCGGCGTCGGGCAGCAGGTGTCCGACGGATGGCATGAAGCCTCACCGGCCGGCGGTGCCGGCAGTGGAAATGCCGCGCTATGCGGCAATCAGGCGAGGAGTGCGAACGGCGGGCAGCCGGGTGGGGCGCGGCAGCGCGGCCGGGGCAGGAGCGCGTCGGGAGAGGGGAGGAGGGCGGCTGCCGGCTGCCGAAGCGATGCGGCGGCATGGCCCGCGACAGCGGCGCTGCCGCCCAGCGGCATGTCGATGCCGATCAGCGCCAGGCATTCGAGGCAGGCGCTGGCGTGGTCGTCGTCGCTGCCGCGCGGGTCCTGGCCCGCGTCTCCTGTCTTGTCGGACATCGTGGCCCGGTCTTGCAGCGCGTCCGTGGCATGGCCGAGCAGGTGCGCCTGGGCCAGGGCTTGCACGCCGAGCAAGGCGAGCGCCAATGCCAGGGCCCACGCCAGCCGGGCCGCGATGCGGCCTGCGCGCGGCAGGCGGCGCAATACCAGGAGGCGGCTGACACGAGCGGCTGCGAACATGGGCGGATTCTAGGAGCATCATGGCTGATCTGCAACTTTGTTGCGCTAGCGCCCGGGGCTTTCCTTCGAAAGCCGGAAATCCGCGCTCACAAGCCTGCCGCGGAGTGTTGGGGGCGATCCGTTATAATCCAGCGTTTAGATTCCTTGCCGAGTGCCATGAGCGCCGACCCCAAAGTCCTGCTGACCGATCTGCTGAAGGCCGCGCTGAAGAGCGTGGCGCCGGACCATGTCGATACCCCCATCCTGCTGGAGCGCCCGAAACAGGCGAGCCATGGAGACTTCGCCACCAACCTCGCCCTGCAGCTCGCCAAGCCGCTGAAGCGCAACCCGCGCGAGCTGGCGGCGATGCTGCTGGCGGAGTTGCCGGCGTCGAAGCTGATCGCCGGATCCGAGGTGGCCGGGGCGGGCTTCATCAATTTCACCCTCGCCGCCGATGCCAAGACCGCCGTCGTGGCCGACGTGCTGGCCAGGGGAGCGGATTTCGGGCGCGGCGCGGCTAAGGGCGTGAAGGTGCAGGTGGAGTTCGTTTCCGCCAACCCGACCGGGCCGCTGCACGTCGGCCACGGCCGCGGCGCGGCCTATGGCGCGTCGCTGTCGGATGTGCTGGCCTTCGCCGGCTTCGAGGTGACGCGCGAGTACTACGTCAACGACGCCGGCCGCCAGATGGACATCCTCGCCCTGTCGACCTGGCTGCGCTACCTGGCCGCGTTCGGCATCGAGATCGCCTTCCCGCCCAATGCCTATCAGGGCGACTACGTCGTCGGCATGGGGCACGACATGCGCGATGCCCACCAGGACCGTTTCGCGCGCGTCACGGCCGAGCAGGTGCTGGCCGGCACGCCGGGCCTGCCGCCCGCCGAGCGCAATGACGACGAGGCCAAGCAGCAGCGCGAGGAGCACCTCGATGCGCTGATCGCCAATGCCAAGCGCCTGCTGGGCGACGACTACGCTTGGGTGCACGGCTTCGCGCTCAACGAGCAGCTCGGCGACGGCCGCGACGACCTGGGCGAGTTCGGCGTGCACTTCGACAAGTGGTTCTCCGAGCAGAGTCTGTTCGACACCGGCCTCGTCGAGCGCGCGGTGGCGCAGCTCGAAAAGCAGGGCCACATCTACCTGCAGGACGGCGCCAAGTGGTTCCGATCGACCGCGTTCGGCGACGAGAAGGACCGCGTCGTGCAGCGCGAGAATGGGCTGTACACCTACTTCGCCTCCGACATCGCCTACCACCTGAACAAGTACGAGCGCGGCTTCGACCGCATCATCGACATCTGGGGCGCCGACCATCACGGCTACATCCCGCGGGTGAAGGGCGCCATCGCCGCGCTCGGCCTGCCGCCGGAAAAGCTCGAAGTGGCCCTGGTGCAGTTCGCGGTGCTGTACCGCAATGGCCAGAAGACCTCGATGTCGACGCGCTCGGGCGAGTTCGTCACGCTGCGCGAGCTGCGCCACGAAGTCGGCAACGACGCCTGCCGCTTTTTCTACGTGCTGCGCAAGTCCGACCAGCACCTCGATTTCGACCTCGACCTGGCCAAGAGCCAGAGCAACGAGAACCCGGTGTATTACGTGCAGTACGCCCATGCCCGCGTATGCTCGGTGCTCAACCAATGGGGCGGCGAAGCCTCCGAACTGGCCGGGGCGGACTTCGGCCTGCTGCAGCACGAGCGCGAACTGGCGCTGTGCGCGCGCCTGTCGGCCTTCCCCGAATTGGTGCAGAACGCCGCGGCCGACCACGCGCCGCATCAGGTGGCCTTCTACCTGAAGGACCTCGCCGCCGATTTCCACGGCTGGTACAACGCCGAACGCATGCTGGTCGAGGACGAGGCGCTCAAGCTCGCCCGCCTGGCGCTGGCCGGGGCGGTACGCCAGGTGCTGGCCAGCGGGCTGGCGCTGCTCGGCGTGTCTGCGCCGGAATCCATGTAAGCCACGGAGACCTTCGTGAGTCGTGATCGCAAGCCTGCCCGCAAGCCCGCGCGCGCACCGTCGCGCAGCGGCGGCGGCACCCTGATCGGCATCTTCATCGGCCTAGTGTTCGGTGCCCTGATCGCCGCCGGCGCGGCCTGGTATTTCACCCGCGCCAATCCTTTCCAGTCGGCGCCTGCGGCGCCACGCATGCCGGCCACCGAGCGGCAGGCGCCGGCCGCGCTGCCGGGCAAGCCCGGCGACCGCCCCGTGGTGAAGCAGGATTTCGAGTTCTACAAGATCCTGCCCGAGGGCGACAACGTGCCGGCTCCCGCCGCTCCGCAGGCGAGGCCCACCGTGCCGCAGAAGCCGGTGGCGGTGCCCGCCCAGCAGGCGCCTGCGCCGGTGCAGGATGTGTCGGTGAAGCCGGCCGAGCGCCTGTACCTGCAGGTGGGTGCCTTCGAGAATCCGGGCGAGGCCGACAATTTGAAGGCGAGGCTGGCGCTGGCGGGCATCGAGGCCAGTGCCCAGCGGGCGCAACTGGCGGACGGCCGGATCGTGCATCGCGTGCGCATCGGTCCGTTTGCCCGGCCCGAGGACATGAATCCGACGCGCGCCCGCCTGGCCGAGGCCGGCTTCAATGCTTCGGTCAGCCGCAGTACCCCCTGATTAGTTCGCGGACGGTGGGAACGCTGCGGCGTTGCCGGCGTCTGAAAGCCGTTATCGATACTGGAGTCGCCCTGAATGAACCGTCGTGATGCCCTGAAGCAGCTTGCCGCCGTGTCCGCGGCCCTGCCGCTCGCCAACCTCGCCTGGGCGAAGGAACCGTTCGTGGTCCTGAACCCGGCGCAGCAGACCGATGATCCGTCCAAGATCGAGATCCTCGAGTTCTTCCACTACGGCTGCCCGCACTGCCGCGACTTCGATCCGCTGGTCGAGGCCTGGAGCAAGAAGCTGCCGGCCGACGTCAGCTTCCGCCAGGTGCCGGCGATCTGGAACAATCCGCAGCTCGCGGCGCTGGCGCGCCTGTTCTATGCCGCCGAGGCCTCGGGCGACCTGCACGCGCTGCATGGCAAGGTGTTCGTCGCGGTGCAGGACGAAAGGCGTCCGCTGCACACCGAGGATGGGGTGGGTGAATGGATCGGGGGCAAGGTGGCCGATCCCGCCAAGTTCATGGATGCGTACAAGTCGTTCGGCGTCAATTCGAAGCTGCAGCGTGCCGACCAGCTCGCGCGCGCGATGAAGGTCCAGGGCGTGCCGACGATGGCGGTGGATGGCCGCTTCCTGACCTCGGCGACGATGGCGGGCGGCCATGAGGGGACGCTGAAGGTGGTGGACGAGCTGGCCGGGCGGGTACGCAAGGAGCGCGGCGCAAAATGAGCGGGGACCGGCCCGGCGAGGCGGTCCCCGCCATCGACGATGCCGCCGGCGAACGCCGGGGCAGCCAGCGCTTCGTCGCCCGGCGCCGGGGCGAGCCCTGCTTCTGGGTCGTGGTGGGCGAGGAGCGCATCGCGCTCAACGACCTGTCCGCCGAAGGTTTCTCGTACCCGGCGGACGAGCCGCGGGAAAGCGGCGGCGCCTTCGGCTTCGTGCTGCAGCGCGACGGCGTGCCCGACGAGATCCGGGGCCGTGCCGAAGTGGCGAACTTCCTTGCCGGGGCGGCGCAGACCGGCTGCCGCTTCGTCAGCCTCGAAGACGATGGCGCGGAGCGCCTGCGCGACTGGCTCATCGCCCATGTGCTGATGACCGCGACGGTTCGCATCACCGAGAAAGACGCGGCGGCGATCGTGTCGGGTCCGTCCCTGATCTAGGCTCAATGCGGTTCAGTTAGCGCGCCCCGTCACGGCAGGAGCGGCTTTAGCCGTCAATCAGGCCGTGTTCGCGGCCAGATCCGCTCCTGCGGAAACAAGCCGCGCTTATCTGAACGGTATTGGGTCTAGGCTCCGCGGCTTTCTGCCCGTCCGTCCGCCAGGCCTTTCGGGCCGGTGGATGCGCGGGCTACATCCAGCCCCTTTCCTTGTAGTACCGCATCGCGCCCTCGTGCAGCGGGGCGGAGATGCCGTTCCTGACCATGTCTTCCGGCTCCAGTCCGGCGAAGGCCGGGTGCAGTTTCCTGAAGTCGTCGAAGTTCTCGAACACCGCCTTCACCATCGCATACACCGTGTCCGCCGGTACCTTGGCCGAGCTTACGACGCTCGCCACCACGCCGAAGGTCCGGGTCGGCTCGGGGTTGCCGGCATACATGCCGCCAGGGATGGTCGCGGACGCGAAGTAGGGGTGCTGGGCGAGGATCTTGTCCACGCCGGGGCCGGTGATCGGCACCAGTCTGGCGCCGCAGGTGGCGGTCGGGTCTTGGATGTTGGCGGCCGGGTGGCCGACGACATAGGCGAGGCCGTCTATCTTGTCGCCGCACAGGGCGGCGCCGTGCTCGTCCGGGCTGAACTCGGCGGCGAGCGAGAAGTCGGCGAAGCGCATGCCGATCGCGGGCAGCAGCACTTCCAGCGTGGCATGCTGGCCGGACCCCGGATTGCCGATGTTGAAGCGTTTGCCCTTGAAGTCTTCCATGCGGCCGATGCCGGCTTCCTTGCGCGCCAGTACGGTCAGGGGTTCGCTGTGCAGCGAGAACACCGCGCGCAGATCGGCGAACGCGCCCTTGCCCTTGAACTGGTCTTGGCCCTTCAGGGCCTTGTACTGGATGTCGGACTGGGAAATGCCGAACTCGCGTCCGCCGGCCTTGAGGGCGTCGATATTGGCAACCGATCCGCCGGTGCTCTCCACCGAGCAGCGGATGCCGTGGCGGATGCGGTCCTTGTTCATCAGGCGGCAGATCGCGCCGCCGGCGGCGTAGTAGACGCCGGTCACGCCGCCGGTGCCGATGGTGATGAATTTCTGCTGGGCATGCGCCGCGCCTGCACCGAAGCCGCCGAAGACGGCGAGCGCTGCCGCCAGAACACTGAGTCTCTTCATCCTTCCTCCTCGATGGATCGTCGCGTGAACGCGCCGCGCGCCGGATGCCGTCTCATCCCGCCCCTGCGTGGGGTCTGAGGGCACGAGCGGCCCGCAATGGATCGGCACGCCATACTAACGCCGCTTTGCCGCAGCGTCGCGGATCGGATGTGTGCCATGCGGCGCGCGGCCGGAAGGCCGGGCCACGGGGCCCCTGCTATCATTCGCTCCATGAATCCGGCGATCGAAACCTTCAGGACGGGCGGCGCACCTGATACGCATGTCGATGCCTGCGGGCGCAGGCATCCGCAGGCGGGTGGCGATGCCCGCATCGTTTCCCTGGTGCCGTCGCTGACCGAACTGATCTGCGACCTGGGCCTGGGCGCGCAGCTCGTGGGTCGTACCGGGTTCTGCATCCATCCCCGCGAGACGCTGCGCACGGTGCCCAAGGTCGGGGGAACCAAGGACGTGAAGGTCGATGTGCTGAGGGCGCTCGAACCGAGCCACCTGATCGTGAACGTCGATGAGAACCGGCGGGAAACGGTCGAGGAGCTTGCCGCCTTCGTGCCGAACGTGATCGTCACGCATCCTTGCGCTCCGGCGGACAACCTCGGGCTGTACCGGCTGTTCGGCGGCGTGTTCGGGCGCGAACGCGAGGCCGAGGCGTTGTGCGCCGCCTTGCAGTCCGCTCTGGACGAGGCCGCCGCCTTGCGCGCGCAGCTTGCCGGCGAGGCCGTGCTCTACCTGATCTGGCGCCAGCCGTGGATGACGGTGTCCCGCGAGACCTACATTTCGGCAATGCTCGATACGGTCGGCTGGCGCACGCTGCCGGAAGGCACGGGGCCGCGCTATCCCGCGTTCGATTGGGCGCTCGCGGCACGGGCGGAGCGGGTGTTCCTGTCGTCCGAACCCTATCATTTCAACGCCAGCCACCTGTCCGAAGTCGAATCCCTCGGCGGCCGGCCGGCGGCCCTGATCGATGGCGAAATGGTGTCGTGGTATGGCAGCAGGGCTGTCGCGGGGCTGCGCTATCTGCTCGGCTTGCGGCGCGAGCTGGCCGGGCTGGCAGCCGCTTGAGGCTGTCAGGCGCTGCGGGCGGGCAGCCCGTCGGCGATGAAGCGCTCCGGCGTCAGCACCTGGTAGCGGCCGCGCAGCAGGCGGTGGCGGCCGGCCCTGAGCAGGAGCTTGTCGCGAGTCAGCAGGTGGCTGGCGTCCGCGTCGAGCGCGATCTCGAGAAACTTCTGGTCGTCGGCATCGCGGCAGGCGGGTAGCGGCCGCATCGTATCCGCGCTTGCGCCGGGCAGGATGTCCAGGCGCGCACGGTAGCCGTCGAGTAGCGCCTGCCGGCCGGCCTCGTCGAGCTTGAACTGCGGGTAGGCGAGGACGTGCCGCAGTTCGTCCAG
This sequence comes from Thauera linaloolentis 47Lol = DSM 12138, assembly GCF_000310205.1. GTDB lineage: Bacteria > Pseudomonadota > Gammaproteobacteria > Burkholderiales > Rhodocyclaceae > Thauera > Thauera linaloolentis. The sequence goes on along the minus strand of NZ_AMXE01000028.1, from coordinate 32,474 downwards.
CGCATCCTCGCGCGATGCGAGCGTGCAGGCGCCGCCTTCTATCCATTCACGCAGCGAGGACAGGCGAGGGTCGCGGAACATCCACAGGGCGAGGATGGTGTTCGTGTCGAGGACGAGTCTGGCAGGCATGGCGGAGAGGTGGCGCGGCGGGGCGGTGGACGAAAAAACGGGGAGGGTCGCCCCTCCCCGCTTCGACCGGTCCGGCCCGATCAGGCCGCTTGCGTGGCGTCGATGCGGATCTTGACGAAGGAACCCGGTCCGTCTTCCAGCACCTTCAGCTTGCCCTTGGCCGGGTCGCGCGGCTCGGTCTGCTCGCCGTCGATGGCGGTCAGCCAGGACTGCCAGTCGGTCCACCACGAACCCTGGTTCTGCTGGGCGCCGGCCAGCCAGTCGTCGGCGCTGGCCGGCAGCTTGGCGGCCGGGTTGATCCAGTAGCCGTACTTGTTGGCCGCCGGCGGGTTGACGATGCCTGCGATGTGGCCCGATCCGCCCAGCACGAAGCGCACGGGGCCGCCGAACCTGCGCGCGCCCATGTAGGTGCTCTTCCACGGTGCGATGTGGTCTTCGATCGTCGAGATGAAGTAGCACGGCGTCTTGATCTTGCCGAGGTCGATCGCCACGCCGTCGACGCTGATGCCGCCCGGCTCGACGAGCTGGTTTTCCATGTACAGCTTGCGCAGGTAGAAGCTGTGCATCTTGGCCGGCATGCGGGTCGAGTCCGAGTTCCAGTACAGCAGGTCGAACGGGAACGGGTCCTTGCCCAGCAGGTAGTTGTTGACCACGAAGGACCAGATCAGGTCGTTGGCGCGCAGCATGTTGAAGGTGCCGGCCATTTCCGAGCCTTCGAGGTAGCCGCGCTCGAACATCTTCTTCTCGAGGCTGGAGACCTGGCCTTCGTCGATGAAGACGCCGAGTTCGCCCGGCTCGGTGAAGTCGGTCATCGTGGTGAAGAAGGTCGCGGCCGAGATCCGGCTGGCCTGCCGCTTGCCGGCCAGGTAGGCGAGCGCGGTGGCGAGCAGCGTGCCGCCCAGGCAGTAGCCGGCGGCGTTGATGGATTTCTCGCCGGTCTGCTGCTCGATGGCGTCGAGCGCGGCGATCACGCCTTCCAGCAGGTAGGAGTCGAAGGTCTTTTCCGCGTGGCGCTCATCGGGGTTCACCCACGAGATGACGAACACGGTGTGCCCCTGGTCGACACACCACTTGATGTACGAGTTCTTCTCGCGCAGGTCGAGGATGTAGAACTTATTGATCCAGGGCGGAATGATCAGCAGCGGCTTCTTCAGCACCTTGTCGGTGCTCGGCGTGTACTGGACCAGTTGCATCATGTCGGTCTGGAACACGACCTTGCCCGGCGTCGTGGCGACGTTCTTGCCCAGCTCGAAGGCCGAGGTGTCGGTCATCTTGACGCGCAACTGGCCACCGCCGTCCTCGACGTCGCGCAGCAGGTTGTTCAGGCCCTTCAGCAGGTTCTGGCCGCTGCTCTTGACGGTTTCGCGGAAGACTTCGGGGTTGGTGATCGCGAAGTTCGACGGCGACAGGGCGTCGATGTACTGGCGGGTGTAGAAGTTGACCTTCTTCTGCGTCTGTTCGTCCAGGCCATCCACGCAACACACGGTGTCGTGGATGTGGCGCGCGGCGATGAGGTAGGACTGCTTGATGAAATCGAACAGGAAGTGCTGTTCCCACTCCTCGTCCTTGAAGCGCTTGTCGGACTTTTCGGGTGCGGCGACCGGCGAGGCGTTGAGGCCGGCGAAGCGCATCATCGAGTGCTGCCACAGCGAGAAGTAATCCCACACCAGGCTCATCTGCGCCTGGGCGAGCTTGTACGGGTTCGACAGCAGCTTGGCCATCATGTCCATGAAGGCCTGGGCGATGCCCAGTTCGTCGGCGGGGGCGGTGATGCCCTTCTTCAACTGGCGGTTCACATGATCGCTGATCAGGTGCGAGGCGCGGCGGGCGACCTCGGCATAGGTCTTGGCGACCTCCTGGGGATCGGGCAGTTCGGCGTGAGGGGTCTCGTTCGAAGGTGCAGCCATGTTGTTTGAACTCCTGGTTTGCGACCGGAATGTCTCTCCGGCAGGTTTCTTTATTGATTGATATTGACGAAACGGGCCAGGCCATCGGCGCCGACTTCCCGGCGAAGCGCACCCCGCTTCTCCAGGTAGTTGAGGTGGGCGATGGCCTCCCCCATGGCGAACATGACCTGATGGGTGTCGAGCTCGCGCGGAAACAGCGTCGTCAGCAAATCTGCTGCCGTTCTGGCGGTGCCGCACTCGGCTTGCAGTGCAGCACAGCGTTCGCGGTGGTGGGCGACGAGTTGTTCCACTCTTGACCGAATACCCTTGAAAGGCTTGCCGTGCGATGGTAGCACGAGCGTGTCATCGGGCAAGTTGCAAAGCTCCCGAATGGCGTCGAGAAAGTCGCCGAGGGCGTCGTCATGCGGCGTTGCCGCATGGACGCTGACGTTGGTCGAGATGCGCGGCAGCAGCATGTCGCCCGAAATGAGCACTCCGAGTTCGCCGCAGTACAGGCTGGCGTGCTCGGGCGCGTGCCCGTAGCCGACGATGACGCGCCATTGGCGGCCGCCGATCGACAGCGTGCTGCCATGGCGCAGGCGCTCGTAGTGCGCGGGGATCTCGGGGACGCCGTGGCGGTAGGCGTTGCCGCGCGCGGCGAGCGCGGCGGCGCGCGCCTCGTCGAGGCCGTGGGCGCGGAACTGCGCGACCATGTCCGGCGCGCCGTAGCCCGGCGATTGATGCCAGATCGCCTTGCCGGTGAGATATTCGCCTAGGCTCATGTGTACGCTCGCGCCATCGCGCGCGGCCAGCCAGCTTGCCAGGCCGAGGTGGTCGGGGTGGTGATGGGTGACGACGACGCGCGTGACCGCGCGCGCGTCGTTGTCGAGCAGGCTTGCCCATGCGGCCCGCGTCTGCTCCGAACCGTAGCCGGCATCGACGATCACGCGTTCGCCGCCGTCGTCCAGCAGCCACAGGTTGATGTGGTCGAGGGCGAAGGGCAGGGGCATGCGCACCCAGTGCACGCCGTCGGCGACCTGGATCGTCGCCGCCTCGGCGGGGAGTTCGGGGAAAGGGTAATGCAGTTGGGGCATGGGGGCGTCTCCTGCTCTCTGGGATCGGTGGCTGCGGCGGCCTGGCGTTGCCGAAACCGTTGAAATCTGCTTAACTCTCGCAGGTTTATATAATTTTCTATTTACAAAACAACATCTTGCTGTTTTTGCCGTGCGCTGCGCGGTGTCAGTGGCTACCCGGACGACCATGGGCGACGAACAAACCTACACCATCACCGAGCTTGCGCGCGAATTCGACATCACGCCCCGGGCAATCCGCTTCTACGAGGATCAAGGCCTGCTGACGCCCGCACGCTCGGGACGGGCCCGCGTCTATACCAAGGCCGACCGCACCCGCCTCAAGCTCACGCTGCGGGGCAAGCGCCTGGGCCTGTCGCTCGCCGAGATCCGCGAACTGCTCGACATGTACGGCGGGGTGCGCAACTCCGCATCGCAACTCGAGCGTTTCCTCAATGTGCTCGCCACCCGGCGCGCGGCGATGGAGCAGCAGCGCCTGGACATCGAAGCCGTCCTGCTCGAGATCGACATGCTGGAGCAGCAGTGCCACGCCTTGCTCGGCCACAACGCGGAGGGCGCCGCCGCCGCGCGCGCCGAACTCGCGCGGCGCATCGATCAGGCCGACGTCGACTGAGCGACGGGGCGTGCCCCGTTTTTTCGATATCCAAGCTTACGTTGACGTAAACGTAAAAACAACGAAAATACGGACTCGAAGAACACGCCGCGAACAAGACCACTGCCACGGAGACAGATGCCATGCGCCCGGAGATGCTGCAGTTCCAGCCTCAGAACTCCGCCGACGGGCCGCGCCTGGCGGTGCACGGCAAGAGCGAGCACCCGTGCTGACGGGCGCCCGGCCTTGCCGCTGCGGCGCGGCGGAACGATCGTTCCCGAGGAACTGAAATGACTCTTCATCTGCGTGCACTGACGGCGGACGACAAGGTCGAACTCGAGCAGGTGCGGCAGTTCTTCCGCAATTACGCGGCGTGGCTGGGTGTGGATCTCAGCTACCAGGGCTTTGCCGACGAAGTCGCGAATCTGCCCGGTGCGTATGGCGAAGCCGACGGGCACCTGTTTTTCGCCGAGTTGGACGGCCGCCCGGCCGGCTGCGTGGGCGTGCGGCGCTTTTCCGAAGGCGTGTGCGAGATGAAGCGGCTCTACGTCGACCCGGACGCGCGCGGGCACGGCTTGGGGCGCCAGCTCGCGCTGGCGGCGATCAAGGCGGCGCAGGCGCTGGGCTACCGCCGCATCCTGCTCGACACCCTGCCGGCGATGCGCATCGCGGTGAAGCTTTACCGCGAACTGGGGTTCACCGAAGCGCCGGCCTACTACCCGAGCCCGGTCGAAGGCACGATCTTCCTCACGCTCGATCTGTCACAGTGGTCCGAGGCACAGATCGGCAACGACAACCTTTTCCACCTGTTCGACTACAACCAGGCGTGGTCGCGCCAGATGCAGCAGCTCGACCCGGATTTCTTCGAGAAGCTCTCCCACCTGCAGAGCCCGGAGTACCTGTGGATCGGCTGCTCCGATTCGCGCGTGCCGGCCAACCAGATCGTCGGCCTGCTGCCGGGCGAAGTCTTCGTGCATCGCAACGTTGCCAACGTGGTGGTGCATACCGATCTCAACTGCCTCGCGGTGATCCAGTACGCGGTGGATGTGCTGAAGGTGAAACACGTCATGGTCGTCGGCCACTATGGCTGCGGCGGTGTCAAGGCGGCGCTCGAGCGCGCCCGTGTCGGCCTCGTCGACCTGTGGCTGCGCCATGTGCAGGACGTGTACGTGCGCCACCTGCAGGCGGTCGACACGCTGCCGCCCGAACTGCGTCACGACCGCCTGTGCGAGCTGAACGTGCTCGAGCAGGTGGTCAATGTCGCGCAGACCGTGGTCGTGCAGGACGCCTGGCGGCGCGGCCAGCGCGTCACCGTGCATGGCTGGATCTACGGCCTGAAGAACGGCCTGATCCGCGACTTGGGGCTCAACGTCGGCCGCCCGCAGGATCTTATGCCGCGCTACGTCGCGGCGCTCGAAGCGCTCGGTCACTGAGCGCGGTTCGCAACAAGGCATCAAAACAGGAGAACAGCATGTCCGATCCCGTCGTCATCGTTTCCGCCGCCCGCACCCCGCTGGGCGGCTTCCAGGGCGATCTGTCCAGCCTCGGCACGCCGCAGCTCGGCGCCGCAGCCATCAGGTCGGCGGTCGAGCGCGCCGGCCTGAAACCGGAGCAGGTGCAGGAAGTGATCATGGGCTGCGTGCTGCCCGCCGGCCTCGGCCAGGCGCCGGCCCGCCAGGCCGCGCTCGGCGCCGGCCTGCCGCTGTCGGCCGGCTGCACCACCATCAACAAGGTGTGCGGCTCGGGCATGAAGGCCGCGATGCTGGCGCACGACCTGATCCTGGCCGGCACCAACGAGGTGATGGTCGCGGGCGGCATGGAGTCGATGTCCAACGCACCCTACCTGCTGCCCAAGGCACGCGCCGGCTACCGCCTCGGCCACGGCCAGACGCTGGACCACATGTTCCTCGACGGCCTGGAAGACAGCTATTCCAAGGAGAACAAGGGCCGCCTGATGGGCACTTTCGCCGAGGACTGCGCCGGCCACTTCGGCTTCAGCCGCCAGGCGCAGGATGAATTCGCCATCGCTTCGACCACCCGCGCCCAGGCCGCGATCAACAATGGGGATTTCAGTTGGGAAGTGGTGCCGGTGACGGTGTCCGGGCGCAAGGGCGATGTCGTCGTCGACAAGGACGAGCAGCCGCTGAAGGCGCAGATCGACAAGATCCCGTCGCTGAAGCCGGCCTTCCGCAAGGACGGCACGGTGACGCCGGCCAACTCCAGCTCGATCTCGGACGGCGCCGCGGCGCTGGTGCTGATGCGCAGGTCCACCGCCGACAGGCTCGGCCTGAAGCCGGTGGCGACCATCGTCGGCCATGCCACCCACGCGCAGGAGCCGGCTTGGTTCACCACCGCGCCGGTGGGGGCGATGCAGAAGGTGCTGGAAAAGGCCGGCTGGCGCACCGACGAGGTCGATCTGTGGGAAATCAACGAGGCCTTCGCGGTGGTGGCGATGGCGGCGATGCACGAGATGAAGCTGCCGCACGACAAGGTCAACGTCAATGGCGGCGCCTGCGCGCTGGGCCATCCGATCGGTGCCTCCGGCGCGCGCATTCTGGTATCGCTGATCGGCGCGCTGCGCAAGCGCGGCCTGAAGCGCGGCGTGGCCAGCCTGTGCATCGGCGGCGGCGAGGCGACGGCGATGGCGATCGAGGTCGACGCGGCTGTCGGCTGCGGCGGCTGAAAGGGGCATCGATCATGATTCTCACCCAGGAACAGGAACTCATCCGCGACTCGATGCGGGCCTTCGCGCAGGAGCGCCTGGCCCCGTTCGCGGCCGAATGGGACCGCAATCACACCTTTCCGCGCGAGGCGCTGAACGAGCTGGCCGAACTCGGCGCGCTCGGCATGGTGGTGCCCGAGGAATGGGGCGGTGCCGGCATGGACTACATGAGCCTGGTGCTGACGCTGGAAGAAGTCGCCGCCGGCGACGGCGCCACCTCGACCATCCTCAGCGTGCAGAACTCGCTGCCCTGCGGCATCCTCAACCGCTTCGGCACCGAGGCGCAGAAGGAAACCTGGCTCAGGCCGCTGGCCCGCGGCGAGAAGCTGGGCTGCTTCTGCCTCACCGAACCCCACGTCGGCTCCGACGCCGCGGCCATCCGCACCATTGCGGTGCGCGAGGGCGACGAATGGGTGCTGAACGGCGTCAAGCAGTTCATCACCACCGGCAAGCACGCCGACGTCGCCATCGTCTTCGCCGTCACCGACAAGGCGGCGGGCAAGAAAGGCATCACCTGCTTCCTGGTGCCGGCCAGCGCGCCGGGCTACCAGGTGGGGCGCATCGAGGAAAAGATGGGCCAGCGGGCCTCGGACACCACGCAGATCCTGTTCGAGAACTGCCGCATCCCGGCGGATTCGGTGATCGGCGCGGAGGGCGAAGGCTACCGGATCGCGCTGTCCAATCTGGAAGCCGGCCGCATCGGCATCGCCGCGCAGTGCCTCGGCATGGCGCGCGCCGCGCTGGAGGCGGCGATCAAGTATGCGCAGGAGCGCGAGAGCTTCGGCAAGCCGATCTTCGAGCACCAGGCGGTCAATTTCCGCCTCGCCGACATGGCGACGCAACTGGAGGCCGCGCGCCAGCTTGTGTGGCACGCCGCCAGCCTGAAGGACGCCGGCCGGCCCTGCCTCAAGGAGGCGTCGATGGCCAAGCTGTTCGCGTCCGAGATGGCCGAGCGCGTGTGCTCCGACGCCATCCAGGTGCATGGCGGCTATGGTTACGTCACCGACTTCCCGGTCGAACGCATCTACCGCGACGTGCGGGTGTGCCAGATCTACGAAGGCGCAAGCGACATCCAGAAGCTGGTCATCGGCCGCGCGCTGGCGGGCTGATCCACCACCGACCGGAATGACGGCCGGCCCCGCTCGGGATGAGCGGGGCCGGCCGTTTCGTTTTCCGTACCGGCTGTCTGCAAGGGGAAGGCCTGCTTTGGTATGACCAATTCGATAATAATTGCTGATGGGCACCTATAGCTGAGCTTTTCGGGTTTACCCATGCTCTTGGTAAAAAAACTAAAACATATAATCGCGCAGCGTGATCAGCCCTGTTTTGGTAAGACCAATATGCCGAGGCAGGGGCCCGTCCGGTAAAGCGAGGATGAAGGCGTTGGGCTGCCCGTCTGGGCGGAGCGCTTGTCCTGGCGGATGCCGCGGTATCGGGTTGCGGACGCGCGGAGTGGCCACCTGAGGAGCGATAACTTCAGAGGCCGTGTACATCGACCAAGGAAGGCAGGACATGGAATCCATCTGGCAGCAAAACTACGATCCCGCTGGGAACGTCTGGATTTCGGCGCTGGTAGCGCTGATACCGATCATCTTCTTCTTTCTCGCACTGACCAAGCTGCGCCTGAAGGGCTACGTGGCGGGCACCATCACCGTGGTGCTGGCGCTGGCCGTGGCCCTGCTGTTCTACCGGATGCCGGTTTCGGCGGCCCTGGCTTCGGGTGTGTACGGCTTCTTCTACGGCCTGTGGCCGATTGCGTGGATCATCGTCGCCGCGGTGTTCCTGTACAAGATCTCGATCGAGACCGGGCAGTTCGACATCATCCGTTCGTCGATCCTGTCGGTCACGCCCGACCAGCGCCTGCAACTGATCCTGGTGGGCTTCTGCTTCGGCGCCTTCCTGGAAGGCGCGGCCGGCTTCGGCGCCCCGGTGGCGATCACCGCCGCGCTGTTGGTCGGTCTGGGCTTCAAGCCGCTGTATGCCGCCGGTCTGTGCCTGATCGCCAACACCGCGCCGGTGGCCTTCGGCGCGATGGGCATCCCGATCATCGTCGCCGGGCAGGTCTCGGGCATCGATCCGTTCGCGATCGGCCAGATGGCCGGCCGCCAGCTGCCATTCATGACCATCATCGTGCTGTTCTGGCTGATGGCCATCATGGACGGCTGGCGCGGCATCAAGGAAACCTGGCCGGCCGTGCTGGTCGGCGGCGGCTCGTTCGCCATCGTGCAGTTCCTCACCGCCAACTACATCGGCCCCGAACTGCCGGACATCACCTCGGCCATCGTCTCGCTGGTCGCGCTGACGGCCTTCCTCAAGGTCTGGCAGCCCAAGCGCATCTTCCGCTTCGAAACCGAGGGCGCCACCACCACGGCTGGCAGCCCGGACAGCGCGCCGGTGACGCTGACCGCCGGCGTCGTGCTCAAGGCCTGGTCGCCGTTCATCATCCTCACCGCGATGGTGACGATCTGGAGCCTGAAGCCTTTCAAGGCGCTGTTCGCCGCCAATGGCGCGCTGGCCGACTGGGTGCTCAGCATTCCGGTGCCGCTGCTCCACAACCTGGTGGAAAAGGCTCCGCCGGTGGTGGCTTCGGCAACGCCCTACGGCGCGGTCTATGCGTTCAACTGGTTCTCCGCGACCGGTACCGCAATCATGATCGGCGCGGTGCTTACCGTCGCCTTCCTGCGCCTGAAGCCGGCCAGGGCCGTCGCCACCTTCGGCGAAACGCTCAAGAGCCTGGCGCTGCCGATCTACTCCATCGGCATGGTGCTGGCGTTCGCCTTCATCGCCAACTACTCTGGCCTGTCCGCGACGCTGGCGCTGGCGCTGGCACACACCGGCGACGCGTTCACGTTCTTCTCGCCCTTCCTGGGCTGGATCGGCGTGTTCCTGACGGGCTCGGACACCTCGGCCAACGCCCTGTTCGGCGCGCTGCAGGCGACCACCGCGCAGCAGCTCGGCCTGCCTGAAGTGCTGACGGTCGCGGCCAACACCACCGGCGGCGTCACCGGCAAGATGATCTCGCCGCAGTCCATCGCCATCGCGTGCGCGGCCGTGGGCCTGGCCGGCAAGGAGTCGGATCTGTTCCGTTTCACCGTGAAACATAGCCTGGTCTTCGCTGTTATCATCGGCGCCATGACGACGCTGCAGGCCTATGTCTTCCCGTGGATGATCCCCGTCGTTCACGCGGCACACTGAGCAAGTACGGAACCACGCGATGCGCCTGGCTGACCACGTTGCCGAGCAGCTCCATGCCCTCGTCCGGCAAGGCCAGTGGCGGCCGGGCGAGCGCCTGCCGGCCGAACGGCAGCTCGCCCAGCAACTGGGGGTTTCCCGGCCTTCACTGCGGGAAGCCATCCAGAAGCTGGTCAGCCAGGGCGTGCTCAGCAGCCGGCGCGGCGCGGGCACTTTCGTCCAGGAGCGCAACCGGGGCTTCCTGCTCGCGGGCACCTTCGAGCCCCTGGCCAACCTGCTCACCGCCGACCCCGAGTACCGCTACGACGTGCTGGAAGCGCGCCACGCGCTGGAAAGCAGCACCGCCTGGCATGCCGCGCTGCGCGCCACGCAGACCGACAAGGACCGCATCCAGCGCTGCTACGACGTCATGGTGCGCCACCAGAAGAGCGGCCACGCCGAACTGTCCGCGCGCGCCGATGCGCAGTTCCATCTCGCCATCGCCGAAGCCTCGCACAACGTGGTCCTGCTGCGCGTGATGCACAGCTTGTTCGAGCTGGTGTTCTCCACCGTCATGCAAAGCCGCCGCACCATGTTCACGCTGAGCTCGCCGGAAACCATCCACGAGCTGACGAACCAGCACCGGGCATTGATGCAGGCCATCCTCGACGGCGACGCACCGCAGGCGCGCGCGCAGATCGGCAACCACCTCGACTACGTGCGCGACACCGTGCGCCGCTTCGACGACGACGACGCCCGGCGCGCCCGCTATGGCCGCCTGCCCGAGGAAGCGCGCGTACCCACCCTGATTCCCGACGAACCGGGCTGATGTCCCGCAACCCCGGTCTCGACATCTGGAGACAAGCACAATGATCATTTCTTCCGCCAGCGACTATCGGGCCGCCGCGCAAAAGCGCCTGCCGCCCTTCCTGTTCCACTACATCGACGGCGGCGCCTACGCCGAAAAGACGCTGCGCCGCAACGTCGACGACCTCGCCGAAGTGGCCCTGCGCCAGCGCGTGCTCAAGGACATGAGCAAGCTCGACACCAGCATCGAGCTGTTCGGCGAAAAGCTGTCCATTCCCGTCGCCCTGTCGCCGGTCGGCCTTACCGGCATGTATGCCCGCCGCGGCGAAGTGCAGGCCGCGCGCGCCGCCGACGCCAAGGGCGTGCCCTTCTGCATGTCCAGCGTCTCGGTCTGCCCCATCGAGGAAGTCGTTCCCCGGATCAAACGCCCGATGTGGTTCCAGCTCTACGTGCTCAAGGACCGCGGCTTCATGCAGAACGCGCTCGAACGCGCGCAGGCCGCCGGCTGCTCGACGCTGGTATTCACCGTCGACATGCCGGTGCCCGGCGCGCGCTACCGCGACGCGCATTCCGGCATGAGCGGCCCCAACGCCGCCATGCGTCGCTACCTGCAAGCGGTGACGCACCCCCGCTGGGCCTGGGACGTGGGCCTGATGGGCAAGCCGCACGATCTGGGCAACATCTCGGCCTATCTGGGCAAGCCCACCGGGCTGGCAGACTACATGGGCTATCTGGGCGCCAACTTCGACCCCTCCATCTCGTGGAAGGACCTGGAGTGGATCCGCGAATTCTGGAAAGGCCCGATGGTCATCAAGGGCATCCTCGACCCCGAAGATGCCAGGGACGCGGTCCGCTTCGGCGCCGACGGCATCATCGTCTCCAACCACGGCGGCCGCCAGCTCGACGGCGTGCTGTCGTCCGCGCGCGCCTTGCCGGCGATCGCAGATGCGGTCAAGGGCCAGATCAAGATCCTCGCCGACTCCGGCGTACGCAACGGCCTGGACGTGGTGCGCATGATCGCCCTCGGCGCCGACGCGGTGATGATCGGCCGTGCCTACATCTACGCCCTGGCCGCCGCCGGCGAGGCCGGCGTGGCTCACCTGCTCGAACTGCTGGAAAAGGAAATGCGCGTGGCCATGACGCTGACCAGCGTCAGCCGGGTGGCGGACATCACCTCCGACCTGCTGGTGCACGAAGCCTGAAGGGGCGCCGTCCCGGCGCGCGCTTGCTGCTACGGCGAACGGCCGGTCCTGCTCGATGCGAGCGGGGCCGGCCGTTTTGCTTGTTGGTTCATGTCGGAGGATTTATGTCATTTCACTTTTTCATGAGGCAGCAGCAGCCCTTGATCACACACTTGCTGTTTTTTTCCGTCCAGGTATGCCAATGAACAAGACACAGGCAGAGGCGATGGTCCGAGCCGTTCTCGAACCGGGCTTTCGTGCCCACGAGGAAGCCCGCCGCAAGCGCCTCGACGAGGCGCAGGCCGAGGCTCGCCGCCGCCGGGTGGCCGGGTTTGCCCTCGTCGGTTTCGGCATCGGCGCCGCGCTTGGCTATTTCACGGATGAGCCCATGCCGCTCGGCGCCGGCCTGATCGGCAGCGTGGCGGGTTCCGTGCTCGGTTGGCTGGTGGTGTGGCGGCCGTCTGGGAACTGAGGGTCCTCCGGCCAGCAGTTCGTGGGTTTTCATGTTGCTTCCGGCGTGCTGGAGTCTGGAGTGGGTTGAGATGGTTTGGGGGTTGATTTTAAGAGACGATCAGTTTAATGTCGCTGCATGGAAGCCGAACAGCAAGTTCCCCGTCGCCGCGGCAGGCCGCCCAGACAGCGTGAAAACCTCATGGAGACACGCGAACTGCTGCTGCGCGCCGGTCTGGAAGTGCTCACCGAGAAGGGTTTCTCCGCGACCGGCATTGAGGAAATCCTGGGCCGGGTCGGGGTGCCGAAAGGTTCCTTCTACCACTATTTCGGCAGCAAGGAAGTCTTCGGCCTCGACCTGATCGAGCGCTACGGGGTGTTTTTCGCGCGCAAGCTGGATCGCCATCTCGGCAACCCGTCTCTCTCGCCCTTGAACCGTTTGCGCGCCTTCGTGGCCGATGCGACGGAGGGCATGGCCCGCCACGAATTCCGCCGCGGCTGCCTGATCGGAAACCTGGGGCAGGAAATGGGCGCGCTGCCCGAGAGCTTTCGCGCCCGGCTCAAGGAGACCTTCGAAGACTGGCAGGTCCGTTTCGCGGCCTGCCTGGGCGAGGCCCGGAAGGCGGGGGAACTGGCCCCCGAGGCGGACGCCGAGCGGTTTGCAGCGTTTTTCTGGATCGGCTGGGAGGGCGCGGTGCTGCGTGCCAAGCTCGAGCGCAGCGCGGAGCCGCTCGAAGTGTTTGCTGATTTTTTCTTTGCCAGCCTGCCGACGGGCTGATTTTTTTGTTTTTTCGTAGACGATCGGTCTAAATGAAGGAGGAAGGCATGTTCAAGGGCATATTGATCGAGAAGGACGAAGCAGGCTACCGCGCCAGCGTGAAGGACATCGACGAGGCGCAGTTGCCCGAGGGTAACGTCACGGTCCGCGTCAGCCATTCGACGATCAACTACAAGGATGGCCTGGCGATCACCGGCAAGGGGCCGGTGGTGCGGAAGTTCCCGATGGTGCCGGGCATCGACCTGGCCGGCGTGGTCGAGGACAGCTCGCATCCGGAATACAAGGCCGGAGATGCGGTGCTGCTCAACGGCTGGGGCGTCGGCGAAACGCACTGGGGCGGCCTGGCGCAGAAGGCGCGGCTGAACGGCGACTGGCTGGTGCCGCTGCCCGCGGCGTTCTCGCCGCAGCAGGCGATGGCGATCGGCACCGCGGGCTATACCGCGATGCTGTGCGTGCTGGCGCTGGAACGGCATGGCGTGAAGCCGGCGGATGGCGAAATTCTCGTCACCGGCGCGGCGGGCGGCGTGGGCAGCGTCGCCGTCGCGGTGCTGGCAAAACTGGGCTATGCGGTGGTTGCAATGACCGGCCGCACCAAGGATGCCGATTACCTGAAGGCGCTTGGTGCGAAGGACGTGGTGGACCGCGCCGATTTCTCTGCCCCCGGCAAACCGCTGGGCAGAGAGCGCTGGGCGGGTGCGGTCGATGTCGCCGGCAGCCATGTGCTGGCCAACGTCTGCGCGACGACGAAATACCGCGGCGTGGTGACCGCCTGCGGCCTGGCGGCGGGCATGGACCTGCCGGCGAGTGTCGCGCCCTTCATCCTGCGCGGCGTCACCTTGGCGGGTGTCGACAGCGTGATGTGCCCGCGCGCCGACCGCCTGCTGGCGTGGCAGCGCCTGGGCAGCGACCTCGACATCGCCAAGCTCGGCCAGATCAGCCGCGAGGTCGGCCTTGCCGAGGCGATTCCCCTTGCCGAAAGCATTCTGAAGGGCGAGGTGCGCGGCCGTGTCGTCGTGGACGTCAATCGATAAGAGAACTGCAGCATCCAGAGCCTGACCCATCCATTCGAAGGAGAAAAGCATGACCCAAGCACAACAAGCCGCCGTGAGCCGTTTCCCCGTCCCCGATCTGCAGGACATGCCCGAAGACATCCGGGCCCGGATCGTCGCCGTTCAGGAGAAGTCCGGTTTCATCCCCAACGTGTTCCTGACGTTGGCCCACCGGCCGGATGAGTTCCGGGCCTTCTTCGCCTATCACGACGCCCTGATGGAGAAGCCCGGCAACCTGACCAAGGCCGAGCGGGAAATGATCGTGGTGGCGACGAGCGGCGTGAATCAATGCCAGTACTGCGTGATCGCGCACGGCGCCATCCTGCGCATTCGTGCCAAGAACCCGCTGATTGCCGACCAGGTCGCCACCAACTACCGCAAGGCCGACATCACCGAGCGCCAGAAGGCGATGCTCGACTTCGCCATGAAGGTCTCGCAGACGGCCCACCTGGTCGGCGAGGCCGACTTCGAAGCGCTGCAGGCGCATGGCTTCAGCGAGGACGACGCCTGGGACATCGCAGGCATTTCGGCCTTCTTCGGCATGTCCAACCGTATTGCCAACGTGACCAACATGCGGCCCAATGCGGAGTTCTATTCGCTGGGCCGGTAAGGTTTCCAGGCGTCGTCCGCCTGGTTTCGGGACGGCCGGCCGGATCCGGTGGAGGAGGGGCTTCCGGTAAGGGGGCCTGCCACGGATCCGGCCGGCCGCCGAAGGCATGCAGGACGCGCCGGAGGGCCTGCGATGAAGGGCATTCCGATGAGCTACATACTGGTTTCGCTTTGGCCTCTCTTCATCCTGATCGTGGCCGGCCATGCCATGCAGCGATCGGGTTTCCCGGGGGCGGGTTTCTGGCCGGGCGCGGAGCGATTCAACTACTTCGTCCTGTTTCCGGCGCTGCTCTTCAGCAGCCTTGCCACCGCCCCGCTGGACAGCCCCGCGCTGCCGCGCCTGCTCGCCGCAGCGCTCGTCGTGCTGGGAGCGGTCACCGCCGGCCTGGTCGTCGCCTGCCGCTTCAGGCGCTGGCCGGCTGCCCGCTTCGGTGTGTTGCTGCAGGGCCTGCTGCGCTTCAATACCTATCTGGGCCTTGCCGCCGTCAGCGGCCTGTATGGCAAGGAAGGCATGGTTCTCGCCGCGGTGATTCTCGCGGTGCTCGTGCCGGCCGTGAACCTGCTGTCGGTGCTGGCGCTGTCGGCCGGCAATGGCAAGCATCCCGTGGCATTGCTGATTCCGGTCGCAAAGAATCCGCTGATCCTGGCCTGCCTGGCCGGCGTAATTTTCAATCTGGCGGGGCTCGAACTGAAATGGGGCATGGACAAGCTGCTGAGCCTGCTGGCGAATACCAGCCTGCCGCTGGGGCTGCTGTGCGTGGGGGCCGCGCTGAAGCTCGATGAGCTCCGGGGGCAGGGCGCCGCGCTGATCGGGAACAGTCTGATCCGACTGATTCTGGTGCCGGCGCTCGCGTTTCTGAGCGCCAGGGCGCTGGCGCTGCCCGCCATCGAAACCGCCGTCCTCGTGCTGTTCTTCGCCCTGCCGACCGCCCCGACGTCCTATGTCCTGACACGACAACTGGGCGGAGACAGCCATCTGATGGCCGGCATCATCACTTTTCAAACCTTGCTGTCCGCGATCAGCCTTCTGCTGGTGATGGCGGCGCTGGCGCAAATCTAAGGAAACGAAATGGACGCTGCATTCCAGGATTTTTATGCCGAGAAATTCAGCCATTGCCATGGCTGCGGCAAGAACAACCCGGCAGGGCATCACCTGAAGAGCCGTTGGGATGGCGACGACACGATTGCACGCTTCTTGCCGAAGCCCGAATACAGCGGCGGCGTTCCGGATCACGTTTACGGCGGCCTGATTGCCTCCTTGCTGGATTGCCACGGCGCAGCGTCTGCCGCGGCGTTCGCCCATCGGGCCCAGAACCGCGAAATGGGGTCGGAAGGCGAACCCATCCGCTACGTGACCGCGTCCCTGAAGGTCGATTTCCGGAGGCCCACGCCGATGGGTATCGAACTCGTCATCAAGGGCAAACTGCGCAGCATGGATGAGCGAAAAGTGTGGGTGGACCTGACGCTGTCCGCAAATGGAGAGGTGTGCGCAAGCGGGGAAATGCTGGCGGTCCGCTACCGGCAATGAAGCGTGCCTGGAGGAAATCCGCCATGGATGGGCGCCCCTCGGCGGTCACAGCGACCGTCCGGCCATCACGAGCCCCAGCAGCAGGAAAACGCCATGGAGCACACGCTGGAACTGCGCGGGGTCCAGGCGTCCCCGCAGCCGCGACCCCGCCCACAGCCCTGCGAAGGCCGCGATGAGCGCCGTCGCGCATGCCGGCGCGCTGGCTGCCCAGCCGGCCGCGCTGGTGCTCCCCAGGCGCAGCATCAAGGCCGCTGTCGCCACCATGAAGCTGATGCCCAGCCCCTGGATGAAGGCATCCCTGGGCAGTTTCAGCGCTTGCAGATAGGGCACCATGGGGATCACGAAAACGCCGGTCGCGGCGGTCACCAGCCCCGTCGCCGAGCCGGCTAGACTGCCGGCGAGCCGGGCATGGTGCCCGAGGGCGGGGAGCGCGGGGCGTGCCAGCCCCCAGATGCCGTAGACCATCAGCACCAGCCCGAGGACCCGCGAGGCGCCTCCCCCGGGGATATCGGCGGCCGAAATCGGGCTGAACAAGGCCGCTAGCAGCAGGCCGGCCCACATCGGCCACAACTGCCGCGCAAGCATCGTCCAGTGCGGGCCTGCGCATTGCGCGGCGTTGGTCGCCAGCGACGGCAGCACCATCAGCATCGCCGCCTCGGCCGGCGGCATCAGCAGGCCGAGCAGCGCCATCGAGACCGTGGGCAGCCCCATGCCGGAAACGCCCTTGACCGCGCCGGCCGCCAGGAACACCGCGGCAACAATGAAGAGGAATGTCGCTTCCATGGGGCGATGATCGGGGCCGGCAGGCCACGTGTCGATCACGCATCGGCGATGATATCCTTCGTCAAAACAGAAGGATGACGACGATGGCGCCAAGAGAGGGGGTGGTTCCCTATCGTATTTCCACGTTTGACCTTCATCTGTTCGCCGCCGTCGTCGAAGCGGGCTCGATCACGCGCGGCGCTGCGGCCATGCACCTCTCGCTGGCGGCCGCCAGCACGCGCCTGCAGAAGCTGGAGCACGCCCTGGGCACGGCCTTGCTGCACCGCTCCAAGCTCGGCATCCGCCCGACCGATGCCGGCCGCACCCTGCTGCGGCATGCCGGCCGCCTCGAACGCGAGCTGGAAATACTGCATGCGGAGATGGCTGCCCACGCGCACGGCATCCGCAGCACGATACGGCTGCTGTGCAACACCGCGGCGATGACCGAGCATCTGCCGCCGCTCATCGGGCGCTTCCTCGCCGGGCGCGCGGACGTGGATATCGACCTGCGCGAGCTGGGCAGCCAGGACGTCCTGCTCGCCATGCGGCAGGAGCAGGCCGACATCGGCATCGTCGCCGATTACGTCGGCACCGAAGGGCTGCACACCCGCCTGTTCGCAGAGGACGATCTGGTCGCGGTCTTCCCGGCCGAATCCCGGCCGGCGGGTGCCGGCGTGCCCTTCGCCGACCTGCTCGAACACCCTTTCGTCGGCCTGCCGGCCGAGAGCGGATTGAGCCGCTTCCTGCAGGGGCGGGCGATGCAGTACGGGCGGGGGCTCCATTACCGGGTCCGCGTGCGCAGCTTCGAAGCCGTCATCGGCCTGGTGGGCGATGGCGTCGGCATCGCCGTCGTGCCTGCGGCCGCCGCCAGGCGACTGGCCTGCGCCGGCATCGGGGTGGCGAGGATCACGGACGCCTGGGCGGCCAGAAAGCTGCTCCTATGCACCGCGGGCGAGACTCCGCCCGAAGGGCGGGCGGCGGAGCTGCTCGACTTCCTCGCCCGCCACGGCGCCTGACGGCCCGCGGGCCTCAGCGCGCGCTCAAGCCTTCTCCGCCGGCTTCGCCCCTTCGTCCGTCTGTGGCTGCGCCTCGGCCGCGGGTTTCAGCTTGGCGGCGAGGAAGTCGTCGAAGCCTTTGGAAACCAGCTCGTAGGTCTTCATGATGCCGCTTTCGATGTCGCTGCCGCCCAGCACGCCCAGCCCCTGCAGGATGTCGCGCGCTTCGTTGAAGCCTTTCTCGAAGCCGCCCCGCACCAGGTCGGTGAAGTCGCGTGCCAGTGTGTCGGTGTCCTTGCCGGGGTGCTGCGCCGCGTAGGCGTCGAAGAAGCCGGTGGCGAAGCTCAGGATGCGCTCGGCGGTGGCTTCGGGCGAGTTGTCCTGCTCCATGGCCTTGCCGATGACGTCGACGTTCTGTCCCGGCGCCAGCACTTCGTTCAGGTGGTCGATGGCCGAACGGTAGAGCAAGGCGAGCGAGTCGTTGCCGGCCTTGATCGACACCTGCAGCGATGCGGTGATGATCGCTGCGTTCTGTTCGTGGCGCACTGTTTCCGCGGTCGACATGCGGCTGGCGCTTTCGCCGCGCTGTATGCTCGTTGCCGCCTGAGGCGCCTGCGCCGCGCTGCCGCCTGCCGCTTGGTTGATGCCGCTGCCTGTCGTTGCCATGGTGTTCTCCTTCGTCTGCTGTCCGCGTGGTCCGGGCTGGCGCCGCACGGGCGGGTTAACGGCCGGGGATGGGCAAACTTGATGGTGAGGCTTGCATGTGCCTCACGCCAGTTCTTCCGGCGCCTCCGCCCTGAACGCGCTCGGCGCCGCCCCCGTCCAGCTCCGGAACGCCCGCGCGAAGCTCTTTTCGCTGTCGAAGCCGACCGCGGCGGCGATTTGCTTGACCGGCCTCTTCGTCTGCAGCAGCAGGCGGATGGCGTGTTCGCGGCGGGCCTCGTTCTTCAGCCGCTGCAGCGACACGCCTTCGTCCTTCAGTTGCCGGTGCAGGGTGCGTACCGACAGGTTGAGCCGGGCGGCCACGTCCTCGGCGGTGTGGGCGCCGCTGGGCGTGGCGTCCAGCAGCTGCGCCACGCGGTGCACCAGCAGACGGTCGCGGCGGTATTGCAGCACGGTGAGCGGCAGCGCGCGCTGCAGCATCGCCTGCAGCGCGCGCTCGTCTCGCCGCACCGGCAGCGACAGGTAGCGTGCGTCGAAGGCGAAGCCGGCGGTGTCGGCGGCGAAGCGCAGCGGGCCGGGGAACAGGTAGGGATAGGCGTCGGCGTGGCGTGGGACGGGAAAGGGGAGGCGGGTTTCCGCCAGCGCGATGCTTGAGTCGATCAGCCAGCTGGCGTAGCCCAGCAGGTAGCGCAGCGTGGTGACGAGGCAGAACTCGCGCAGTTCGCCGAGTGCGGTGTTTTCGGCGACGCGGACCGTTGCCGTGCCGCGCTGCTGGTCGAACTCGAAGACGATGTCCTCGGTCAGCAGGCGATGGTGGCGGCACCAGCGCTTGAGCGCCACTTCCAGCGTGGGCGAGGTGAGCGAGGCGCGGCACAGCATGCCGTAGCTGCCCCACGGCAGGCGGCGCGAGAACCAGCCCAGCGCCTCGTCGTCCAGCGCCTGCATGGCGATGCCGGAGATCGCTTCCATCTGCGCGGCGGTGACGCGTGCATCGGGGTCGTCGAGCAGGCTGGCGGGGATCTGGGCCTGTTGCAGTGCGCTGGCCGGATCCATCCCCCGGCGGTGGTACGCGGTGGCGATCGCGCGGATGAAGGCGATCGGCGTGGCGGCCCGGCCGAGTGTGAGTTCGGCGGGCGAGGGGGTGAGGATCTTCATGATCATGGATGCTAGTCCGCATGGCACGATTTGCAACCCCGATGGCAGTTGTCGCGCGCCGCTTCGGACTAATCTCGCTCCATCCCCGGGTGCGCGCCGTCCATCGTCGGACCGTGCGGCCAGCCCCCGGCGCCAGGACAAATCGAGAAGGAGACGCCCCATGAACGTGCCCAGCCTGAACTTCAACCTCGGCGAGACCATCGACGCGCTGCGCGACACGCTGCAGGCTTTCTGTGCGGCCGAGATCGCGCCGCGCGCGGCCGAGATCGACCGCGTCAATGAATTCCCCGCCGACCTGTGGAAGAAGCTCGGCGACCTCGGCGTGCATGGCATGACGGTCAGCGAGGAATACGGCGGCACCGACATGGGCTACCTCGCCCACATCGTGGCGATGGAAGAAATCTCGCGCGCGTCGGCCTCGGTGGGCCTGTCCTACGGCGCGCATTCCAACCTGTGCATCAATCAGATCCGCCGCAACGGCACCGAGGCGCAGAAGCGCAAGTACCTGCCCGGGCTGATTTCCGGCGAACAGGTCGGCGCGCTGGCGATGTCCGAACCCAACGCCGGCTCCGACGTGGTGTCGATGAAGCTGCGCGCCGAGCGCAAGGGTGACCGCTTCATCCTCAACGGCAGCAAGATGTGGATCACCAACGGCGGCGACGCCGACACCCTGGTGGTGTATGCCAAGACCGACGTCGACGCCGGCCCGAAGGGCATCACCGCCTTCATCATCGAGAAGGGCATGAAGGGTTTCTCCCACGGCACCCACCTCGACAAGCTCGGCATGCGCGGCTCCAACACCTTCCCGATGTTCTTCGACGACGTCGAGGTGCCGGTGGACAACGTGCTCGGCGGCGAGGCCAACATCGGCCGTGGCGTGCAGGTGCTGATGTCCGGCCTCGACTACGAGCGCGCGGTGCTGTCCGGCGGCCCGCTCGGCATCATGGCGGCGTGCATGGATGCGGTCGTGCCCTACCTGCACGAGCGCAAGCAGTTCGACACGCCCATCGGCGAATTCCAGCTCATGCAGGGCAAGGTCGCCGACCTGTACTCCACTTGGTCCGCCTGCCGTGCCTACGCCTACGCCGTGGGCCAGGCCTGCGACCGCACGGACCACGCACGCACGCTGCGCAAGGACGCTGCCGGCGTCATTCTCTACACCGCCGAGAAGGCCACCTGGATGGCGGGCGAAGCCATCCAGACCCTGGGCGGCGTGGGCTATACCAACGAATACCCGGTCGGCCGCCTGTGGCGCGACGCCAAGCTGTACGAGATCGGCGCCGGCACTAGCGAGATCCGCCGCATGCTGATCGGCCGCGAACTTTTTTCCGAAACCCGTTGAGCGGAGCGCGCGACGATGAGCGTGATCAAATCCAGCATCAACACCCGCGGCGCGGATTTCCAGTCCAACGCGGCGGCCATGCGCGGCCTGGTCGGCGACCTGCAGGCCAAGGCGGCGCAACTCGGCCTGGGCGGCGGCGAGGCCGCGCGCGCCAAGCACACCGCGCGCGGCAAGCTGCTGCCGCGTGACCGCGTCGACCACCTGCTCGACCCCGGCACGCCCTTCCTCGAAGTCGGCCAGATGGCGGCTTTCGGCATGTATGGCGACGAGGCGCCTAGCGCCGGCGTCATCACCGGCATCGGCCGGGTGCAGGGCGTCGAATGCATGATCGTGGCCAACGACGCCACGGTGAAGGGCGGCACCTACTACCCAATGACGGTCAAGAAGCACCTGCGCGCGCAGGAGATCGCCGAGCAGAACCGCCTGCCCTGCATCTACCTGGTCGATTCGGGCGGCGCCTTCCTGCCGAAGCAGGACGAAGTCTTCCCCGACCGCGACCACTTCGGCCGCATCTTCTACAACCAGGCCAACATGTCGGCCCAGGGCATCCCGCAGATCGCGGTCGTGATGGGGTCGTGCACCGCCGGCGGCGCCTATGTGCCGGCGATGAGCGACGAGACCGTCATCGTCAGGAACCAGGGCACCATCTTCCTCGGCGGCCCGCCGCTGGTGAAGGCGGCCACCGGCGAGGTCGTCAGCGCCGAAGACCTCGGCGGCGGCGACGTGCACACGCGGCTGTCCGGCGTGGCCGACCACCTGGCCGAGAACGACGCCCACGCGCTCTACATCGCGCGCCGCATCGTCGCCAACCTCAACCGGACCAAGCCGGTCGGCCTGGCGCTGGGCCAGGGCGAAGCGCCGCTGTACGACCCGGAAGAGATCTACGGCATCATCCCCACCGACACGCGCAAGCCCTTCGACGTGCGCGAGATCATCGCCCGCGTTGTCGACGGTTCGCGCTTCGACGAGTTCAAGGCGCGCTACGGCAGCACGCTGGTGTGCGGCTTCGCCCAGCTCCACGGCTATCCGGTGGGCATCGTCGCCAACAACGGCATCCTGTTCGGCGAATCCGCTCAGAAGGGCGCGCACTTCATCGAACTGTGCGGCCAGCGCGGCATCCCGCTGCTGTTCCTGCAGAACATCACCGGCTTCATGGTCGGGCGCAAGTACGAGAACGGCGGCATCGCCAAGGACGGCGCCAAGATGGTCACCGCGGTCGCCACCGTGCAGGTGCCCAAGATCACCGCGCTCATCGGCGGCTCGTTCGGCGCCGGCAACTACGGCATGTGCGGCCGCGCCTACAGCCCGCGCTTCCTGTGGATGTGGCCCAACGCGCGCATCAGCGTGATGGGCGGCGAACAGGCCGCCAGCGTGCTGTCCACCGTGCGCCGCGACGGCATCGAGGCCAAGGGTGGCAGCTGGAGCGCCGAGGACGAGGAAGCCTTCAAGGCGCCGATCCGCGACCAGTACGAAGCTCAGGGCCACCCTTACTACGCCACCGCGCGCCTGTGGGACGACGGCGTGGTCGATCCGGCGCAGACTCGCCGCGTGCTCGGCCTGTCGCTGTCGGCCGCGCTCAACGCGCCGATCCAGCCGACCCGCTTCGGCGTGTTCCGCATGTAAGCGACAGGGGGCAGAAAGATGGACTACGAAACCCTGGATATCCAGCGCGACGGCGGCGTGGCGACGGTCTGGATGAACCGTCCGGACGTGCACAACGCCTTCAACGCGCAGCTCATCGCCGATCTCACCGCCGCCTGCCAGGCGCTGGACGCCGACGATGGCGTGCGCGTGGTGGTGCTGGCCGGGCGCGGCAAGAGCTTTTCCGCCGGCGCCGACCTCAACTGGATGAAGGCCGCCGGCGAAGCCAGCGAAGCGGACAACTTCGCCGACGCGATGAAGCTGGCCGGCATGCTGCGCGCGCTGTCCGGCATGGCCAAGCCGACCATCGCCCGCGTGCATGGCGCGGCGCTGGGCGGCGGCATGGGACTGGCGAGCGCCTGCGACATCTGCATCGCGGGCGAGAGGGCGGTGTTCGCCACCTCCGAAGTCCGCTTCGGCATCATCCCGTCGGCGATCAGCCCCTACGTCATCCGCGCCATCAGCGAGCGCCAGGCCTATCGCTACTTCCAGACCGCCGAGCGCATCGACGCCCGGCGCGCGGCCGAGCTGGGGCTGGCGCACGAGGCGGTGGCCGGCGACGAACTCGACGCCCGCGTGCGGGCCGTCGTCGAGGCGCTGCTGCAGGGGGGGCCGAAGTCGCAGGCCGCGGGCAAGGACCTGATCCGCGCGGTGGCGAACCGGCCGGTGGATGACGCGCTGGTGCAAGACACCGCGCGCCGCATCGCCAGCCTGCGCGTCACGCCCGAGGCCAGCGAGGGCCTGGATGCCTTCCTGTCCAAGCGCCCGGCGGCCTGGGTGCCGGGGCAGCAGGGCTGAGCGGCGCCGGAGGCGACGCACGTGGACACCCTGTCCGGATGGTTTGCCGCGCTGGGCAGCCTGACGCCGCTGCTGGACTGGAGCGGGCTGCCGCTGGACCTCGCCTCGCTGGCGGTGCTGGCCGCCGGACTGGGCTGGGCGAGCGGGCTGCGGCTGTACGCGCTGGTGTTCGTATTGGGCGCGATGGGCCGCTGGGGCGGCGTTCACCTGCCGGGCGGGCTGGAAGTGCTGACCCATCCCTGGGTGCTCGGCCTGTCCGGCCTGATGCTGTTCACCGAATTCTTCGCCGACAAGCTGCCCTGGCTCGATTCGCTGTGGGATGCGCTGCACACCTTCATCCGCATCCCCGCCGGCGCGGCGCTGGCCGCTGGCGTGATGGGCGACCAGGGAGCCGCGCTGCAGCTTGCCGGCGCGCTGCTGGGCGGCTCGCTCGCGGCCGGCACCCATTTCGCCAAGGCCACCGCGCGCGCCGCGCTCAACACCTCGCCGGAGCCGGTGAGCAACGTGCTGGCCTCGTTCGGCGAGGACGGGATTTTCATCGGCGGCCTGTGGCTGATGTTCAACAACCCGCTGTGGTTCGCCTTCGGCCTGGTGGTGTTCGTGCTGTGCGCGATCGTGCTCATCGTGCTGTTGTGGCGTTTCCTCAAACGCATTTTCCGGCCGAGGCCCCGGCCGACCGCTGTGTGACCAAACGCGACAAGATTGACCCAAACTGGGGGAGACAAGATGTTTGACAAGATCCTTATCGCCAACCGTGGCGAGATAGCGTGCAGAGTGATCAAGACCGCCCGCCGCATGGGCATCAAGACCGTCGCGGTCTATTCCGAGGCGGATGCCAGGGCCCGCCACGTGCGTCTGGCCGACGAGGCGGTGCTGATCGGCCCGGCCGCGGCGCGCGAGAGCTATCTCGTC
The DNA here is from genome assembly GCF_000310205.1 of Thauera linaloolentis 47Lol = DSM 12138. Classification (GTDB taxonomy): domain Bacteria; phylum Pseudomonadota; class Gammaproteobacteria; order Burkholderiales; family Rhodocyclaceae; genus Thauera; species Thauera linaloolentis. The sequence continues at coordinate 8,213 of NZ_AMXE01000028.1, read as the reverse complement.
ATCGACAGGATCATCGCCGCGGCGAAGCAGACCGGCGCCCAGGCCATCCACCCCGGCTACGGCTTCCTGTCCGAGAACGAGGATTTCTGTGAAGCCTGCGAACGCGAAGGCATCGTTTTCATCGGCCCGCCGGTGTCGGCGATCCGCGCCATGGGTTCCAAGTCCGAGGCCAAGAAGCTGATGGAAGCGGCCGGCGTGCCGCTGACGCCCGGCTACCACGGCGACGACCAGACACCCGAGCTGCTGCACCGCCAGGCCGACGCCATCGGCTACCCGGTGTTGATCAAGGCCGCGGCCGGCGGCGGCGGCAAGGGCATGCGCCTGGTCGACAAGGCGGAAGACTTCATCGACCTGCTGGCCTCGTGCAAGCGCGAGGCGGCCTCCAGCTTCGGCGACGACCACGTGCTGGTGGAGAAGTACATCACCCGGCCGCGCCACATCGAGATCCAGGTGTTCGGCGACAGCCACGGCAACGTCGTCTACCTGTTCGAGCGCGACTGCTCGGTGCAGCGCCGCCACCAGAAGGTGCTGGAAGAAGCGCCCGCGCCCGGCATGACGCCCGAGCGCCGCGCGGCGATGGGCAAGGCGGCGGTCGACGCGGCGCAGGCGGTAGGCTACGTCGGCGCCGGCACGGTGGAGTTCATCGCCAACCAGGACGGCTCCTTCTACTTCATGGAGATGAACACCCGGCTGCAGGTCGAGCACCCGGTCACCGAGATGATCACCGGGCTGGACCTGGTCGAGTGGCAGTTGCGCGTGGCCGCCGGCGAAGCCCTGCCGCTGGAGCAGGAGCAGCTGCAGATCCGCGGCCATGCGCTGGAAGCACGCATCTATGCCGAAGACCCGGCCAAGGGCTTCCTGCCTTCCACCGGCAGGCTGATCCATCTGGCGCCGCCGGCCGAAGGCCTGCACGTGCGCGTCGATACCGGCGTGGAAGAGGGCGACGAGATCAGCCCGCACTACGACCCGATGATCGCCAAGCTCATCGTCTGGGACATCGACCGCGAGCGCGCGCTGGCACGCCTGCTGCAGGCGCTGGCCGACTACCGCGTGGTCGGCGTGGCCAACAACATCGACTTCCTGTCGCGCCTGGCGGCCTGCCCGGCGTTTGCCGGCGCCGACCTCGACACCGGGCTCATCGAGCGCGAAAAGGCCTATCTCTTCCCCGGCGACGCGGCGCTGCCCGACGAGGTGCTGCACATTGCCGCGCTGGCCGAACTGCTGCGCGAGGCCGCGCTCGCCGACAAGCGCGCGCAGCGCAGCGCCGACGCGCGTTCGCCCTGGCACGCGCGCGACGGCTGGCGCATGAACGCCACCGCGCGCCGCACGCTGCTGTTCCGCCACGGCGAGGCCGGCTACGCGGTCGAGGCCGCCTACCTGCCCGGCGCCTACCAGCTTACGGTCGACGGGCGCGGGGTCGAGGCACGCGGCGAACTGAATCCGCGCGGCCTGCTGCGCGTCGAGCTCGACGGCACGCGCATGGACGCCACCGTGATCGCGGCCGCCGGCCGCCGCCACGTCTTTGCCCGCGGCCGCGCCTGGCAGCTCGCCGCGGTCGACCCGCTGCACCACAGCGGCGAGGGCGGCGGTGCCGAAGGCGGCCTGCTGGCGCCGATGCCGGGCAAGGTCATCGCCCTGGTCGCGGCCGAAGGCGCCCGGGTGGAGAAGGGCGCGCCGCTGCTGATCCTGGAGGCGATGAAGATGGAGCACACCATCACCGCGCCCGCCGCCGGCACGGTCAAGGCCTTCCGCTTCGCCGTCGGCGACCAAGTGGGCGACGGCGCCGAACTGGTCGAATTCGAGGCGGCCGCGGCTGCCTGAAGAGGTCACGCGCACCTGGGGAGCGCATTCGAGCATGCTGCAAACCGGCCATGAAGAGCCGGCGCGGCGATGAAGAACGAGAGGAGACGAAAACGATGAACAGTACCGCGAGCTACGTGCATGGCGCGTCCGGCAAGCAATTGATCGGCCAGACCATCGGCCGCTTCTTCGACGAGGCCTGCGCCCGCCACGCCGAACGCGAGGCGCTGGTGGTGCGCCACCAGAACCTGCGGCTCACCTATGCGCAACTGCGCAGCCGCGTCGATGCGCTGGCCTGCGGCCTGATGCGGCTGGGCCTGAAGCCGGGCGAGCGCATCGGCATCTGGTCGCAGAACAACGCCGAATGGGCGCTGACCCAGTTCGCCACCGCCAAGGCCGGCCTGACGCTGGTCAACATCAATCCGGCCTACCGCCGCGCCGAGCTGGAATACGCGCTGAACAAGGTCGGCTGCCGCGCGCTGATCCTGTCGCCCGCGTTCAAGACCAGCGACTACCTGGAAATGGTCGCCGACCTCGCGCCCGAGCTGGGCCATTGCGAGCCCGGCCTGCTGCGCAGCCATGCATTGCCGACGCTGGAGTTCGTCATCCGCATGGGCGGCGGGCGCACGCCCGGCATGCTCAACTTCGACGACCTGCTGGCGGCGCCCACGCGCGAGGAGCAGACCGCGCTGGCGCTGCTGGCGAGCGAGCTGCAGTTCGACGACCCGATCAACATCCAGTTCACCTCGGGCACCACCGGCCACCCCAAGGGCGCCACGCTGTCGCACCACAACATCCTCAACAACGGCTTCTTCGTCGGAGAGGCGATCAAGCTCGTGCCGGGCGACCGGGTGTGCATTCCGGTGCCGCTGTACCACTGTTTCGGCATGGTGATGGGCAACCTCGGCTGCCTGACGCACGGCGCCACCATGGTGTATCCGTCCGAGGCCTTCGAGCCGCTGGCGGCGCTGGAGGCGGTCGCCGGGGAAAAATGCACCGGCCTGTACGGCGTGCCGACGATGTTCATCGCCGCGCTCGACCACCCGCGCTTCGCCGAATTCGACCTCTCCAGTCTGCGCACCGGCATCATGGCCGGCAGCCCCTGCCCGATCGAGGTCATGAAGCGCGTCATCGGCAAGATGAACATGGCCGAGGTGACCATCGCCTACGGCATGACCGAGACCTCGCCGGTCAGCTTCCAGAGCGGCACCGAGGACCCCCTCGACCGCCGCGTGTCCACCGTCGGCCGCATCCAGCCGCATCTCGAAGTCAAAATCGTCGATACCGAAGGCCGCATCGTGCCGCGCGGCACGCCGGGCGAACTGTGTACGCGCGGCTACTCGGTGATGCTCGGCTACTGGGGCGACGAGGCCAAGACCCGGGAAGCCATCGACGCCGGCGGCTGGATGCACACCGGCGATCTGGCGGTGATCGACGACGAAGGCTTCTGCAACATCGTCGGCCGCATCAAGGACATGGTGATCCGCGGCGGCGAGAACATCTACCCGCGCGAGATCGAGGAATTCCTCTACGCCCACCCGCAGATCCTCGACGTGCAGGTAGTCGGCGTGCCCGACGAAAAATACGGCGAGGAGCTGTGCGCCTGGATCATCCTGCGCGAGGAAGGCGCGATCGGCGAGGACGACGTGCGCGCCTTCTGCCAGGGGCAGATCGCCCACTACAAGATCCCGCGCCACATCCGCTTCGTCGACAGCTTCCCGATGACGGTGACGGGCAAGATCCAGAAGTTCCTGATCCGCCAGAAGATGAAGGAAGCGCTCGGGCTCGACGAAACGAAAACCGCCTGACCATTCCGCAAGAGGCCGACCCATGACCACAAGCCCCGCCCTGCCCGCCGCCGTCCGCATCGTCGAGATGGGGCCGCGCGACGGGCTGCAGAACGAAAAGCGGCTCGTGTCCGCCGACACCAAGGTCGAGCTCGTGCGCCGCCTGGAAGCCGCCGGGCTGAAGGCGATCGAGACGACCGCCTTCGTGTCGCCCAAGTGGGTGCCGCAGATGGGCGACAACGCCGAGGTCCTGGGCCGCGTGCTCGCCGCCGCCGTGCCCGGCGTCGCCTACCCGGTGCTGACGCCCAACCTCAAGGGCTTCGAGGCCGCGCTGGCTGCCGGCGCGAAGGAGGTGGCGGTGTTCGGCGCCGCCTCCGAATCCTTCAGCCGCAAGAACATCAACTGCTCGATCGCCGAATCGCTCGAACGCTTCCGCCCGGTCACCGAGGCGGCGCGGGCGGCGGGCGTCAGGGTGCGCGGCTACGTGTCCTGCGTCGCCGGCTGTCCCTACGAAGGCGCGGTAGCGCCGCAGGCCGTGGCCGAGGTGGCGGCGACGCTGATGGACATGGGCTGCTACGAGATATCGCTGGGCGACACCATCGGCAGCGGCAACCCGGCCAGCATCGCGCGCATGCTCGAAGCGGTGATGCGCCGGGTGCCGGCCGCCAGGCTGGCCGGCCACTACCACGACACCTACGGCATGGCGGTGGCCAACATCCACGCCTCGCTGCAGATGGGCGTGGCGGTGTTCGACGCCTCGGTCGGCGGCCTGGGCGGCTGCCCCTACGCGGCGGGCGCGTCGGGGAACGTCGCCACCGAGGACGTGGTCTGGCTGTTGAACGGGCTCGGTGTGGGCACCGGTATCGACCTCGACGCGCTGGTCGACGTCGCCGCCTGGATCAGCGCGCAGCTGGAGCGCGAACCGGCTTCGCGCGTGGCGCGCGCGGTGCTGGCCAAGCGCGCGCAGGCCGGCTGCGCGTAGCGCGCGCGGGTGGGGCGGGCAGCGGTGTGGGAGGCCGCCGCGGCCGGGTGGGACGCCGATTCGTCCGCGCGCTGCCCGGACTCGTTCATAATCCGGGCACAAAGCCAGAAGACGGCGCCCGCGCATGCGCCCGCACCCGACAGAGACAGCCGCCATGAGCCTTGCTTCGCCCTGTATCAACATCTGCCGCATGAGCCCGGAAACCGGCTGGTGCGAAGGCTGCCAGCGCACGATCGAGGAGATCGCGCGCTGGAGCCGCACGACCGACGATGACCGCCGCGCCATCCTCGCCGCCGTGGCCGAGCGCCGCGAATGGCTGGGCGAGGCCGGCCGGCCCGTGGAGGGATGCGCATGAGTGGCGACGAACTGTGTGTCGGCGTGTGCGTGATCGACTGGGACGAAGGCATCTGCCAGGGTTGCGGCCGCACGACCAGCGAAATCTACGGCGAGACGACGTCCGCCGAAGAAGCGCCACCGCCGCCCGCCGGACACGCGCCGACCGCGGATGCGCCGCCGGCCGCCGGCGAATCCGCACACGCCGGAAAGGACGGCGCTTGAGCACGCCGCCCCGCCTGCCCGCCACGCTGCAGGTGCTCGAACGCGGCTGGCTGTCGGCCAACAACGTGCTGCTGTTCGACGGCGGCGAGGCGACGCTGGTCGACAGCGGCTACGTCACGCACGCGGCGCAGACCGTGGCGCTGCTGCGCGCCGCGCTCGGCGGCCGGCGGCTCGGCCGCTTGGTCAACACTCATTCGCATTCCGACCACATCGGCGGCAATGCCGCCGTGCAGCGTGCTTTCGGCTGCAGAATCACGGTGCCGAAGGGCATGGCGCAGGCGGTGGCGGACTGGGACGAGGCCGCGCTGCTGCTCAGCGTCATCGACCAGGCCGGCGAGCCTTTCCAGGCCGATGCCACGCTTGATGCTGATAGCCGCTTCGTCGCCGGCGAGCTGGAATGGCAGGCCATCGCCGCGCCCGGCCACGACATGGACGCGCTGGCCTACTACAACGCCGAACGCCGCATCCTGATGTCGGGCGACGCGCTGTGGCGCGACGGCTTCGGCATCCTGTTCGCCGACGTGCTCGGCACCGGCGATGCGCTCGGCGAGGCGCGGCGCACGCTCGAAGCCATCGGCCGGCTGGCGGTGGACGCAGTCATCCCCGGCCATGGCGCGCCCTTCGCCGAATTCGACGATGCGCTCGAGCGCGCTTTCGCCCGCCTGCGCGCCTTCGAGGCCGACGGCGCGCGCATGGCGCGCAACGCCATCCGCGCCTGCATCACCTTCAGGCTGCTCGACGTGCGGCGCATGGCGCTCGACGAACTGCCGCGCCATCTCGATGAGACGCCCTTGTACCGCGAGGCCAACCGGCGCTTCCTCGGCCTCGCCCCCGATGCGCTGGCTGCCTGGCTGGTCAAGGAACTGGAGCGCGCCGGCGTCGCGCGGCGGGAGCATGATTCGCTGGTGGCGAACTGAGCCATGCGGGGAGTGAAGGGGGCGCCGTGCTGAACCGCCTGATCCACGCCGAGCGGCCGGACGAACTGCGCCGCGGCCTGCGCTGGCTGTACGGCTTCGTGCGGCCGCAGCGGCGCGCGATCGCCGGCCTGCTGCTGCTGTCGCTGTGCGCGACGCTGCTGGTGCTGCTGCAGCCGTGGCTGACCAAGATGCTGATCGACGACGGCCTGATCGCGCGCGACTACCGCACGCTGGTGGCGGTCGCTGGCGGCATGGTGCTGGCCGGCATCGCCGGCACCGTGCTGGCCGGCGTCAACCGGCAACTGCACACGCGCCTGTCGGGCCGCATCCTGTTCGCGCTGCGCAGCGACCTCTACCGCCACCTGCAGACCCTGTCGCCGGCCTTCTACGGCCGCCAGCGCATGGGCGATCTGATGTCGCGCCTCGATGGCGACGTGGCGGAGATCCAGCGCTTCGCCGTCGACAGCCTGTTCGCCGCGGTCAGCAGCGTCATCGGCCTGGTCGGCGCGCTGGCGCTGATGCTGAGCCTGTCGTGGGAGCTGTCGCTGCTGGTGTTGCTGCTGGTGCCGGCCGAGACGGCCTGGCTGCGCTGGATGCGGCGCAAGGTGGAGGCGCGCACGCGCACCGTGCGCGAGCGCGCGGCGGACATGTCGAGCTTTCTCGTCGAAACCCTGCCGGCGATGAAGTTCATCCAGGCCTCGCGCCGCGAAACCGACGAGCGCGCGCGGCTCGACGGCCTCGGCGGGCGCTACCTCGACGACTTGCTGCGGCTGCAGTGGACCGAGTTCCTCACCCAGGCCGTGCCGTCCACGCTGACCTCGCTGACGCGCGCCGCGGCCTTCCTGATCGGCGGCTGGTGGGTCATCGAAGGCAGCTGGCAGCTCGGCGCGCTGATCGCGTTTTCCACCTACCTGGGCATGGCGACCGGCCCGGTCAACAGCCTGCTCGGCCTGTACGTCGCCGTCCAGCGCATGAGCGTGAGCCTGATGCGGGTCAGCGAACTGCGCGAGGCGCGGGCCGACGTGGCTGGCGGTGATGATGACAGCGACGGAGCTTATGCGTCCGGCGCCGCGGCGGGCGGACGGCCGTCATGGCGCGGCGCGATCGAGTTCGACGCGGTGGTGTTCCGCCATGCGGAGCGGGCCGACGCGGTGCTCGACGGCGCCAGCCTGTCGATTCCGACCGGCGCGAAAGTGGCGCTGACCGGCGCGTCGGGCGCCGGCAAGTCGACGCTGATCGACCTGCTGCACCGCCACTACGACCCGGCCGCGGGCGCGATCCGGCTCGACGGCGCCGACCTGCGCCAGCTCGCGCTCGGCGAGCTGCGGCGCGCGGTGGCGGTGGTCAGCCAGGACATCGTGCTGTTCCGTGGCACGCTCGCCGACAACATCCGCTATGCCGCACCGCAGGCCGGTGACGAGGCGGTGCGCGAGGCCGTGCGGCGGGCGCGGCTGGACGAACTCGTCGAGCGCCTGCCGCAGGGCCTGGACACGCCGTTGGGCGAGCGCGGCCAGCAGCTTTCCGGCGGCCAGCGCCAGCGCATCGCGATCGCGCGCGCGCTGCTGCAGCAGCCCTGCGTGCTGGTGCTCGACGAGGCGACCTCGGCGGTGGACGAGGCGACCGAAGCCGGCATCATCGCCGAAGTGGACACGCTGTTCGCCGGCCGCACCCGCATCCTCATCAGCCATCGCCCGGCCACGCTGGCCGGCTGCGATCTGCGGGTGTGCCTGCAGGCGGGGCGCCTGGCGGTGCTGCCGGCCGCCGGGGACATCGGATGAATCAGGGCTGGACGAGTGGGCGGATACGCATCGGCGTGGTCGATAGCAGCCACGCTGCCGCCCAGGCGCCGCACGTGGCTGCGTCCGCTGCTTTTGTGCTCGTTGGTGGCGAGCCGTGCCGCGTACCTGCCGAGCCGGACAGGCTCGGACACGGCAGCCGCGTCGGCGACAGCCTGCTGCATTGCGTGCCGCAGGCCGAGCTGCTCGTCGCCCAGGTGTTCCGTGAGCGCCTGACTACCTCCGCCGCGCAGGTGGCGGCGGCGATCGACTGGCTGGTGGACGGCGGCGCCCGGCTGATCAACCTGAGCCTGGGCCTGCGCGAGCCGCGCCCGGTGCTGGCGGCGGCCTGCGCGCGCGCGCTGGCGGCGGGGGTGGTGCTGTGCGCGTCGGC
>NZ_AMXE01000027.1 GCF_000310205.1 Thauera linaloolentis 47Lol = DSM 12138 | reverse complement strand
GGCCCTGACCGAGCGCCCCGGCGCGGTGCTGCCGCCGGCCGACCTCGACGCCGCGCGCGCCGCCGCCAGCGCAGCCGCCGGGCGCGACATCGACGACAACGACCTGGCCTCTTGGCTGATGTACCCGAAGGTATTCGCCGATTTCGCCCGCCACCAGCGTCAGTACGGCGACGTTTCGGCGCTGCCGACCCCGGTGTTCTTCAACGGCCTGGCCGAGCGCGAAGAAATCGCGGTCGCCATCGACGCCGGCAAGACCCTCGCCGTGCGCCTGACCGGCCGCACCGAGGCCGACGACGCAGGCATGGTCAAGCTGTTCTTCGAGCTGAACGGGCAGCCGCGCCCGCTCAAGGTCGCCAAGGCCGGCCTCGCCGCGCCGCAGCGCACGCGCCCCAAGGCCGAGGACGGCAACCCCGCCCACCTGCCCGCGCCGATGCCGGGCGCGGTGGTGATGGTCGCCGTCGAAGCCGGCCAGGCGGTGAAGAAAGGCACACCGCTGCTGTCGATCGAGGCGATGAAGATGGAAACCGTGCTGAGCGCCGAACGCGACGCCACCATCGCCCGCATCTGCGTCAAACCCGGCGACCAGGTGGAAGCCAAGGACCTGCTGATCGCGTTCGCCGACGCCGGAAGCGGCACGGCCACGGAAGCGGCATGAACGCCCTTCACCACCACGCAGCCGCGCCGGCCCGGCGCCAGGCCGGCCCATGGAGAACCACAGGCATGAACGACGACGACCTGCTGCGCCCCCGGGCGCTCTACGAAGCCATCGCGGACTCGGTGCGCGAACGCATCTTCACGCACGAACTCGCGCCGGGCGCGGCGCTTGACGAGGCCGCGCTGGCACAAGGCTACGGCGTCAGCCGCACGCCGGTGCGCGAGGCGCTGAAGGTGCTCGCCCACGAAGGCCTGGTGCAGCTCGAACCCCGCCGGGGCTGCTGCGTGGCCCGGCTGGACGCGCACGATGTCGACGACCTGCTCACGGTGCTCGACCTGCTCGAAATCCACCTGCTCGAGGAACGCGCAGGCGCGGCCGGCCACGTCCCGGCCAGCACGCCGCCCACCGGGCACGGCGCCAACCGCTATGCCGCGGACGTCATCGTCCGCCTGCGCGAAAAGCTGCGCCTGGCGCTGGGCCCCGCGTTCAGCGACAGCGAAGCGATGCTGTTCGAGCGCATCCGCGCCGAACTCGACGCAGCGCTCGCCGCCCACGACAAGGCGGGCTCCGCAAGGCTGTACCGCCGCTTCGCCACCGCGCGGCGCAAGCTGGCCTGCGGCACGCACGCCTGCGTCGCGGCAGCGTGACACACCCGTCCTGCACGGCTGTTGTCCCTGATCAAATCGAGCGCATCCAGGGGTCTATATACTGCTCGGGCAAGTCTTTTCACCCACCCTGGGAGGACGCACCATGAGCATGATGAAAGCAACGGTTTTCGTGGCCCCTGGCCGTATCGAACTGGTGGACAAGCCGATTCCCGAGGTCGGCCCCAACGATGCGCTGATCCGCATCACCACCACCACGATCTGCGGCACCGACGTGCACATCCTCAAGGGCGAGTACCCGGTGGTGCCCGGCCTCACCATCGGCCACGAGCCGGTCGGCGTGATCGAAAAGCTGGGCAGCGCGGTGCAGGGCTACACCGAAGGCCAGCGCGTGATCGCCGGGGCGATCTGCCCGAACTTCAACAGCTATGCGGCACAGGACGGCGCGCCCTCGCAGGACGGCAGCTACCTGATCCCCAGCGGGCAGTGCGGCGCCCACGGCCACAAGGCCACCGCTGGCTGGCGCTTCGGCAACATGATCGACGGCGCCCAGGCCGAGTACGTGCTGGTGCCCGACGCACAGGCCAACCTCGCCCCGATTCCCGACGGCCTCACCGACGAGCAGGTGCTGATGTGCCCGGACATCATGTCCACCGGCTTCAAGGGCGCGGAGAACGCCAACATCAGGCTCGGCGACACCGTGGTGGTGTTCGCGCAGGGGCCGATCGGCCTGTGCGCCACCGCCGGCGCGCGCCTGCTGGGCGCGACCACCATCATCGCGGTGGACGGCAACGACCACCGCCTGGGCATCTCGAAGGTGATGGGCGCCGACGTGACGCTGAATTTCCACAACTGCGACGTGGTCGACGAGATCATGAAGCTCACCGGCGGGCGCGGCGTCGATTCGTCGATCGAGGCCCTCGGCACACAGGCCACCTTCGAAGCCGCGCTGCGCGTGCTCAAGCCCGGCGGCACGCTGTCGAGCCTGGGCGTGTACTCCAGCGATCTGAGCATTCCGGTGTCGGCCTTCGCCGCCGGGCTGGGCGACCACAAGATCAACACCGCGCTGTGCCCCGGCGGCAAGGAACGCATGCGCCGGCTGATGAACGTGCTGGCCGCCGAACGCCTCGACCTGGGCGTGCTCGTCACCCACGAATACCCGCTCGACGACATCGTCTCCGCCTACGACCTGTTCGCCAACCAGCGCGACGGCGTGCTGAAGATCGCCATCAAGCCCTGATCGTCCCCCTGCAGCCGCAGTGACGAGCGCCTGGCCCTTGCGGACCGGGCGCTCTTTTTTTGCCACAGGGCGCCCCCGACTCCGCTCAGGCCCGCGCCACCGGCATGCGGCACGCCTGTACCCGCCAGCGCCGCACGCCGCGCCGCGCCAGGCTGGCGCCCAGGCGGCCGAGCTCATCGCGGCCGAACAGGCCGTCATGCCAGGTGGTGCGGCACTCGTGGTCCACGCCGCTGGCAAGCAGCAGCTCCAGCGAGCGCGCCACCCGTTCGCCGCTGCCCGGCGTGGCGGTGACGGCGTCGTAGTGCGTGGCCGGTGCCTTGATGTCGAATCCCACCCAGTCGAGCAGCGGCAGCACCGCGGCGAGGCGTTCGGGGTACATGCCGGCGGTGTGCAGCGCGGTTTCGAAGCCCATCGCCCGTACCGCGCTCAAGGCCCCCGGCAGCGCCGCCTGCAGGGTCGGCTCGCCGCCCGAAAACACCACGCCGTCGAGCAGCCCGCGGCGGCGTTCGAGAAAATCCAGCACCGACTGCCACGAACGTTCCGCCGGTGCGTCGGGCGGAATCAGGTGGGGGTTGTGGCAATAGCCGCAGCGCCACGGGCAACCTTGGCAGAACACCACGGCGGCGAGCCGGCCGGGGAAGTCGATGGTGGTCAACGGCGTGAAGCCGCCGACGCGCAGGCCCTGCATCGCTGCGGGCTCAGCGGTCCAGCCCGCAGCGCCCCTCGGCAAAGAAGCGGCGTTCGGCGTGCTCGCCCTTCTTGCCGGTGTTGAAGCTGGCGACCGGACGGTGGTAGCCCATCACGCGCGTCCACACTTCGCAGGGCTGGCGTTCGTCGTCGCTGAGGGTGATGACGTCGGCGAGGTGCCGGGTCTCGGTGGCGGAATGCATGTTCATGGCGGGTTCCTTACGATTGGTTGGGTGGGTGGTGGTTCGTTGTGCCCCTGTGGGGCGGCCCCCTCTCAGGCCGCGAGCCGCGCCCGCTTGGCGGCGAGGCGCTCTTCGTCGCACTTCGGGCAGAAGGCGTGCTCGCCGGCCAGGTAGCCGTGCGTCGGGCAGATCGAGAAGGTCGGCGTCACGGTGATGTAGGGCAGGCGGAAGTTCTCCAGCGCGCGGCGCACCAGGCGCTTGCACGCCTCGCCGCTGGACAGGCGCTCGCCCATGTAGAGGTGCAGCACCGTGCCGCCGGTGTATTTGCGTTGCAGCGCCTCCTGGCGCGCGAGGGCCTCGAACGGGTCGTCGGTGAAGCCGGCGGGCAGTTGCGAGGAATTGGTGTAATAGGGCTGCTCGGCGCTGCCGGCCTGCAGGATATCCGGCCAGCGCTTCTTGTCCTCGCGGGCGAAGCGGTAAGTGGTGCCTTCGGCCGGGGTGGCCTCCAGGTTGTACATGTGCCCGGTTTCTTCCTGGAAGGCCGTCATGCGCACGCGCACGTGGTCGAGCAGGCGCACGGCGAAGGCGTGGCCCCATTCGGTGGTGACGTCCTCGGTGTCGGCGCTGAAGTTGCGGATCATCTCGTTGATGCCGTTCACCCCCAGCGTGGAGAAGTGGTTGCGCAGCGTGCCGAGGTAGCGCTTGGTGTAGGGGAACAGACCCTGGTCGATGAGGCGCTGGATCAGCTTGCGCTTGATCTCCAGGCTGTCGCGGCCGATTTCCAGCAGGCGGTCGAGGCGGGCGAACAGGCCGGCCTCGTCGCCGCGGTGCAGATGGCCCAGGCGTGCGCAATTCACCGTGACCACGCCCAGGCTGCCGGTCTGCTCGGCGCTGCCGAACAGACCGTTGCCGCGCTTGAGCAGTTCGCGCAGGTCGAGCTGCAGGCGGCAGCACATCGAGCGCACCATGTTGGGCTGCAGTTCCGAGTTCACGAAGTTCTGGAAGTAGGGCAGGCCGTACTTGGCGGTCATGTCGAACAGCAGCGCGGCGTTGTCCGACTCCCAGGGGAAATCCGGGGTGATGTTGTAGGTCGGGATGGGAAAGGTGAACACCCGGCCCTTGGCGTCGCCGGCGGACATGACCTCGATGTAGGCGCGGTTGATCAGGTCCATCTCGGCCTGCAGGTCGCCGTAGCTGAAGGGCATTTCCTCGCCGGCGATGATCGGGATCTGCTCCTTCAGGTCGTCGGGGCAGGTCCAGTCGAAGGTGAGGTTGGTGAAGGGCGTCTGCGTGCCCCAGCGCGAGGGCACGTTGAGGTTGTAGATGAGTTCCTGGATGTGCTGGCGCACCTCCTCGTAGCGCATGTTGTCCTTGCGCACGAAGGGCGCCATGTAGGTATCGAAGGACGAGAAGGCCTGCGCCCCCGCCCATTCGTTCTGCATGGTGCCGAGGAAGTTCACGATCTGCCCCACCGCGCTGGACATGTGCCTGGGCGGGCCGGCCTCCACCTTGCCCGGCACGCCGTTCAGGCCCTCGTGCAGCAGGGTGCGCAGCGACCAGCCGGCGCAATAGCCGGACAGCATGTCCAGGTCGTGGATGTGGATGTCGCCCTCGCGGTGCGCGGCGCCGACCTCGGGCGGGTAGACATGCGACAGCCAGTAGTTGGCGGTGACCTTGCCGGCCACGTTGAGGATCAACCCGCCCAGCGAATAGCCCTGGTTGGCGTTGGCATTGACCCGCCAGTCGGCGCGGGTGAGGTATTCGTTGACCGAGGCTTCCACGTCCACCTGCACCTTGCGCTCGCCGCGCAGCATGGCGTGCTGCTCGCGGTAGACGATGTAGGCACGCGCGGTGGCGGTGAGGCCGTCGGCGATCAGGGTTTCCTCCACCACATCCTGGATCTGCTCGATATGCACCGCATGGCGGCCGAAGCGGTGGCCGAGCACGCGCAGCACGCGATCGGTGAGGCGGGCCGCCTCGGCGGCCCCGTACTCGGCCGTGGCCCTGCCTGCGCGCTGCAGCGCGGCGCGAATCTTGCCGGCGTCGAAGGGCATGCGGCGGCCATCACGCTTGACGACCTCGCGGGAGAGCAGGTCCGAACCAGTGAAATCACGCATCTCTTTCGCCTCTTCATACTAAATATGGGCGAAATTCTATTTTCACTACTACATATTGATTTGATTTACATCAATCAAACGTGCATGAGCCCTGATCGAATTCATGCCAATCAACTATCCGGCGTGCGCAAGATTCCATCAGGCCTGGGCTGGCGGCTCGGGATCGCGCCGGAGGGCGGGCAGCGCGGCCCAGGCGGCGGCGCTGCCGACGGTGCAGGCGACGCCGCCGGCCAGCAAGGCAGTGGACACGGCGAAGCGGCGGGCGACATAGCCCATCTGCAGGCCGCCGAGCGCCGGCCCCAGCGTCGATTGCACCAGCCAGAACGCCGAGACGCGTCCGCGCAGCGCATCCGGCGTGTGCTGCTGGAGCAGCGCGCCGCGCACGATGTCGCCGACCGTATCGGCCATGCCGGCCAGTGCCAGACAGGCCAGCATCGCCCACAAGCTGCCGGCGAGCCCAGCGGCGGCCACCGCCATGCCCCACAGCACCGCCATCGCCGCCAGCACGCGGCCGGGACGCTGCAGGCTGCGCGTCCAGCCGGAAGAAAGCGCGGCCGCCAGCGCGCCGAGTGCCGGCGCCGCGTGCAGCACGCCGGCCAGGGCGGCATCGCCGCCGAGCGTTTCGGTGGCGATCTGCGGCAGCAGCACGAAAGGCATCGCCAGCAGACAGGCGGTCAGGTCGAGCAGCAACATGCCGCAGATCATCGGACTGCGCCGGATGAAGCGCAGGCCGTCGCGCCATTCGGCCGCCGCGCCGGGCGCACGATCGGCCGCCTGCGCGGGGCTCAGCTGAGGCAGCCGCGCGAGCAGCAGCGGCGTGAGCGCCGATGCGACCATCACCGCCGCATAGCATCCCGCGAGCCCGCTGCCGGCAATCAGCGCGCCGGCCAGGATCGGGGCGAGCAGCGCCGCGAGCTGTGCGGAAATGGCGCTCAGCGCGCCGGCCGCGGCAAGCTGCTCGCGCGCCACCATGGACGGCAGCGCGGCCATCAGCGCCGGCGCGCCGACGCCGCTGCTGAGGCCGCCGGCCAGCGCCGCGACGTAGATGAGGCCAACGTGGGCCTGCGGCAGCAGCGCGTTGCCCAGCAGCAGGCCGACCACGCCGACATAGGCGATCCGGCTGCCGACCATCAGCGTGCGGCGGTCGTGCCGGTCGGCCAGACGGCCGCCGAACACCAGCCCGGCAAGCTGCCCGCCGGCCAGGCAGAAGCCGACCAATGCCACGTGCAGGGACGAGCGCGTCAGGCCATAGGTCTGCCACGCCACCGCGACGGCGTTGATGCCGTACACCATCAGCGCCACGCTGCGCGCCAGGTAGAGCAGGCGGAAAGCCGGGCTGGCACGCAGCGGGGAGGTATCCACGGCGAAACGGGCGAGGCGGGACGAACGCCCCAGCCCTTGCGGGGCCGCCCCTCCCGGCCCGGGACAGGACGCCTCTGCCGCTGCGGGGCGGGCGGCGTCACCCGGCGCCGGCTCAGTCACTTTCGGGCGCGTGCTTGAACTCGGTCTCGCTGCGTCCGCGCCGCCAGTAGGCCACCACCAGATGCTCGGCGGCGCTCAGGCCGCGCTCCTTGCGCAGGTAGCCGCGCACCGCGCGGAAGGCATCGAACTCCAGCCCCGCCCACACGAACAGCCGCGTGCCGGCCTCCGGCCACGCCACCGCGCGCACCCCGTCCGCCAGCAAGGTGGTGGTGCCCGGCGCATGGGCGCCGCGCAGCAGCCAGCGCAGCTCGATGCCGGCAGGCGCGCGCAGTTCCAGCCGGCCGCTGTCGTCCTGGACTTCGATCAGCGCCACCCCGCGCGCCGATGCCGGCAGGTTTTCCAGGATGCGGGCGATGGCGGGCAGCGCGGTTTCGTCGCCGGCGAGCAGAGTCCAGTCGGCCTCGCGCGCACCCAGCCCGCCCGGCCCGCGCATGCCGACCAGGTCGCCGGGGCGGGCGCGCTGCGCCCAGCTGCCGCCTGGGCCGGCGGGTTCGTGCACCACCATGTCGATGTCCAGCGTGCCGGCTTCCAGATCGATGTGGCGGATGGTGTAGGTGCGCGCATCCAGCCGCTTGTCGCCCTCGGGCATGCGCGGCAGGCCGTTGTCCGCCAATGTCGGCCACTCGGGCGCGGTGTCGCCGGGCTGCGGCAGCAGCAGCTTGCAGTGCAGGTTGGTCAGGCCGGCATAGCGTTCGAGGCGCTCGCCGGCCAGCGTGATGCGGCGCATGCGCGGCGTCAGATCGCGCGCGGCAATGACCCGCAGCACGCGGAACGCCGGCGATTCGCGCAACTGGCTGCCGTCGCCCTGCCAGCGGATTTCGCTCGCTTGTGGGGAGAATTCCAGCACATGGCTGGCCACGATCACCTTGAGGTCGTGCAATGCATCCAGCGTAGCGGCTTCGATGCGGATGTCGAGCCGCTCGCCGTCAACACGGATGCGCGCGCATCCGTCGTGGATGGAAAGGGCCCAGTCCGCACCGTCGCGCTGGAACTGGAAGCCATGTTCGCGCACGTGTTCGCCCAAGCGCGTCAGGGTGTCTTCGGGGGCGGGCAGGCGGACGTGCGCCTGCGCGGCAAGCTGGGTCATGATGGAACGCTCCGCGGTCGAGAGGAAAAGAATCAGGTTCGTGGGGAGCCGGCCGGGCCGTCGACGAGCACCACCGTGCGGCCGTGCTCGCAGCGCTGCACGCGCGCCTCCACGCCGTACACGGCACGCAGCATGTCCGGGGTGAGGGCCGTCTGCGGCGTGCCGCAGGCGTGCAGGCAGCCGCGATCCAGCACCAGGATGCGGTCGGCCCACTGCGCGGCCAGCGCCAGGTCGTGCAGCACCGCGATGACCAAGTGGCCGTCGTCGGCCAGCCTGCGCACGGTGTTCATCACCCGCCACTGGTGGCGCAGGTCGAGCGCGCTGGTGGGCTCGTCGAGCAGCAGGATGGGGGAATCGCGCGCGATGGCCTGGGCCAGCGCAGCGACCTGGCGCTGGCCGCCGGAGAGCTGGTCCAGGCGCCGCAGGGCGAGGTCGTCGATGCCCAGGCGTTCGAGCACCGCGATGGCGGCAAGCTGTGCCTTGCCGGCAGGAAGATCCTGCGCCTGCATGGCGGTGAGGGTGACTTCCAATACGTTCAGCGCGGCGGTTTCCGGCAGGCTCTGCGGCATGTAGCCGATGGTGCGCGCCAGCGCGGTGGTGGACAGGGCGAGCAGGTCCTGGCCATCCCAGCGTACCTGGCCGCTGGCCGGCACCAGTTGCGCGAGCGCGCGCAGCAAGGTCGATTTGCCGGTGGCGTTGGGGCCGACCAGGGCCACCAGCTCGCCCGGCAGCAGCGGCGGCAGGCTCAGGTCGCCGAGCACGGGGTGGTTGCGGTAAGACACGGTGAGATGCTGGATTTCCAGCATCGGGCCGGCGTGCGGAAGGGTCATGACTCGGAAGGGCTCATGGATTCATCTGCGTCGATGGCGCCGGGTGATCAGCGCCAGGAACACCGGCAGGCCGACCAGCGAGGTGGCGATGCCCACCGGCATCAGCACGCCGGGCACCAGGGTCTTGCTGATCACCGAGGCCAGCGACATCAGCAGCGCGCCGCACAGCACGCTGGCCGGCAGCAGGAAGCGGTGGTCCTCGCCGACCAGCAGGCGCGCCATGTGCGGGCCGACCAGGCCGACGAAGCCGATGGTGCCGACCAGTGCCACCGCCGTCGCCGCCAGCAGGCTGGCGCGCACCAGCGCCCACAGGCGCAGGCGGTCGACGTTGACGCCGAAGCTGCGCGCACGGTCGTCGCCCAGGCGCAGCGCGGTGAGGCGGCGCGCGGCGCGCCAGGAAAAGGGCATGGTCGCGGCCAGTACAGCCGCGAGCAGGCCGACGCTGGGCCAGTCGGCGCGCGCCAGGCTGCCCATGGTCCAGAACACCAGTTGCTGCAGGGCGTCCTCGCTGGCGACGAACTGCAGCAGCGAAAGCAGCGCGCCGGCGGCGAAGCCGATGGTGATGCCGAACAGCACCAGGGTTTCCGGCCCGGCATGGTGGGTGCGCGCGAGCACCTGCAGGAGCAGCAGCGCGCCGAGTGCGAACACGAAGGCATTGGCCGGCACCAGCCAGGACAGGTCGAAGCCCGGAATGCCCACCCCGAGCACGATGGCGAGCGCGGCGCCGAGCGCCGCCGAGGACGACACCCCCAGGGTGAAGGGCTCGGCCAGCGGGTTGCCGAGGATGGTCTGCATCTCCACGCCGGCCAGCGCCAGCGCCATGCCGACCAGGATCGCCAGCACCGCGATCGGCAGGCGCACCTCCCACAGGATCACGCGCTGCCCGCGCGCCAGGCTTTCAGGATCGAACAATCCGCGCAGCGCGTCCGCCAGGCCGAGCGAGGACGGGCCGCTGACGAAGTCGGTAAGCGCGCTGGCCAGCGCGACGATCAGCAACAGGGCCACCGACGCCCGGCGCCGCCGCATCAGCCGGCGGTAGCCATCCAGAGTTCGCAGCCCAGCCGCCGACACCGCGGCGGCCGGCTTGGCTCCATCCGCATGCATCATCGGGTGCTCCGGCTGGGGGCGGGAAAGCCGCCGGGCCGGGCCGGCGCGTTCGTCCAGAAGGTGCCGCGCAGCGGGGTGGCGAGGAAGCGGGCGTTGATCTCGTCCAGCGTGGCCTGCGGGTCGATGTCGGCGTACAGCTCCGGCAGTACCCACTTGGCGACCGCTTCGAGGGCGACGATGCTCAGGCCGCCGGTGAGCGGGAACCAGATGCCGTGGGCGCGGCCGTCTTCCACCGCGCGGATGCCGGACATGCCCTTGCGCGCCAGCACGCGGCCCAGCGAAGCCTGCGCGGCGGCCGGCGTAGTGCTGACGCCGAGCACCAGCCCGCCGCGTTCGGCGAGATGGGCGCCGCCGACGCCGATGTACACCTCCGGCGCCTGTTCGAGCACGTACTCCAGGCTCAACTGGCCGAACATGCCGGGCAGCACGCCCTCGCCGATGTGCCGGCCGCCGGCGGCGCTCACCAGGTCGCCGATGTTCTCGCCGCTCCCCACCGACGAACAGCAGGCGGCGCTGCCGGCGTGCGGTTCGAGCAGCACCGACGGACGCCGCTGCACCGTCGCGGCGCGGCTGCGGATGCGCTCGAGCCGCGCCTGGAAGAAGGCGGCGTAGGCTTCGGCCTGTTCGCCGCGGCCGATGAGCACGCCCAGGCGGCGCAGTCCGTCGAGCGAATCGGCGGCACGCAGGCTGGGGGTCAGGCGCAGTACCGCAACGGCGACGCCGGCCGCCTCCAGTTGCCGGATCAGTCGTTCGGCGGCGTTGAAGCGCGGGTGCAGCACCACCAGATCGGGCTGCAGCGCAATCACCCGTTCGAGCGGGAAGTTGTTCGGATCGTCGACGCTGAGCTGCAGGATGTCGTCGAACGCGGGGTCGGCGGCGCGCAGCGCGGCCAGCGTGTCCGCGTCCAGGCGCCAGCGGTTCCACGCCACCAGGCGCTGCGCCGGGCGGTCGTCGATCAGGGCGAGCGCGATGAAATCCGAGGTATCGGTCAGCACGACGCGCTGGGCGGGCTGCGCCAGCGCCACGCGGCGGCCGGCCTGGTCGGTCACCGCCACCTCTGCTGCCGCCACTGCCGCCCCCAGCGACAGCGCGGACAGCAGGCCGACCAGGCCGGCACGCAGCACCACGGAAAAGCGGCGCATGCCCATCAGAAGCTCGCGTTCAGCGCAACCCACAGGCGGCGGCCTTCATCCTGCAGCCAGTTGCCGTCCAGCCCGGTGGCGCGCGTGCGGTCATCCACCGCCACCATGCGGTCGGTGACGTTGAGCAGCGCGAACTTGAGTTTCAGCGCGGAGGTGAAGACGTACTGCCCGCCGACGTCCAGCGTGGCCGAGGCCGGGCGCTCGCGCACGTTCATCGCGCCGTTGCGGAAACCGGCCCAGTACGACTTGCCGTAGTAGTTGGCGCGCAGGTAGGCGGAGAAGGCGTCGCCGGGGGTCCAGTCGAGCTGTGCCTTGACCATGTGCTCGGGCGTCTTGTCCAGCGGTTCGCCGTCGAGCGAGCTGTTGTCGAAGGAGAATTCGCCGCCACCCTCGCGCTTGGACTTCACGTAGGTGTAGTTGCCGTCGAAGCTCAGCGTGCGGGTCAGCGGGAAGTTCAGCGCCATTTCCAGGCCGCGGATGGTGACGTTGTCGATGTTGTCGTAGACATAGATGGTGCGGGACGGCATGCGCGGATCGATCACGCCGGTGTCGTAGCTGGCGACCTTGTTCTTGAACTCGTTGTTGAACACCGTGGCGCTGAGGCTGGCGCGCGGCGCCCATTGCCAGGCCACGCCGAATTCCTGCGTCAGGCTGGTTTCCGGATCGAGGTTGGGGTTGCCGCACAGGTTGCCGCGACTGGGCGTGTTGCCGCCGGTGGTCATGCAGTAGCCCGCCACGCTCTGGCGCAGCGTGGGCGCCTTGAAGCCGCTGGCGACACCGCCGCGCAGGTTCCATGCGTCGTCGAGCTGGTACACGCCGT
The DNA here is from genome assembly GCF_000310205.1 of Thauera linaloolentis 47Lol = DSM 12138. Lineage (GTDB taxonomy): Bacteria > Pseudomonadota > Gammaproteobacteria > Burkholderiales > Rhodocyclaceae > Thauera > Thauera linaloolentis. The sequence continues at coordinate 33,775 of NZ_AMXE01000027.1, read as the reverse complement.
ACAGGCGCGGCGACCAGTGCGAGCCGTAGAGGTCGTGGTGGTCGAGGCGGGCGCCGGCGGTCAGCGTGAAGCGCTCGGTGAGGAAGAAGTCGTCTTCCACCGACAGCGCCCACGAATCGATGTCCACCTCGTCCACATTGGGCGCCGGGAAGCCGGGGATGGCGTCCTGCTGGCTGATGCCGCTGACGCTGCCGCGCTGGTACTGGGCGCCGAGGCGCAGCAGGTGGCGGGTGAAGGGCAGCGACAACTGGCCGTCGAGCACGGTGTTGGTCACCTCCGGGCGGGCCACGTTGCGCGTGCCGTCGGTGTAATCGACCTGCTTGCCGATCTCCTGGCTGAGCGCCACGCGGGAGTTGCCGAAGGACCAGCGCCCTTCATGCGTCAGGGCGACGTGGTCGCGGCTGTGGCGGGTTTCGGTGGCCGCCGCGGTGGCCGCGATGGAGTGGCCCGGCTCGCGCAGGTAGCTGAAGGTCTCGGTGCCCAGGTCCAGGGTCAGGTCCTGGCGGTCGCTCAGCTTCGCGCTCAGCTTGGCGCCGACCGAACGGTCGCGCTTGCCGTGGGCGCCGCTGACGAAGGGACGGGCATAGAAGAGGTCGTCCTCGTAGCGGCGCAGATACTGGCCGTAGAGCTGCAGGCCGAGCGCGTCGGCCTTGATCGGCCCGCCCACCCAGAAGTCGGCCTGGCGGCTGTCGCCCAGGTCCGAGTGCTCCTGCCGGGTCGCGGACAGCGTGAGCGATCCATGCCACTCGGCCGGCACCTTGCGGGTGATGATGTTGACCACGCCGCCCATCGCATCGGCGCCGTACAACGTGCCCATGGGGCCGCGCACCACTTCGATGCGCTCGATGGCGTCGAGCGGCGGCAGGAAGTTGGCCTGCACGCCGCTGGTACCGCGGTTCATGGTCTCGCGGGTGTTCTGCCGCTTGCCGTCGATCAGGATCAGCGTGTATTCGCCGGGCATGCCGCGGATGGAGATGTCGCCTGAATTGGGGCTCTCGCCCTTCACGGAGATCCCTTCCAGGCGGTCCACGGCCTCGGCCACGCTGCCCGCCGGCAGCTTGTCGAGTTCCTCGCGGGTGATGACGGAGATCGACGCCGGCGCGTCCTTGACCATCTGCTGCTTGCCGCTGGCGGAAACGACGACCGCGCTCAGCATGCTGTCTTCCTGGGCGTTGACCAGGGCCGCGCTGGCCATCACGCCGATGGCGGCCAGGATGCGGACGGAAAGCAGGCCGGGCGCGCGGCGGCGCGGCATGGCGGGAATGCGTGCGGAAGTGTCGGCGATGGTTTTCATGAGCGTGGGGACCTTCGGATGCAATGGCGTCGCACGGGGGAGACGGCGTGGAGGAAACGGGCGGCACGCGGCGGGTGGCCGTATGCTTCGGCTGGCATTTCAGCACCGGCCGCTTTCCCCGTGGTTTGCCGGAGACGCGCGGATGTTTGCGCGGCGCGCGGTATCGTCAGATGCGCGCACGCACCAGCTTGGGCGACAGGCCGAAGCGGCGCTTGAAGGCGGTGGCGAAGTTGGCGGCGCTGTTGTAGCCCGCCGCGTGCGCGGCCTGGGCCACGCTCAGGCCGCGCTGCTCCAGGTCGATGCGCGCCTTGTGCAGGCGGGCGTCGCGGCGGAACTCGGCGATCGAGGTGCCGTAGGCGGCGCGGAAATGGCGCTGCAGCGCGCTCGCGCTGAGCCCGGCCCAGCGGGCGATGTCGTCCAGGCTGAGATCCAGCGCCTCGTCGCTGGAGAGGAATGCGCGCAGGCGCGCCAGGCGCTGGTGCTCGCGCGGCGGCAGGCTGGTGTGGCCGCCCTGCCCCGCCAGATTGCTCAGGGCTTCGTGCGCCAGCTCGATCGCGCGGCTGCTGATCAGCAGCCGGCCCATCGGAGCCGGGGCGGCGGTCAGCTGCAGCAGTTGCTCGGCCAGGGCCACCGCGCGCGGCGACGGCTGCCACGGCTGCACCGCCAGATTGCGGCTGAGGAATTCGCGCACGCCGGGATCGGTCTGCGCATCGTCCAGCCCCTGGCGCTGCAGCCAGTCCGAGGACAGGAACAGGCTCACCTTGCGTTCGTGCTTGCCGCGCTGCCAGCGCCGCTCGTAGGTTTCCAGGTGCGTGGTGCCGACCATCATGCCGCGCGGACAGCGCTGCCGGCCCGCAGAAAGGTCGACGTGGCTGGAGCCGAAGGAGACGTCCACGCTGCCGGCCAGCAGCACGGTGACGCGCAGGCCGGGCGCGGCCGAAACCCTGGAGCGCAGATCGCGCAGATCGCAGTTCTGCGCGCAATGCACCTCCAGGCCGTCCTGCGCGTCCAGGCGGGATACCCGTCCGGCGAGCACCGGCTCGTCCGGCGCCATGCGCGCGCCGACGAAATGGTAGTCCCCCCCGCAGAAATCGCCGGCACGCATCATTCCGGGCAACAAGAGAAAATCGCGGGCACTTGCGCTGCCCTTCGCTGGATTCATGGTCATCGATGCGTCCGGTCGGCTGGACCGCCAGCCCGGCGGATCGATCCGGACGGCTGGCGGGTGCGGCGGCGCTTCAGTCCGGGCAGCCCCTGGCACGTCCGGCGATCGCGCTAATAACGATAACCATTATTATTTACTTTCGTGGAGGCCTCTGCAATCCCGCGCGCACGACCCGCCATCCGGTTCTTCTAGCGCACGACCTCCGCATCCCGCTCGAAGCGGTACGACACCAGGGATTCGACATCCACGCCGGTTTCCAGCGCCTTTCCCGCCGGCGGGAAGGCGCGCTGCACGCAGTCGGCGCGCGGACAGACGCGGCAGCCGGGGCCGATCGGCACCACTTCGTGCGGCGCGGCCAGGTCCAGCCCGTCGGCGTAGACCAGCTCCCGCGCATGGGACAGTTCGCAGCCCAGACCGATGGCGAAGGACTTGCGCGGCACCCGCCAGCCGCCGCCGCCGCGCCCGATGCTGCGGGCGATGCCGAAGAAGCGCGTGCCGTCGGGCATCTCGGCCACCTGGGTGAGGACGCGACCGGGCTGGGTGAAGGCGTCGTGCACATGCCACAGCGGGCAGGCGCCGCCATGACGGGCGAAATGGAAGGCCGTCGCGCTCTGGCGCTTGGAGATGTTGCCGGCCTGGTCCACACGCACGAGATAGAAGGGCACGCCGCGCGCGCCGCTCCGCTGCAGTGTGGACAGGCGGTGGCAGACGGTCTCGAAGCCGACGTGGAAGCGCCGCTGCAGCGCCTCGATGTCGTAGCGCGCGGCGCGCGCGGCGGCGAGGAAGTCGCCATAGGGCAGCAGCAGCGCCCCGGCGAAGTAGTGCGCCAGCCCCTGGCGCGCCAGTGCGCGGGTCTGCTCGTCAGCGAAGCCCGCCGCGGCGATCTCGGTCTCGATCAGGTCACGGTGGGCGATCAGCGCCAACTGGGTGGCGATCTGGAACGCCTGCTGGGCGTCGGACAGATGCGCCGCCACGGCCAGGCGCCGCCGCCGCGCATCGAAGCGGCGCAGCGCGCCGTCGTCGGCCATGTCGCCGAGCCCTTCGACGTCGACGCCATGCTCGTCGTACAGCACCTTGCGCAGCGCGGCGGCGCGCTCGCCCGGCAGCAGCCGCCCCCTGCCCGCCCGTTCCTCGGCCAGCGCATCCAGCGCCCCGATGTGGTTGTCGCGCCGGTTGAAGAAGTCGCGCACTTCCTCGTGCGGCAGCGGCGCGAGCAGCGTGGGCAGTTGGTCGCCGTAGAAGCGATCGACCACCTGCGCGTACTCGTCCTGCAAGCGCTGGTGGCGCTGGGCCAGGCCGACGAGGGCGGTGGCCAGTTCGGGCACCTGCTCGACCATGCGCACCAGTTGCGCCTGGCTCACGCCCTCGCCCGCCAGCATGCGGTCGCGGAACACGTCCCGCAGCTCGCCGAGCAGGCGGCGGTCCTGTTCCTCCGAGAAATCGCCCACTTCGCAGTCGAAGACTTCGACCAGCTTGAGCAGCACGGTGGCGCTCACCGGGCGCTGGTTGTTCTCCAACTGGCACACGTAGCTCAGTGAAATGCCCAGCCGGGCGGCCATCGCCGCCTGGTTCAGGCCTGCCTGCTCGCGCAGGCGGCGCAGGCGGGCGCCGATGAACAGCTTGTGGTTCAAGTCTTTGTCTCCTTGTTCACAGCATTTGCAGATTCATGCTTTCCACTGCGAATTTATTTACATCATTTCTCTTTTACATCAATAGCTTATTGATGATCAGGAGGTCTGTAAATACGATGCGGAAGAACGCGGCGCCCTGGTCCGCGGATCCGCAACGAACACCGGAAGGAGACATCCGATGAGTAAGGCCCAAAACACCACCATCCCCACCGTCAAGCTGCTGATCGGCGGCGAATTCGTCGAATCGCGCACCACCGAATGGCGCGACGTGGTCAACCCCGCCACCCAGCAGGTGCTGGCGCGCGTGCCGATGGCAACCGCGGATGAGCTGGACGCCGCCGTGGCCGCGGCCAAGAAGGCCTTCGCAAGCTGGAAGAAGACGCCCATCGGCGCGCGCGCGCGCATCTTCCTGAAGTACCAGCAACTGATCCGCGAAAACATGAAGGACGTGGCGGCGATCCTCACCGCCGAGCAGGGCAAGACCCTGCCGGACGCCGAGGGCGACGTGTTCCGCGGCCTGGAGGTGGTGGAGCACGCCGCCAACGTCGGCACGCTGCAACTGGGCGGGCTGGCCAACAACGTCGCCACCGGCGTCGACACCTACACCCTGCTGCAGCCGATCGGCGTGTGCGCGGGCATCACCCCGTTCAACTTCCCGGCGATGATCCCGCTGTGGATGTTCCCGATGGCCATCGCCTGCGGCAACACCTTCGTGCTCAAGCCTTCCGAGCAGGACCCGCTGTCCACGATGCGGCTGGTGGAGCTGGCGGTGGAAGCCGGCATTCCGCCGGGCGTGCTCAACGTGGTGCATGGCGCGGTCGACGTGGTCAACGGCATTTGCGACCACCCGGACATCAAGGCGGTGTCCTTCGTCGGCTCGACCCGCGTCGGCACCCACGTCTACAACCGCGCCAGCCTCTCCGGCAAGCGCGCGCAGTGCATGATGGGGGCCAAGAACCATGTCGTCGTGCTGCCCGACGCGCACAAGGAACAGACCCTCAACGCCCTCGCGGGCGCCGGCTTCGGCGCCGCCGGCCAGCGCTGCATGGCCTCGTCGGTGGTGGTGCTGGTCGGCGCGGCCGCGCAATGGTTGCCGGAACTGGTCGAGCGCGCCCGCGCGCTGAAGGTCAATGCCGGCCACGAGGCGGGCACGGACGTCGGCCCGGTGATCTCGCGCGCGGCCAAGGCCCGCATCCTGGAGCTGATCGAGGCCGGCGTGCAGGAAGGCGCGACGCTGGAACTGGACGGCCGCGAACCGCAGGTGCCCGGCTACGCCGACGGCAACTTCGTCGCGCCCACGCTGTTCTCCGGCGTCAAGCCCGGCATGCGCATCTACGACGAGGAAATCTTCGGCCCGGTGCTGTGCACGATGGCGGTGGACTCGCTCGACGACGCCATCGCGCTGATCAATGCCAACCCCAACGGCAACGGCACCGGCGTGTTCACCCAGTCGGGCGCGGCGGCGCGCAAGTTCCAGGAGGAGATCGACGTCGGCCAGGTAGGCATCAACGTGCCCATCCCGGTGCCGGTGCCGCTGTTCTCCTTCACCGGCTCGCGCGCCTCCAAGCTGGGCGACCTCGGCCCCTACGGCCAGCAGGTGATCCTGTTCTACACGCAGACCAAGACCGTCACCGCGCGCTGGTTCGACGACGGCGTGGCCGCTCCGGTCAACACCACGATCAGCCTCAAGTAAGCCGACCCGGAGCACCGCCATGGACTTCGAACTCTCCGAAGACCAGTGCGCCTTCCGCGACACCGCGCGCGAGTTCGCCCAGCGCGAATTCGCGCCCCACGCGGCGCGCTGGGACGCTGAAGGCATCTTCCCGCTGGAAGCGCTGCACCACGCCGGCGAACTAGGCTTTTGCGGCCTGTACGCGCTGGAGGCGCACGGCGGCCTCGGCCTGCCGAGGCTGGACGCCAGCATCGTGTTCGAGGAACTGGCCGCCGCCTGCCCATCGACCACTGCCTACCTGACCATCCACAACATGGCGACCTGGATGGTGACGCGCTTCGCCCGCCCCGAAGTCGCGGCCGAGTGGGGGCCGCGCCTGGCCTCCGGCGAACTGCTGGCCTCGTACTGCCTCACCGAGCCGGGCGCCGGCTCGGACGCGGCCTCGCTCGCCACCCGCGCGCGGCGGGAAGGCGAGCACTACGTGCTCGACGGCGCCAAGGCCTTCATCTCCGGCGCCGGCGCCACCGACGTGCTGGTGGTCATGGCGCGCACCGGCGAGGCCGGGCCGAAGGGCATCTCGGCCTTCCTCGTCGCCGCCGACAGCCCCGGCATCGAGTACGGCAAGAAGGAGCACAAGATGGGCTGGAACAGCCAGCCCACGCGCAGCATCACCTTCGACTGCGTGCGCGTGCCGGCCGCCCAGCTGCTCGGCGAGGAAGGCGAAGGCTTCGCCATCGCCATGAAAGGGCTGGACGGCGGGCGCATCAACATCGCCACCTGCTCGGTGGGCGCGGCACAGGGCGCATTGAACGCGGCGCTCGCCTATGTCCACGAGCGCCACCAGTTCGGCCGCCCGCTGGCTGACTTCCAGGCGCTGCAGTTCAAGCTCGCCGACATGGCCACCGAACTGGTCGCCGCGCGCCAGATGGTGCGCCTGGCGGCCAGCCGGCTCGACGCCGGCGCGGCGGACGCCACGCTGTACTGCGCCATGGCCAAGCGCCTGGCCACCGACCTGGGCTTCTCGATCTGCAACGAGGCGCTGCAGATCCACGGCGGCTACGGCTACATCCGCGAATACCCGCTGGAACGCTACCTGCGCGACGCGCGGGTGCACCAGATCCTCGAAGGCACGAACGAGATCATGCGCGTCATCATCGCCCGCCGCATGCTCGCAGAACACACCATGGAGACCCCACGATGAGCACGCACACCTACCCTGGCCTGGTTCTCGAAAAACAGGGCCACACCGCCGTCCTGACGCTGGACAACCCGCCGGCCAACACCTGGACGCAGGAAAGCCTCGCGGCCCTGGTCGAGGTGGTCGGCCTGCTGAACGACGACCGCGAGATCTACAGCCTGGTGGTCACCGGCCAGGGCGGCAAGTTCTTTTCCGCCGGTGCGGACCTCAAGCTCTTCGCCAGCGGCGACAAGGCCGTGGCGGCGGGCATGGCGCACTACTTCGGCCTCGCCTTCGAGACCCTGTCGGCCTTCCGCGGCGTGTCGATCGCCGCGATCAACGGCTACGCCATGGGCGGCGGGCTGGAATGCGCACTGGCCTGCGACCTGCGCATCGCCGAGGAACAGGCGGTGCTGGCGCTGCCCGAAGCGGCCGTCGGCCTGCTGCCGTGCGCGGGCGGCACCCAGTGGCTGTCCTGGCTGGCCGGCGAAGGCTGGGCCAAGCGCCTGATCCTGTGCGGCGAACGCCTGGACGCGGCGACCGCGCTGCGCATCCGCCTGGTGGAAGAGGTCACCGGCCGTGGCGAAGCGCTGACGCGCGCGCTGGAACTGGCGCACGCGGTCGAAAAGCAGAGCCCCACCAGCGTCGCCGCCTGCAAGCGCCTGATCCAGGCCGCGCGCGCCACCCCGCCGAGCCAGGCGCTGCCCGGCGAACGAGCGGAGTTCGTCAAACTGTTCGACACTGCCGACCAGCGCGAAGGCATCGCCGCCTTCCTCGAAAAACGCGCCCCGCAGTGGCGCAACGCTTGAAAAGGAACGAACGAATGAACGACTGCGTGATCCTGCGCGAATTCTCCACCGCCTGCGGCCGGCGCTTCGGCCATGCGACGCTGAATGCGCCCAAGAGCCTCAACGCCCTGTCGCTGGACATGATCGACCGCCTCGCGCCGCAGCTCGACGCCTGGGCGGCCGACCCCGCCATCGTCGGCGTGCTGCTCGACGGCGGCGACAAGGCCTTCTGCGCCGGCGGCGACGTGGCCGCGCTCTACCATGCGATCAAGGCCGCGCCCGAAGGCGAGGCGCCGGCCGAGGCCAAGGCCTTCTTCGAACGCGAATACCGCCTCGACCACCGCATCCACACCTACCCCAAGCCCGTCGTCTGCTGGGGCCAGGGCATCGTCATGGGCGGCGGCATCGGCCTGATGGCGGGCGCCTCGCACCGCGTCGCCACGCCCACCACCCGCATGGCGATGCCGGAGATCACCATCGGCCTGTACCCGGACGTCGGCGGAAGCTGGTTCCTGCGCCACATGCCGGGGCACACCGGCCTGTTCCTGGCGCTCACCGGCGCGCCGCTCAACGCCGCCGACGCGCGCTTCGCCGGGCTGGCCGACTTCATCGTCGACGACGCCGAACGCGCACGGCTGCCCGCGCTGATCGCCGACACCCGCTGGGACGCGCCGGACGCACCCGGGCGGAGCAACCACGCCCGTCTCGGCGCGCTGCTCGACCAGTTGGCCGCCTGCGCCAACGTGCCCGCTTCGCCGCTGCGCGCCCACTTCGACCGCATCGAAACCCTGATCGGCCACGACGGCCTGGCCGGCATCGCCGCCCGCCTGACCGCGCTCGCCGAGAATGCCGACCCCTGGCTCGCCGCCGCCGGCAAGACCTTCGCGCGCGGCGCGCCGAGCTCGGCGCGGCTGTCATGGGCGCTGTGGCAGCGCACGCGCCACCTGTCGCTGGCCGAGGTGTTCCGCACCGAATACCACGTCTCGGTCGCCGCCACCGCCCACCGCGATTTCGCCGAAGGCGTGCGCGCGCTGCTCATCGACAAGGATCGCAGCCCGCGCTGGCAGTACGCCACGCTGGACGCCGTCCCCGACGAAGCCGTCGAGGACCACTTCAAGCCGCGCTACAGCGGCCCGCATCCGCTGGCCGATCTCGGCCTCTGACCCCGCCACGCACACCCCCGCCGCCACCTCCCCGCGCCACGGCCACGGGGACGCGGCGGCGGACCATACACCAAGGAGACGCCTACCCATGAGTACTCAAACCATCGCCTTCATCGGTCTCGGCAACATGGGCGGACCGATGGCCATCAACCTCGCCAGGGCCGGCCTCACCGTGCAGGCCTTCGACCTCGACGCCGCCGCCTGCGCGCGCGTCGCCGAACACGGCGCCCGCATCGCCGACTCCGCCCGCGCCGCGGCGGAAGGCGCGGACGTGGTCATCAGCATGCTGCCCGCCAGCCGCCACGTCGAAGGGCTGTTCCTCGGCAATGGCCATGAACCCGGCCTGCTCGCCGCCCTGCCCGCCGGCACCCTGCTCATCGACTGCAGCACCATCGCCCCGGCCAGCGCGCAGAAGCTGGCCGCGGCCGGCCAGGCCGGCGGCATCGCCGTGCTCGACGCGCCGGTCTCCGGCGGCACCGCCGGCGCCGCCGGCGGCACGCTGACCTTCATGGTCGGCGGCACGGCGGACGACCTCGCCCGTGCCGAACCCATCCTGCGCCGCATGGGCCAAAACCTCTTCCACGCCGGCGGCGCCGGCGCCGGACAATCGGCCAAACTGTGCAACAACATGCTGCTCGGCATCCTGATGGTGGGCACCAGCGAGGCACTGTCGCTGGGCCAGTCACTCGGCCTGGACCCGGCGGTGCTGGCCGGCATCATGAAGGTCAGCTCCGGCGGCAACTGGGTGCTGGAAAAGTACAACCCGGTGCCCGGCGTCATGGAAACCGCGCCCGCCGCGCGCGGCTACAGCGGCGGCTTCGGCACCGACCTGATGCTGAAGGACCTCGGCCTCGCGCTGGAAGCAGCCATCGCCAGCCGCAGCCCGGTGCCGCTGGGCGGGCTGGCCGAGTCCCTGTACGCCGCGCACAGCCGCGCCGGCAACGGCGGGCTGGATTTTTCCAGCATCATCGGGCTGCTGCAGGCGCGAGGGGGCTGAATCCGGACAGGCGGAATCACGGCCCATGGCCGGGGTTCCGCCCGCCATACGGCATCAACCGCTCCATCTGCCAAGCCTTCCGCATCGGAAAAATCGGGCTGGCCCGCCATGAAGGCATCGCAAGCGGACGATGGTGGCACCACCACCCATGCATAGGCATTGGGCTGCTGGGTATGACGCCAGCGACGCAGCGGCGCCATGTAGGGCGCGTCGGATACCCCCGTGCCGCGCATATCGTCGCGGCTGGCCAGGTCCGCTTCCAGTGCCGGCGGGCCGATGCCGGGTGCCGGTCCGTCAGCGCCACCCATCCTACATAGCGGGTCCTCCTCCATGCGCCCCGGCGCATCCGGCAGGCGTTCGTAATAGCTCATTGCCTTGGCGCCCAGGCTGAAGAACCAGGGCGCCCCGCCCAAGCGCGCGAAGCTCGCTGCCGGTTTCGCCTCCCACGGTAATGCAAGAGGCGGGGCGGCATGCGTGGTACGCAGCACGTGCACCGCAAGCAGTTGCCCGTCGGCATCGAACACCCGCTTGCGCAAATGGCCTTGCTGCGACAGGTCACGCAATATTCGTCCACCGGGGCAGGCGATGGACGCAGGCAGCACATCCACGGCCGCCTCATTTCGTTCCGCCGCCTCGACCCAGGCGGCCGACGTGCCGGAATGCGCTTGCGCTGGATATCCTTACAGCTTTTCGTTGTGCCCAACTTTGACCCAGTTGTGCAGCGTCTGCTGCACGATACCCAGGATTTTGGCTGTCGTGCTCTCGCCCTGCCCGCTCTTGACCAGTCGTACCACTTCAAGCTTGGACTCCAGCGTGTAACGCGCTCTCGTTGACTTCGTCATTTCCATTCTCCTTGGCATTATTGAATCATTCTGCATGGGGTTGCGGTTTTCGGGGGCAGACTCAACCATATTGACAAACAAACTTCATACTCTAACCTGAACTGATCGGCATGACTTTCTATTGAGTTGTAGTTATCGCCTGACGAGGGGGTTCTCGATGCAGTTCGATCTGGCATTGGCTGATCTGGTGCGCCCCTATCTGCTGAAAGGCGAGGCAACCACATGGCATGCGGCGCTATCGGTTATCTATGTCGAAAGCTACGAGACCGCCAGCAGCGCGGACGGCACTTCGATCCGGGGCGTGGCACGGTTCTCGGGCAATGTCGATACGCCCACCTTCGATCCGACGACAGGCACGCTGCAGGCGGGCGCGTCGAATGCCGAAGGGCATCCGCGCAATCAGCCCGACCGGCGCGAACCCTGGCTGGACATCACCGATACCAGGATCGAGTTCGCGCTGACGATTCCACGCGCGGCGGGGCAGATCGTTGCGGCGGGGGTTGCCGCGGTGCCCGGCTCGGCCACGGATTTCCAGCCGGTACGCAATGTGCTGACCGCGCTCGACGCGATCCCCACCGACGCGCCGCCTTCGGATTATCCCGGCACAGGCTTTACGCTGGACATGATTCTGACGGGCATCGAGGTGCGGCCGCCTTTCCTCAAGCCCGCCAAAATGGAGGCGAACGGCCTGCTGGTGCCGGATGAGTCGCGTCCGGACGTCGTCTTCCATCTGCCCAGGATCAAGCTGCGCCTGTCGCAGGGGTCGGACACCGCGGCGACGCTGAATGTCGATCTGCTGTCGCTGGGCGCGACGGGGCTGGACGATCCGGGCGACATCGGCGCCGCCGAGATGATACGGATGGAGCCCGCCTATGCCTTCATCGGCGACGACAGGGTGGTGGGTTTTGCCTTTCGCACGGCATTCCTGGATTTGTCGGACGGCTATACCCCGCCCGAGGTGCTGGATCAGTTCGGCTTCGACGAAAGCTGGACCGGGCTCTATCTGCCGGAAATCAGGATTTTCTTCGCTCCGAACGGGGCCGAGGATCTGGCCGTCAACGTGGGGGTCGAGAATCTGCTGATCGGCCTGGGCCAGTCCTCGGGCATCACCGGCGATTTCGATGTCGCGGTCATCAACCAGGGGTCGGGCGAGCTGAAGCTGGCTGCGCGGTTTTTCGATGGCGAGGGCCAGGCGTTCGGTATCAACCGCCTGTCCGATACGGAGGCCGAGGCCCGTGTGCCGGCGTCGTCGCGCATGGTCATCGACGTGGCCGGCGGCCGGGCGCCCTATCAGATCAATGCCCGTTTCGATGGCGCGGATCACGCGGGCAATCTGCATGCCATCACCGCGGCGGCTACGCCCAAGCCGGTCACGATCACCGTCCAGGACGGGTCGGCGCCGCCGAAGCAGAGCAGCCTGTCGATCCAGGTCAGGCTGCGCGAGTCGGAGATGACGGAGCCGGCGCCGGGAGCGCAGCCCTTGCTGTCGGCCAGCCTGCGGACGACTTCCATCACGCTGGACGGGCGCAGCCAGACGGTGCCGCCGTTGCGGCTGGTCGCCGATGGCGGCAACTCGGTCATCATCACCGTCGATGGGCTGCCTGAGCCCGCGACGCAATGGCTGGTCGACGGCAGTGCGTTCGCCAATGGCCCCACATTGTCGCTGCCGCTCGATGGCGGGCAGACGAGAACCGTGCGGGCGATCATTCCCGGCCAGACCGTCAGCCAGATCGACGGCTATTTCCGCTTCGATCATCCTCCCATCGCCAATGTCGAGGCTTTCTCGGTCGATCCGGTCAACACCTCCGCGGATCAGGCCATCAACCCTTCGGCCAGCGCGTTCTGGAAGCCGCCCGCGCGGCAGTTCCTGCCGACGTGGCGGCAGGTGCTGTCGCGGGTGTCGCCCAAAACGATCACCATCAAGGGCAGCGCCAGCTACGACGGCGATGATCAGAAGGCGAAATACAACTACCTGCTGTCACAGCGCCGGGCGCGCGGCCTGAAAGCGCTGATCGACAGCGATCCGTTCCTGGCGGGCTTCACCGTCACCCAGTTGCCTGTCGACATCATCCCGGTCACCGCCCAGCCCGCCAATAGCTGGAAAACGGAGTGGATGAGCCACGGCGAACCGCGCGAGCAATGGTGGCGGGCGCGGATCGAGGGCTTCTCGGTTGCGCTGCCCGGCCCGGTGATCGATGGCGAGGTGAGGCGCCCGACGGCCCCCGAGCCGCCGGATCCCTTCATCGAGACGCCGCCCGACCCGTCCACGCCGCCATCCTGGTTCCGGCAGGCGCGCCTGAAAGTGCGGATCGTGCAGGATCAGTTCGTCGCGCTGGAGCTGTCGGGCCAGGTGGATTTCCAGACGGCGCTCGAAGATCAGATCGACAGCTCGGGCGCCGATGCGATTTCCGACATCAGCGGCATGGGCAACAACCCCGCCGACGGCATCACCGATTTTCTGTTTCTCTACCAGACCGATCCGGCCAGCCAGACCCATATGGCCAAGCTGTATATCGGCGCCGACCCCAACGACCGCGATGGCCTGCTGATGACCGGCCAGTTGCCCGGCCAGGCGCTGCAAGCGCCCAATACCGCGCGCAACATCCTGGGCATGACCACGGTGTTTACGCCGCTGCTGGCCGAAATCGCACCCGCCAATCCCGCCGACGGCGGCATCGTGCCCATCCTCCTGTCGGGCGCCGTCATCGCCGTGCCCAGCGCGCTGGCGGAACTGCGCATCGATGGGGAACCTTTGCTCAACGTCGAGCGGGTCGTGCTGTTCGGCGGCGAGGGCAGCTACCGCCGTGTCGGCGACCGCTGGGAGTTCGTGCTGCTGTTCGACGTGGAAACGGCGATTTCCATGAAGTTGAAGCTGGGCGACTTCACCCTGCTCGAAATTCCGCGCGATACGCCGCTGGCGGTCCGCTACAAGGCCATCGGCATCAAGTTCGGCGAGCCTCCCGGATCGACTGCGGCCTGGGAACTGCGGCCGGTCTTCGACCAGTCCAAGGGCTATTCCATCGACGTGTCTGGGCCGGGCCAGGTCAAGCTGCTGGAGCCGCTGAACAATATCGTCCAGGTGGTGGGCGCCCGCATCGCCCGCACCAATCCGCTGAATTTCGAGATCGACCTGGGCTTCACCGCGGATCTGGGCGTCATCACCGTTGACCGGGCGCGCGTGCGCCTGCCGCTGAATCCCCTGGGCCCACCCGAGCTGACCGCGTTCGGAGCCGGGTTGAAAGTCCCCGGCGTGCTGGAAGGCCACGGCTACATGGAGATGAACAACAGCGACGGCATGATGGAAATCAAGGGCGGCCTGGACGTGTCGCTGATTCCCATCAAGCTGCGCATCGCCGCCCAGATCGCCGTGGCGCAGATCCCGGCCAGCAAGGGCGGGCCGGCCACCGGCGTTGCCATCGCGCTCGAAGTCGAGCTGCCGGTCGCGATTCCGCTGGCGCAGTCGGGCTTCGGCATCTACGGTTTTCTTGGCCTGTTCGCCATGCATTACGGCCGGGACGAGACCGGGATCAATTCGCTGACGCCCGCGCTGACGTGGTTGAAGGATCGCGCGAAGGGCGATCCGACCAACCTGCAGGCCTGGAAGCCCGAGATCGACCGCTGGGCCTTCGGGGCGGGCATCACGCTGGGCACGATGGGGTCGCCCGTCATTTTCAACGTGAAGGGCATGTTCCTGCTGGAACTGCCAGGCCCGCGCATCCTGCTGATGGTCAAGGCCAACCTGCTGGCGGTGCTGCCCGAACTGCGCGACGCCAAGGCCGAAGGCACTTTCATGTGCGTCATCGACCTGGATTTCGGCCGCGGCATGCTGAGCATCGGGCTGTCCGTCGACTTCACGATCAAGCCGCTGCTGGAAATCAAGATTCCGATCGAGGCGTTCTTCAACCTCAAGAGCGGCAGCGACTGGCACATTTATCTGGGCACGTTCCCCGGCAACGATCTCCAGGACCCGCCGAGGCCGATGCCCGGGCCGATCCGCATCAAGATCCTGGAAGTGTTTGACGGTTCGGGCTATACGATGGTGTCGGGCCACGGCATTCCGTCCTACAGGCCCGCATGGAGCGGCAGTCTGCCCGCCCTGCCCGCAGTGCAGGGAACGGCGCTGGCGGCGGGCCTGGAAGTCTCGATCGTCTGGGGCAATACCTCGATCAATCTCTACCTGCGGGTCACGGCGGGATTCAACGCCGTGCTGGGATTCGAGCCGTTCTACGTGGGCGGCCTGCTTTACCTGCGGGGCGAGCTGAAGCTGTTCATCGTTTCCTTGTCGGCCTCGGCGGAGCTGGCGGTGCAGGTCGGCCAGAAAGTCACCACGATCAATGGTGTCGAGGTCAAATCGGAAATCGCCCGTATCGACGGCGAAGTCTGCGGCGAGCTGGATCTGTTCTTCTTCACGCTGAAAGGCTGCGTCGATTTTCATCTGGGCGAAGAAAACAGAATCCTGCCGCCCGCGCCGAAACTGATCACCGCCGCCTCGCTGGTCGGACGCTCGCCCGCGCTGGCCGTCGGCACAGGCACCGACCGCAAGATCGATGCCAAGATCGGCGACGCGGTGCAGCAGTCGGGCCAGCCCGGCGCCGGCCAGATGCCGGTCGTGCCGATCGATGCGATCCCCGTCATCGTCATGTCGGCCACGCCCCGCGACGATGAGCTGAGCATCTTCGGCGAGGCCGTGAACGGGTCGTCCGGCGCGCCCGCCGACGGCTTCATCAAGCGCGGCGATTTTTCGTATCGCTATGACCTGAAAGAGGTGCGCCTGGAAACCGCCGACGGCAGCCCGGCCATCGGCGAGGGCAGCGCCCCGGCGGTCTGGTGGACGGCGAATGCGCCGGCCGACACCAATATCTCGGCGCATCTGGCCCTGCTGGACTGGGTGCCGAACCCGACGCCGAAGGCGTTGGAGCGCACCGAATTCCAGGAACAGAACGTGCTGGAACGCTGGGGCACGATCTGTAATGATTCGGCGCCCGCCGCTCCGGTTCTCTGGACTTTCAAGGAAGAACCCCTGGGGCCGTCCGAGACCGGCTGGCGGCTGAACGGCACGCCCTGGCCCGATCCGGACAATACCGAACGCTCCGAGGATCCCGATACGCGCCTGGACGTGCGCGAGACGTGGCGCACCGGCAACCGCGAACTGGATCGCCAGCGCGGCATCATCCCCGCCATCGTGCAGGGCGGCAAAGTGCGCTGCATGGTCAGGCAGGATCCACAGAAAGACCCGCAGAAGAATCCGCAGAAGGAGCCGCTGCGCAATCTCGACATACGGCGCCTGCCCGACAATCGGATCGCGGCCGGCCCGCTGGCCGATCTGATCAAGGTTGCCCAGGAAAAGCTGCTGGTGGCGGCGCCCAAGGCGGTAGTGGCGGAGCCCAAGGCCAATCGCGCCGTTACGCTGGGCACCGGCGTCGAGCCGCGCCGCTTCCGGCAGCGGCTGGCCGAGGAGTCCGCCCTTCTTGCCGAAGCGACCGCGGGCAGCACCATGCTGCGCCGGGTCGAGCGGCTGGACGTTGCGGCGATCGAGGCGGGGGAAATCATTGCCCGCCTCAGCCGGGGCGAAGCGATACACCGGGCGTCGCTGGCCTCGGTGACGAGCGAGGCGATCGCCGTCGAGTCCAGGAATCCCGGTGTCCGGGAGTGCGATGGCCGCGTGCTGGCCGCGCCGCTTTGGGACATCGGCCAGCCTGTGGCTTTCGGTGACCGCAGCCAGTCCGATCGCATCGCCAAAGAGCTGGATCGCCTGGGCCACAAGCACGGCCCATTGTCGGACGTGATCGAACTGAAGACCGGCGACATACTCGAAGGACACGTCCTGCTGTTCGTGAACCGCTCGCTGGTCGCCTACGATGGCCGCTCGGACGGCTACCTGCGGCTGCATTATGTCGATGGCGGCGGCAATCTGCTGGCCGAACAGCCGGTTCACGCATCGGACTTGCTGCCGGACGCGACACTGCCCGCGCGCTGGCTGGACGCTTCCGGCCCCTGGCTGGAAGACATCTATCATGCCGTTCTGTATGGCAACACGCTTTCCGACCGTCACCCCGCGATCGTGCCGCTGAAGCCGCCGGCGGGTACGCAGGCGGTGCGGATCGGCCTGGCCCATGCCGATTCCAAGATGGAGCAGATGGGCCGCGGCTATTACATTGCCGCGATCGAGGCGACGCGGCGCTCCGAAGCGGTCCGCCACGATTGGGACGAGACGCAGATCACCCGCAACCGGAGCGTGGTCGAAAGCTTCCTCGGCCCCGAATCGGGCGATGTGGCGCTGATGATGCCGGGCAAGACCTACAAGATCACCACGGTCACAGATGTGAAGGTCAAGGACGACACAGACGTGGTCACCAACGCCCCGCAGCAGGTCGAAACCTTCTGGTTCCGCACCGACGCCAACGCGCCGGCGCGGCTCGACCCCTGGATGCTGTGCACGCTGCCCGAAGAAAAGGAACAGCACGTCTTCGGCCACGAGAACGTCAAGCTGGTCTTCAACACGAACGATGTGGACAAGCTGTATGCGGCCTATGGCAAGGAACTGCGGGCGCGCTTGAAGGCCGCTTCGTTCCGTCAGGTGAATCAGCCGGGAGTCCAGCATCCCTTCCCGATCGTCGCGGCGACCTTGCAAACGCTCGGCGCCATCCACCTGTCTCCGTTCGAGGCCGTGCTGACCGAGCTGATGGCGCAGGCCGGCCCCTGCATTCCCGTCGATGAAAACCGCGCGCGCCATTCGATGGTCGAAATACCGATTCCGCTGGATCCTTATACCGATTATCTGCTGGACATCGAGGCGGTCGATATCGGCGCCCCCGCCAGCGCCAGGGGCGAGCTGGTGCTGCGCAAGGCATTCTCGACCGGCGGCTTCTCGTCGACCGAGAACTTTGCGACCGAGTTCGCCGCGGTCCGTACCGAGCACCGTGCCGTCGCGGCCGGCGCGCTGCAGGCGGTCGCCGCGCAATTCGCCGGCCGCGAGCCCCAGGGCCCCGAACTCGATAGCGCGCTGATCGCGGCGGGCCTGGAACCGATGCCGGTGCCCGATCAGCCGCGTATCGTCATCTTCTGGGCGCAGGCGAATGCGGCGGCCCAGCCCGCGCCGGTCGCGGTCATGATCGACGCGCCCGAGCCGCTGCGCCGCCTGCGGTCGCTGCCGGTCGAAACCTGGTCCAGCGATGCCACGCCGGTCAGGCGGCTCGAAATGCGGGCGCAGGAATGGCTGAGCGTGGCGGAAGGGGAGTCGGGAGACGGGATCATCGACAGGCTGGTCTGGGCGCCCGGCGGACAGCGCCTGCTCATTGCGCTGAAACCGGGCGCGCGCGGCAAGATCCTGCATGTCGATCTGGTGCGCAAGGCATTCCCGCTGGAGTATCTGGACGGGAATGGCGCCAGTGACGCGAGCTTCCGCATCCTGTCGGAAACGTTGCGGCGCGCGCCGTGGGAAGAAGAGGACTGACATGGCACCTCCACGCATCTTCGATCCGCAGGCGTTCAAGGGGCAAGGCGCCCTGATCACCTCGCGCTCGCTGTTCAACGGGATGCGCAAGCCGCCGACCGACCTGAGCGACAGGCCGCTCATGGTATTTCTGCGCTGGCAGTCGAGCCCCCGCATCGGCATGCCGGTGGAGCCGTTCAAGGTCTGGCGCCGCCCCGCGATGCCGGTGGAAGAAAGCGCGCTGGAATTCGACACGAACTCGGTTCCGCTTCCCGACGGCAGCGTCTGCACCGCCGTCACGCTGTCCAGGCCGGTCATGTCCCTGACGCTGGAAATCCGCGCGGACTCGTCGGGCGCGGCCGGCCATATCGTTCCGCTGGCGAACGGGATCGGCTCAAGCCACTGGCTGGCGGTCCTGCCTTATCAGCTTGCGCCGCAAGGCTCCAATACGATCCGTTTTCAGGCGGCCTACATCACTGGCTTTCTCGTTCTTGGCCGGGCGAACGTGACTGCCTGCCTCGGTCTGCCCCTGGGCTCGGCCGACAAGATCGGCGACTGGAAGCTGGTCGAGACGGTCGGCCTGCCGGTCGACCAGGGGCAGTGGTCCGATCTCGCCCATCAATCCCACGGCATCAAGCAGGGGCGGGTCGGCGCAGAAATGCCCGCGGTCGATGCCGCGGCCGACCGGATGTCGCGCGGCGTCAATCCCTTCGGCTGGCATCAGGCCTTTTCTTCCGGCGACCCGGCCCCGGCCTGGTCCGCGCCTTCGGCGCCGGCGCTGATTCACGACGCCGAAATGCAGCTGCTGCCCATGCTGCACAAGATGATGCATCTGCGGGCCATGGATCAGGCGGCCTATACGCAGGACGTCCAGATCAACCCGCCGGAAAACCTCGGCGGCCAGCATATGAGCGGCGAGCCGGGCAAGGCGGTGATCGCGCCGCTGACGCTGCTGCAAATGGCGGTGGCGAGCGATCCGCTGCAGGCGGTGATGCTGGGCTTCGGTACGGGCTACGTTTATGAGGATCTGCCGCCCATCGTGCTGGGCAAAATGGAACTGTTCAACGAGCCGGGCGTCAGCGACTGGGATTACATGGTGACGGGCCTGTGGCGTCCCAAAGGCGCGGGCAATGGCGACGAAGTGGAGTATGCCGCGCTGATTCCGCGCCCCCGGCTGGCCGTGCCGCCGCCGCCGCCCGCCGACCTGACGGCGGATTTTCTTGGCCATCACCAGCCCGTCGCGCCCGATGCGCCCTGGAGCGCCGCCGTGCGGCTGTCATGGGAGCGGCTGGCGCTGGACAACCTGTCCCGCACCGCCAGCTTTGCCGTCGGCCGCGCCGATCTGGCCCAGCCTGGCCAACATGCCGATGCCGTGATGGAAAAGCGCATTTCGGCGCCCGGCTTTCTGCCGATCGCCGATGCCATGAACCCCAACGACCTGGAACGGACGCGGCAAAGCGCCAGCGACGGCTATTTCCCCATTCCCAACGATCCGGGCAGCGTCAACGCCCGCTATGGCGTCGCCACGCAGACTATTTTCGGTGTCTGGTCGCCCTGGATCACGGTGCCTTTCGCCAAGGATCAGCCGGCGCCCGAAACCGTGCAGTTCGTCGATGCGACGCTGGTTCCAACGGACCCCGGGCCGCCCGCTACCGTTTGCCCCGCCGAGTTGCGGCTCGAGTTCGTGCTGGACTGGCGCGCGCGCCGCGTGGCGTCCGCCGAGTTCCGGGGGCGTTTGTTCGCGGCGGCCACGCGGCATGATGAACCGTCATCGGGCCTGGGCCTGATGCCGGTCGCCATGCAGACCTCGCTGACGGGGGCGAGCAAAGCGGTGAAGGTCACCTTTGCGGGAGACGTGCCTTCGGTGGCCGGGGGCAGCATCATTGCATTGAACGAGCAAGGCAATGCCGAGGTCGCGCCCGGCCCGGCGCAGGGAGACAGCCGCCGCTACCGCCTGACGGTTCCGGGGTTTGCGCTGGATTTCGCGGCGACCCCGCATATCGGGCTGGTCTTGTGGGGCAGGGTGCAGGAGCGGCTTGCGCCAATGCGGCTCGGCGCGTGGTCGCGGGAGAAGCTCGCCTACGGCTCGGATCCGCGCGCGCGGGTGACGCAGGTGGTGCCCATCGTGCCGCTGACCAGCCTGCCCGACGCCGCCGGCGAAGGCCATGCCCATCTGTCATGGGCGGCCCAGCCGGCCGCCGCCGGCTATGTACTCTATACCTCCAACGAATTCACCATCCTGGATCGTACCGGCCAACCGCGCGCGGCGCCGCAGGCCACGCTGTCGGAGCGGCTGGTGGCGATGAAGGCCGCCTTCGACGCCGTGCCCGACCGCAACGCCTTCACGCGGGTCAATGACGCGCTTCTGGAAGTGACCAGCATGGATGCCACCATCCCGCGCGGGTCGCAGGCCATTCACGCATGGATCGTCCTGCCGGTCAGTCACGGCGGGATCGAGGGGCCATGGCCCTCGGGCGCCCGGCCATCGGACGCGCTGATCGTCTACGCGGCCCCGAAGATCGCCGAACCCGCGCCGCCCCGGATCGAAGCGCGGCGTGTCGGGCAGGGCGACGGCTTCGCCGCGCGCATCCGTGTCGAGACTCGTCCGGATGCCGGCGCCCATCCGCGCAGGATCAGGCTGTACCGCACCCGCGTCGCCGATGCGGCGCGCACGCTGGACAGCATGGGCCCGCCGTTGGCGGAGATTTCCGCTTCCTCGGGGCCTTGGCTCACCACGCCGTCCGATCCGGCCGCCGATGGCTCGATCGAGGTGGTGACGGGCACGGATACGCCCCCCGGGTCGTGGAAATACGTCTGGTATCGCGCAGTCGCGCTGGCCGATTCCTTGCCGGAGCGCGGCGTGCTGGGCGGACGCTCGCAGGCTTCGCCCGCCGTGCCGGTGCTGGTGCCCCCGGCCGGCCCGCCGCCGCTGTCGAGCCTGAGCCTGAGCTGGCTGGGAGGCGGGCCGGGCGATGTCCTTGCCGCCTTTTCCAGCAGCGTGCCGACCGGAGAGACGCCCCTGGGTCCGCACAGCTTCGAGATCGAGGCAATGGAGCAGGATCGCGCCGAGCCGGTCTATCGCAAGCGGCTGGCGCTGAACCAGGTGGAAACCGTGGCGCCTGCCGCCCCCGACTCGGGCGTGTGGCGCACGGGAGACGGGCAGTACGCCTTCCTGCTGCGGCGCGCCGACGTCAATCATTCGGCCAGCCTGACCGTGCGGCTGATCGATCCCCTGGGCCGCGCGACCGAGCAGATCGCCATGATCGAGGCGGGGGCGATGCTGGCGCCGCCCATCATGTCGGCGATCGAAAAATTCTCGATCACCGGGCGCGGGCATTTTTATACCTTCACGCTGGAAAACGTCCGGGACGATAGCGTGGACGGACAGCCCTGGCGCCTGCGGATCGTGCTGACGCCGCCTCTCGCCAGGCCTGCCCGCCCCCCCAGGCGTGCCAGCAGCGCCTGGGTCTTTGAGGCGGCTGTGGCCGATATTCCGCTCAATCCGCCCGCCGCCACCCATACGGTCAAGCGCCAGCGGATCGGCGAACGGCTGAGCATATCGATCTTCACGCGGGAAACGCTGGCCCAGGTCGAAGCGACGGTGACGGCGCCGGATGGCGCGACGGCCACCCGCAGGAAAAAGGGGTAGATGCCATGCAGTCCAATGCGGCAGGAGATCGGCGATGGTAAGTGTCTTCACCTTGACCCCGGCGGCTGCGGCGCAGTCCCTGCGGGACAACGGCTTGTCCGCGATGGGGCTGACCGCGCCCATTCTGTCGGCCACATGGGGAAGCGCCAATCCGGCCTTCGACCCGGCGGCGCTGCGGCTGACGCCTTCGGGGGCGGCGCAGGCGCCGTTCTTCGGCATTCTGGAATTTCTCGACAGCGGCGCGGCCTTTCGCGATGCCGCCGGCGCGCCCATCATCGGGCCGGTCGGCGTCTTCCGTCTGCATCCGCAGGCGGTGCAGCGCCTGGGCGCGCTGGCGCAGGGCCGCTATGCGCTGCCGGGCCAGCCGCATCATCGTATCCTGCCCGAGGCGCTGGTCTTTACCCTTGCCGGCCCCGCGCCCGATCAATCGCCGCAGACCTACGATCCGGGCGATTCGCTGGGCCGTACCGAACCGATGAGCTTCCACGATCATCGGGGCCTGATCGTGGATCCCATTGCGGTTGCGGCGCTGTTCGACGATTTGATGACGGCCTTTCCGGCGTTGGACGCTGCCAGCGGTGCGAACCGAAGCGGCGGCGGCGGAGTCGCCGCCATCGCCGGTCTGGCCAGCGGCATCCAGGTGCAGGTCACCGATCTGCATGGCAAGCCCTACGTGGCCGTCGAGGGCGGGCCGGGGGTGGAAAAACGCAACGGCGACACGGCGACGGGTTCGCCCGATGCGAACGGGCTGATGGTTCCCGCGGCCGGCGAGGTCCTGGCGGGCGCCGGGGAGACGGCGCCGGCGCGGCTGCGGCTGGGGTGGTACACGGGCGGGACGATGGCGGCCGGGCCGCTGGCGCTGCCGCAGCTGCCAGCGGCGATTACTTTGCCGCGCCAGTTCCTGCGTGCTTTCGCGACCGACCTGGACTGGCATATCCTGGGCAACCGCAGCACCGGCGTGCAGCGAGGCGTTCCGGCCGAGGACGGAAAAATGCCTGCCGACCTGCGCCCCAAGGTGCGTGACGGGGTGACGATCGACTATCTTGCCGATGGCCCCGACCTGCTGGCCGAGTCCGGGCGGATCATCGGGCGGCTCGCGGGCGCCGATGGGTCGCCGCTGGTTTTCGCCGTCGCGCCGCAGATCGCAGCCGGCGTGGGCGTTCCTCCCGCGACCAGCGCGGCGGGCCATTGGCCTGCCTTTCCGGGGCTGGATACCGCCACAGGGCTACCCGCGGGAAGCATCACGCCGCTGACGGGGGCGACGGCGGCATGGACCAGCGGCGTCGACGTGCTCGTGACCCTGCCCGCCGACAGCTTGCCGAACGGCACATCCGTGCGGATCTACGCCCAGCGGTTCCAGTTGATCGATTCGATCGGCGAAGCCCCGTCCTTCCTGCGCGGAGACGGAGGCAGCGCCATCGTCGCGGCGGGGCAGGCGACGCAGATACTGGTGGCGAATCCTCTGGGCATCGCCGCCACCGACCCCAAGCCCAGCCCCGCCGTGCTGGTGTTCGATCTGGCCGTCACGCCGCGCCGGGGCGCCCGGCGGCTGTTCGCGAACCGGCGGCTGGACATCGCGGCCGGGCCTGCCGCATTGCCTGCCGATCCTTTCGCGACGCCCGATCCGATGGCGATGGTTCCTCCGTCGATGCAATCGATCTGCCCCGCGCCGCTTTTCGGCATGACCCGCACGGTCAGCCCCGCTACGGGCCTGTCCAACCCTATCGACATCGTTCGCGCCCTGGGCAGTGAAAGCGAACCCCGCGAAGGCCCGCGCCATCCGACCATGGGCAGGCTGGAAAGCATCGTCGTCTCCGGCGTCGGCAGTCCGCAGCTCGACACCGGGCTGGATTGGGACGGCGTTCTTTCCGGCGCGCACTGGACGCGTGCAACGCGCTCGGCGCTCTTGCGCGACGGCAATCCAGGCAACCCGGCCGGCCCCGATACGCATCTCAGCGCGGTCAGGGCAACCGGCGCGCTGGGCTATGACCTGGCTCGCCACGCCATTCGCCGGGCGCAGTCGCTGCTCCCGCTGCCGGGCGGCACGGGCGCGACCTCGTTGGGCTGGGTCGCCATGTCGGGCGGCGACAATATGAATCCGCCCGCTCCCAACAGCGCCAACCCGCCTGCGGCGGGCAGTTCCGCGGGCGCTTTGCTGCAAAGCGTCGCGGCCATCGCCGAAACGCCGGAGCTGTCCTTGCTGCCGGCCGGCAATCCGCTCGACACCGGCACGGCGATCAGCTTCGGTCAGGTGATCGACGACATTGCCGCCGCGCTTGGCCTGCCGCCGGTTTCGGGCAGCATCGACGTGGCCAACCAGGACCGGCTGATCAACGAAATCCGGCGCGAATACTTCCTGTCGCGCGACGGATCGCGCGATGCCTTATGGTCGCTTGTCCGCGCCATCGCCGAGGCGGAAGAACTGGTCTATCTTGAAACCGCGGGCCTGTCGAGAACCGCAAGACCGGACGGCGTGCCCGCGACCGGCGAGATCGACCTGATCTCCCTGCTGGCGCAGCGCCTGACGGTGCGGCCGAACCTGAAAGTCATCATCGCCATGCCGCGCGAAGGCGATTTTGCGCCCGCGCCCTTTGCCCGGCGCGCCTTCGCCCAGCGCAAAGAGGCCTACGACCTCCTGGCCGGCGCGGCGCCGGGCAGGGTGGTGGCGTTTCATCCCAGAGGCTTCCCGGGACGCGCCGCGCAGCTGCGCGGCGCCACGGCCATCGTCGACGACGTCTGGTCGCTGACTGGCGCCACCCATATCCGCCGACGCGGCATGACCTTTGACGGCAGCGCCGCCATCGCCTCGTTCGACCGCGACATCGCGGCGGGCTACAGCCGCAAGGTGCAGGCCCAGCGGATCGCGCTGATGGCGGCGCGCCTGGGCGTGCAGCAGTTGAATGCCGATGGCGCGCCAACGCCGGAATTCCTGCGCCTGGCCCGCCCCGCCTCGGCTTTCGCGCTGATCCGCGACCTGCTGGCGCAGGGCGGCGCGGGGCTGATCCAGCCGCTATGGCATGGCCCGCAGGACACCACCGTGATTCTCCAGAGCAATGATGTCGCCGACCCCGACGGCAGCAACGGCGCCGTTGCCGGAGTAGGGCTGGCGGCATTTCTCAGCGAGGCTTGAGTCTTGGTTTCCGATTGCACCCGTGCGCTGTAGTATCAGGCCCCATGTCGCGTCCAGAAGTCTGCGGGAGTGACGATGGGATACCGGTCGGCCAGCGCCAGAAAATCCTTATCGCCGGTGATCAGGTATTGGGCTTTTGTTGCTAGGGCGTGCCGTCACGGGAGGTGCGCGGCGCGGCTCGGCGGGCAGGCGAACTGCTTGTGGAAGGCCGCGCTGAAATGGCTCATGTTGGAATAGCCGAGCAGCATCGCCGTCTCGGTCACGTTGTGGGTTCGCAGCAGCTCACGCGCCCGCTCCATGCGTGTCTTCTGGAACAGCGCGTAGATGCTGCTGCCGAAGCACTGCCTGAAGCCGGTCTTCAGCTTGCATTGGTTGAGTCCCACTGCGCGGGCCAGTTCGGCGATCGTCGGCGGCGTGCCGAGATCGCGCAGCAGCAGCGCCCGGGCGGCCTCGATCCGCTCGCGCTCCCGCACGGACAGAGCCGGTACGGATGTGCGGGGCTGGAAAGAGGCGAAATGCCGGTGCAGGTAGTCCAGCACCGCCGCATGCAGCAGCAGGCGCTGCTGCGGAAAGGCGGCCATCAGGCCCGCCACCCGTCCGGCCATGCGCAGCGCGTCGCGCCGCAGCCCGGCATGGCGGGCGAAGAAATCGGGCGACAGGCCGCCGCCCAGCCGCTCGCAGATCTCGTCCCCCGCCAGTTCGCGCAGGGCGGCCGGCGTCAGCATGACCGCCAGGTTCTGGAACTGCGCGCAGTGGCGCAGGCGAAAGCGCTCGCCCGCGGAAAAGCCGATCGAGCCCTGGCCCGGCACGTAGTCCAGGCGATGCCGCCCGAGCGTGCCTTCGAGGCGGCCCGCCAGTTGGCAATTGACGTGGATATAGTCGCGGTCCCCCGGAAAGGATCTTTCCTCCGCCACCGCCCCCAGCGCCATGGCCGTGGTGTGGCACACGATCAGGCCCGGCTGCAGCCGGACCGCCCCGTCCAGCAGGGGCTCCAGGGAAGAAGAAGACGGTGCGGCACGATCGGCCGCTTGCAGGGCCTGCATGATGTCGATGAGAACGATTATCAATAATCGTCGTATCTTAGCCGTTCACCAGCGGCG
Source organism: Thauera linaloolentis 47Lol = DSM 12138 (assembly GCF_000310205.1). GTDB lineage: Bacteria > Pseudomonadota > Gammaproteobacteria > Burkholderiales > Rhodocyclaceae > Thauera > Thauera linaloolentis. Next base: position 7,735 of record NZ_AMXE01000027.1, on the reverse strand, counting down.
AACCAAGCGCCGCGCATCCTTGCCCCTCGATGGCGCTGGTGCGCCAGCGCGGCATGTTCGGGCGGCGCAGCGAAGCCGCTGCCATCGGGCACAGGGGGTTTCGCGGGGCCTCCGCAAATAAAGTCTTCCTTTCCCCCTTGCCGGACTTCTGCGGCGAAGAAGTGCCGGGTATATTTTGTAACAAGTCCGACGGGCAGAGTATCGAACCGTTCGATCCCTTTTCCTGGAAACAGAGCATGCCCATGCCCGAAGAGACCACGTTACCCGCCGGCGCGCACGCGATGGCGCCATCCACGCAACTCGCCGCCCTGGGACGCGTCATGGCGATGGCCGAATTCGCTCCGGACGGCACCCTGACCCATGCCAACGACAACTATCTCGGCCTGCTCGGACTCACGCGCGAGCAGGCGGTGGGGAGCCATCACAGCCGTTTCTGCCGCAAGAGCTTCGTCGACGACGAGGCCTACCAGGCCTTCTGGTCGCGCTTGCTCCACGGCGACGCCTGCTCGGGGCTGGCCGAGCGCGTGCGGCAGGACGACAGCAGTTGCTGGCTCGAGGCGACCTACGTCCCCGTCATCGACGCGCAGGGCCGGGTGCGCCAGATACTGAAGGTAGCCACCGACGTCACCGAGCGCCTGCGCCAGGAGCAGGACCAGCAGGAACACCTGCTGCGCCTGTCGCTGGTGGCCGACGCCAGCCATGCGGCGGTGATCATCAGCGATGCGGCTTCCGCCATCGTTTACGTGAATGCCGGATTCAGCCGCCTGCTCGGCTGGCGGCAGGACGAAGCCATCGGCGCCTCACCCATCCTGCTGCTGGCCCCACACCAGGAGGCGGCATTCATCGAGGCCTATCGCGCGGAACTCCGCGCCGGACGCTCGATCGAGCGCGAGGAGATCGTCATCGGCAAGGACGGCCAGCGCTACTGGGCCAAGGTCATCAGCAACCCGGTGATGGATGCCGGCGGGCGCTGGCAATACACCGTCACCATGCTGACCGACATCACCAGCTCCAAGCTGCACCAGGTGCTGCAGCACCGCGCGCTCGACGCCATGGCGCGCGAACAGCCGCTGAGCGAGGTGCTGGACATCATCTGCCAGGAAGTCGAACGGATCGCACCCGAACTGACCGCCTCCATCCTGGAGGTGGATGAACAGGGCCGCCTGCACCCGCTGGCCTCGCCCAGCCTGCCGGCGCATTACACCGAGGCGCTCGATGGCGTCGAGATCGGCCCCCGCGCCGGCTCCTGCGGCACGGCCGCCTGGCGCAACGAGGCGGTGTGGGTCCAGGACATCGCCCACGACCCGCTGTGGGACGGATACCGCGACCTCGTGCTGTCACTGGGCTTCACGGGCTGCTGGTCCACCCCCATCCGCAACAGCCGGGGCGAGGTGATCGGCACTTTCGCCTTCTACCTGCGCCAGGCCGCGTCGCCCTCTTCGGCGCATTTCCACCAGCGCCTGGTGGATGCCTGCACCCACTTGTGCACCCTGGCGCTCGAACGCGAGCATTCCCGCCAGCGCATACGTGAGCTCGCGTTCTACGACGGCCTGACCGGCATGCCCAACCGCAGCCTGCTGTACGCCAGGGCCGACCAGGAAATCGCCACCTGCAGCCGCCTGCACAAGTCCATGGCGGTGCTGTTCATCGACCTGGACCGTTTCAAGCAGGTCAATGACTCGCTCGGCCATCCCGCCGGCGACGAACTGCTGCGCCACGTGGCCGCCCACCTGCAGCAGCAACTGCGCGGCACCGACTTCGCCGGCCGCCTGTCGGGCGACGAATTCGTCATCCTGCTGCCGGGGTGCAGTGCCGACGAGGCCGCCGGGGCGGTCGAGCGCATCCAGCACGTGCTGGCCGGGCCGGTGTCGATCGCCGGCACCACGGTGTCGGTGTCGGCCAGCATCGGCATCGCCATGTTCCCGTCGGACGGGCGCGACATCGAAACCCTGCTGCACCGCGCCGACATGGCCATGTACCAGGCCAAGAGCTGCGGCCGCAACGAATCCCGCTTCTTCAGCAGCGAGATGAACCAGCTGGCGCAGGAGCGCCTGCGCCTCGAGAACGCGCTGCGCGAGGCCCTGCAGGACAACCAGCTGCACTTGCACTACCAGCCGCAGATCGACCTTGCCAGCGGCCGCCTGTACGGCGTCGAGGCGCTGGCGCGGTGGACGCACCCGGAATTCGGCGTCATACCGCCAGTGCGCTTCATCCCGCTGGCCGAGGAATGCGGCCTGATCGGCGACCTCGGGCGCTGGGTGCTGCGCGAAGCCTGCCGCCAGCTCGCGGCCTGGCGGGCGGCGGGGCTGTCGGTGCCGGCGGTGTCGGTCAACCTGTCGCCGACCAGCTTCCACAACCTGGACCTGCCCGGCATGATCTCCGACACGCTGGCGCGCAACGCGCTGGATTCGGCGGACCTGACGGTCGAGCTGACCGAGAGCGTGCTGCTGGACACCCACCCCAGCACGATGAAGACCCTCACCGAAGTGCATGCCCGGGGCGTGCGCCTGTCGATGGACGACTTCGGCACCGGTTATTCCAGCCTCAGCTACCTCCGCCGCCTGCCGGTGTCCGAGCTCAAGCTCGACCGCAGCTTCGTCGCCGACCTCGAACACGACGAAGCCGCCCGCGCGCTGAGCGGCGCGATCCTGGGCATCGGCAAGAGCCTGCACCTGACGGTCGTGGCCGAAGGCGTCGAGACCCCCACGCAGAACGAGATGCTGCGCGAGCAAGGCTATCCGGTGGCACAGGGCTATCTGTTCTCCCAGCCGCTGCCGCCCGACGAATTCGCGCGCTGGCTGGGCACGGCGGTCGAGGACGGCGCGCCGGGCTGAGGCCCCTGCACACCCGCTGCCTCCGGGCCGCGGGGAGCATCACGCCCCCTGCTCTGGGCCGGACTGCGCCGCCCACAGCTCGGCATACAGCCCGCCGCGGCGCAGCAGCTGCGCATGGGTGCCGGTCTCGGCGATGCGGCCCTGGCGCAGCACCACGATCTGGTCGGCGTGGCGAATGGTGTGGAGGCGGTGCGCCACCATGATCACGGTACGCTCGGCGGCCAGGCGGTTCAGCGCCCGCTGGATGGCGGATTGCGAGGCCGGGTCCACCGCAGCCGTCACCTCGTCGAGCAGCAGCAGCGGCGCATCCTTGAGCAGGGCGCGGGCGATCGACAGGCGCTGGCGCTCGCCGCCGGACAGGCTCAGCCCGCCCTCGCCGACGCGCGTGCGCATGCCCTCGGGCAGGGCGCGGATGAACGCCTCGCAATCGGCCGCGCGGCAGGCCGCCCATACGGCCGCGTCGCTGGCCTGCGCGCGGCCCAGGCGCAGGTTGTCCTCGATGCTGCCGTCGAACAGCTGCACCTGCTGGAACACCATGCTCAGCGCGCCGTACCACTGCGCGCTGCCGAGTGCCCGCGCGTCCACGCCGCCCAGGCAGATGCGCCCTTCGTCGGGGTCGTGGAAGCGCGCCAGCAGATGCAGCAGCGTACTCTTGCCCGAGCCGGACGGGCCGACGATGGCGGTCAGGCTGCGTTCGGGCACGGTGAAGCTGATGTCGTGCAGCACCCGCTCGCCCGCATAAGCGAAGGACACCCGTTCGAAGCGCACGCCATGCCCGTTCGGGCGCCGCGGCAGCCAGGGCTCGGGCAGCGGCCTCACCCGCCACAGCGCCTCCAGCTTGATTTCGCTCTGGCAGGCGTAGCGCAGCATCACCAGGTATTCCGCCACTTCCAGCAGCGGGCCGACCACCTTGTAGGCCAGCAGCAGGGCCAGCAGCACCGCTGCCGGCGCCAGCGTCGACGCGGGCGGCAGCCCCAGCCACGCGATTGCGGCAAGCAGGCAGGCCACTCCGCCCTCCACCAGCAGGCGGTAGCCCATCACCGGCCCGCCCCCCCATTTCTCGATCCCCAGGCTGAGCCGGCGCAGCTCGCCGAAACATGCGTCCAGCCGCCGCAGCCAGTCGCCCGTGCGGTCGTACAGGCGCAAGGTCGGCAGCCCGCCGATGAACTCCACCAGCAGCGCGGCCGCCTCGCGGTAGCGCCCGTGCTTGCGCAGGCCGGCACGCTCGAAGGCCGCCGCGCCGGCCTGCAGCACCGCCGCCGCCAGCGGCAAAGGCAGGGCCAGCGCCAACGCCAGGCGCCAGTCGGCCCACGCCAGCAGCGCCAGCGCCGCCAGTGCCGCGCACAGCGCGGCGACGCAATCGGCCGCGACATGGGTGAAGATGCCTTCCAGGCGCCGGACGTCGTCGGTCAGGCTGTCGGCCAGTTGCCCCACCCGCTGCCGCTGCAGGTTGCCCAGCGGCATGCCCCGCACGTGGTCGATCAGCCGTTCGCGATAGCCGCCGATGATGCGGTAGCTGCCGAGGAAGCACAGCCGCTGGCCGTGGAAGGCCAGCGCCCATTGCAGGCCGAGCACGCCCAGCAGCGCCAGTGCCAGCGCCGCCGGCAGCGGCAACCAGGGCGGCAGCGGGAACGAAGCGGGCGCCGGCAGCGACGCCAGCCACAGGTAGGCCAGCAGGTAGGGCAGCATTTCGCACACCCGCTCCAGCCCGCGCAGGCCGACGCCGAGCAGGAAGGCCCGGCCGTCGGCACCGCTGCGCGCCAGGATGCGGCGCAGGCTGCGCAGGATCGCCACGCGCCCGGAGAGCGCTTCAGGGGGCCGTCCGGACCCGGCCGGCATCGTTTCCACGCGCCGTGGTTCTTCAGTCATGTGCCGCCCCGCCGTGTTCCGCGCCGCGCCGCAGCGCCCAGGCGTCGTTCTCCGCTTCGCAGCGCCACATGCCCCGGTACCAGGCATGCTCGCGCAGCAGGCGGGCATGGTCGCCGCAGCCGCTCAGCCTGCCTCCTTCCAGCACCAGGACCTGGTCGGATCGCTCGATGCCGTACAGGCGATGCGCCACCACCAGGCAGGTCTTGCGCGGATAGGTTTCGCGCAGGGCGCGGAAGAAATCCCGCTGCGTGAGGCTGTCGGCGAAGGCGGTGGCCTCGTCGAGCACCAGCAGCGGCGTATCGGCGAGCAGGGCGCGCGCCACCGCCAGGCGCTGGCGCTCGCCGCCGGACAGACGCGTGCCCAGTTCCCGCAGTTCGGTATCGAGGCCCTCCGGCAGCGCGGCCACCAGTTCTGCGGCCTGGGCCACGCGCAGCGCCGTGTGCAGCGCCGCATCGTCCGGCGGAGCCGGCGGCCGCGCCAGGCACAGGTTGTCGCGGATCGTGCCGGCGAACAGGAACACCTCCTGCGTCACGAACGCCACCCGCCGCGCGCGCTCCGCGTCATCCAGCGCCGCCAGCGGCCGGCCGCCGATGCAGGCCTCGCCGGCCAGGGGCGGCAACACGCCCGCCACCACCTGCGCCAGCGTGGTCTTGCCCGCACCCGAAGGGCCGACCAGCACATTGAAGCTGCCGGGGCGCAGCGTCAGGCTGACGTCGGCGAGGATCGCCCGCGCGCCGTAGCCGAAGCCCACGCCGCTCAGCCTCAGCGTCTCCGGCGCGGACGATGGCGGCGAATGCGGCGCCGGTAGCCTGGGCGGACGCCGACAGGCAAGGATGGGCGCCATCCGCCGCAGCCCGGCGAAGATCTCCGGCATTTCCATGAAGAAGCGGCTCACCTTCAGCAGCGGCCGGAACACCCCTGCCCCCAGCAGCAGGGCCGCCGCCACGTCGGCGGCGCCGGCCTCGCCGCGGCCGTGCAGCCATGCCCCGAGCGGCAGCACCAGCAGCACATGCGCGCCCAGCATGCTGGTGAACAAGGCCCAGCCCGGCACCGTGCGCCGGGTGATGCGTCCGGTCAGCCGGTAGTAGTCATGCAGGCGCCGTCGCAAGAGCTGGAAGCCCTCGCCGGCACGGCAGAACACCTTCATCACCGGCATGTTGCGCACGTATTCGACGGTGGCGTTGTCGAGCCGCGCGCTGGCGCGGTTGAAGCGGTCGTGGTCGCGGCCCATGCCGCGCAGCGTCCAGTGCGCGCCCAGCCATGCCAGCGGCCCGGTCGCCAGCACGGCCAGCGCCAGCCGCCAATCGACCCACCATAACAGCGCGGCGGCGCACAGCGGCGCCAGCACGGCGGCGCCGACTTCGACCGTGTGATGGGCGAGGAAGGCCTCCATGCGCTCCACATCCTGGATCACCGACTGCTTGAGCGCCCCGGCGCCCTGCGCGTACAGCCAGTGCAGGGGCGCTTCCGCCAGGTGGCCCGCCAGGCGCCGCCGGGTGGCGGCCATGACGGCGTAGGCGCCATGGTGGCTCAGCAGGTAGGCGCCGCCGTAGGCGAGGTACTTCAGCACCAGGGCCAGCGCCAGCCAGCCAGCCAGGCCGGGCAATGCCGCGCCCAGCGCCTGCGGCGCCTCGACGAGCAGGGCGATGGCGCGATAGATCAGCCAGAACGGCGCCAGTTCGGCCAGCGCCGCCACCATCGTCAGCCACAGGGCCGCCAGCCAGGCCATGCGCCGGCCGGCGGTCAAGGTGGCCAGCAGGCGCCAGGCGTCGGCGGCTCCGGAATCATGTGTCATCGATCTCGCGCTCGGACAGGACAGGGCGGCCAGCGTAAGGACGGCCCCCTGCGCGCGCCACCCGGATCGGTTGCCGCAGCGGCGGCGAATTCCTCCCGATTCGGGTGGCGGCGCGTTTGCGGCCGACACGATACTGGCCACCACCCCGCATTCACCGAGCCGCCGACGATGAAACCGATCCGCTCCACCCTCGCCGCCGTCCTGGCGCTGGCCGCCCTCGGCCCGGCCCGGGCGCAGGACTATCCGCTGAGCATCGTCGACGACCGCGGCAAGCAGGTGACCGTGGCCGCCCGCCCGGCGTCGGTGGCCTCGGTCTCCACCTTCGGCGCCGACCTGCTGGCGGCGCTGGGGCGCAAGGTGGATGGCCTGTCGACGCTCAACAACAAGCAGTCGGCCTTTCTCGGCGAACGCACCGCCGGCGCCGTCAACCTGGGCGAAGTGCATGAGACCAACCTCGAAGTGCTGACCCGGCTCGACCCCGATCTGATCATCGGCCTGCGCACCTACACCGAGCCCTTCGAGAAGAAGTTCGAGGAGATCGGCACCTTCCTCGCCTTCGACCTGATCACGCTGGACGACTCGCTGCACGCGATCGCCCGCGCCGCCGCCGCGCTCGGCCAGGCGGCCGAGGGCGAGGCGCTCAACGCCGCCTTCCTGGCGCGGCTGGACGAATACGCCGCACGTGCGCCGGGCGGCGTGAGCGTGGTGTTCCTGTGGCACTGGGCCGACGTGCCCTTCGCCTACTACGACCACCACCTCACGCCCCACCTGCTCCGCCGCCTCGGCGCCGCCAACCTGCAGGGCGCCAGCCCCACGCCGCCGCCGGGCGCGCCCGACTCCGCGGCGATCACGCTGGAAACCCTGATCAGCCTCGACCCCGACGTGATCATCTCGTTCAAGGGCGACGACGGCCCCTTCGTCGACCATCCCGCATGGCCGCGCCTGAAAGCGGTGCGCAGCGGCCGCGCCTGGCACGTGGGTGACCAGTACGTGATGCCGCACGGCCCGATCGCGCGCGACATGGTGCTGCGCGAGGCGGCCCACCTGCTGTACCCGGCGCACTTCCCCGCCCCGGACGACATTCCCCCCGCCGCGCGCGCCCGCGCGATGCGCTTCGCCCGCTGACCCGTCCGATGCCGCACGTCCAGCCCCCCGCCGGCCCGGCCGCGGCCGCACTCCCCGACGCCAGCGCAGACGCGCGCGGCCTCGCCGCGCTGCTGGCCGGCTGCGCGCTGCT
>NZ_AMXE01000026.1 GCF_000310205.1 Thauera linaloolentis 47Lol = DSM 12138 | reverse complement strand
GGGGGGGGGGGGGGATTACAGCGGGTGCGCTTCGAGGCGCGCGAGCAGGTGGCGCATGGCCGCGCCGCGGTGGCTGAGCGTGTTCTTGAGCGCAGCGTCGAGTTCGGCGGCGGTTTGTTCCAGTTCGGGCAGCCAGAACAGCGGGTCGTAGCCGAAGCCGCCCTCGCCGCGCGCGGCTGGCAGGATCTGGCCGTGCCATTCGCCGTCGGCGATCAGCGGCTGCGGATCGTCGGCATGGCGCACCAGCACCACGACCGAGCAGAAATAGGCGCCGCGCCGTTCGGGTTCGGGAAAGGCGGCCAGTTCTTCCAGCAGCAAGGCGTTGTTGCGCGCATCGGATTTCGGCTCGCCGGCGAAGCGGGCGGACTGCACGCCGGGCGCGCCGCCGAGCGCCGCGACGCACAGGCCGGAGTCGTCGGCGACAGCCGGCAGGCCAGTGGCCGCCGCGGCGTGGCGGGCCTTGGCGAGCGCGTTTTCGACGAAGGTGGGGTGGGGCTCCTCGGCCTCGCCCACGCCCAGCGCGCTTTGCGGAATGATCTCGATGCCCAGCGGCGCGAGCAGGGCCTGCATCTCGGTCGCCTTCTTGGCGTTGTTGCTCGCCAGTACCAGTCGTTTGCTCATGTCAGGCTTCTCCACGCACGGCGGTGTGTTGCAGTTCGACCAGGCGGCGGATGCCGCCGTCGGCGAGGTCGAGCAGGGCGTCGAGCTCGGCGCGCGAGAAGGCCGCCCCCTCGGCCGTGCCCTGCACCTCGATGAGGCCGCCGCCTTCGGTCATGACCACGTTCATGTCGGTGTCGCAGTCGGAATCTTCAGCGTAGTCCAGATCGAGCACTGGCGTGCCCCGATGGATGCCGACCGATACCGCGGCGACGAATTCGCGCATCGGGCTGTGCGCCAGCCTGCCCGCGGCGACGAGGCCGGCGAGGGCGTCGTGCACCGCGACGCAGGCGCCGGTGATCGAGGCGGTGCGCGTGCCGCCATCGGCCTGCAGGACGTCGCAGTCGATGATGATCTGGCGCTCGCCCAGCGCGGAAAGGTCCACCACCGCGCGCAGGCTGCGGCCGATCAGGCGCTGGATTTCCTGCGTGCGGCCGCTTTGCTTGCCCTTGGCCGCCTCGCGCGCGCCGCGCGTATGGGTGGCGCGCGGCAGCATGCCGTATTCGGCGGTGAGCCAGCCCTGGCCCTTGCCGCGCAGGAAGCCCGGCACGCTGTCCTCGACGCTGGCGGTGCACAGCACGCGGGTGGCGCCGAATTCGACCAGCACCGAGCCTTCGGCGTGGCAGGTAAAGCCGCGGGTGAGGCGGATGGGGCGGAGTTCGTCGGGCTGGCGCTGGCTGGGTCGCATGAGCTTGTCCTATCGTTTGTCGAATTTGTGGATGGCGGCGTTGATCTCGCGGATGGCGCGTTCGATCTCGTCCTCGTCGAGGTCGACGAGCCGGCCGGTGCCGCGGCTGGACAGATCCATCTCGGTGGCGAAGTCGTCGAGCGCCATCGTCTGCGTCGAAATGGCATCGGGCTGCGCCGCACCCGGGTCGTCATGCCAGCACATCGCCACCAGCGACAGGTTGTCCGCCTTGTCGCCGCCGTGGTATTCGGCCTGGCCCAGCAGGCGGGGAACCGCCTGGGCGGGCGGGGTGCCGTGCAGCCCGAGCAGGATGGCGTCGTCGCCGAGCGGGCCCCACAGGCCGTCGCTGCACAGCGCGATGATGTCGCCGTCCTGAAGTTTGCAGGGCGCCGAGTAGTCGATCTGCGGCGAATGCGTGCCGCCCAGGCAGGAATAGATGCGGTTGCGCCCCGGGTGGGTGGCCGCATCGGCGGGGCGGATGATGCCCTGCTCGATGAGCAACTGCACGCGCGAATGGTCGCGCGTCTGCTGGTGGATGCTGCCGCGGCGCAGCAGGTAGAGGCGCGAATCGCCCGCGTGCGCCCACCAGGCCGTGCCGTTCTGCACCACGCAGGCGACGATCGTCGTGCGTGGCGCCTCGGTCAGGTGGCGGTCGAAGCTGTCGTCGACGATGGCGTGGTGCGCGCCGCTCAGCGCGCGCGACAGAAAGTAGGCCGGATCGGGCAGCGTGGGCTGGGCATCGCGCTGGAAGGCGTGGGTAATGTACTGCGCGGCGATGTGGGCGGCCAGCTCGCCGTGCTGGTGCCCGCCCATGCCGTCGGCGACGAGCATCAGCAGCGCGTCGCGCGAGTAGCAGTAGGCGATGCGGTCCTGATTGGACAGGCGCCCGCCGATGCGGCTTTCCTGGTAGATGGTGAATCGCATGCTGGGCTCCTTCAGCCTCGGCCGATGAAGGCCCTGAGCCGGCTGCCGAGGTCGGTGAACCAGCGCGTGTGCGGCGTGGCCTCGGACGTGGCGGTGGCTTTCTGCACCAGCGCCTTCTGCAGGGCGTATACGCTCTGCGGGCGGGCCAGCGGGTCGAGCTGCAGGCACCAGTCCACCAGGCCCAGCAACTGGGCGCTGTAGCGGTCCGTGTGGGTCTTGCTGACCGGACGCAGCGTGTCCTGCTTGACACGCTCGTCCGCGCGCGGTGGCGCATTGCCGGTGATGCAGGCATGCAGCGCGGCGCCGACGCTGTAGACGTCGCTCCAGGGGCCGAGCTGGTCGCGCCGGTCGTACTGTTCGGGCGAAGCGAATCCGGGGGTGTACATCGGCTTCAGGATCGGCTGGTCGGTCATCAGCGTCTGGCGCGAGGCGCCGAAATCGAGCAGCACGGGTGTTCCGTCGGCGCGCAGATAGATGTTGGAAGGCTTGATGTCCAGGTGCAGCAGCTTGTGCGCATGCACCTCGCGCAGGCCGTTGAGCATGCGCACGAACACCGTGCGGATGAAGGACTCCTTCAGCGTGCCGCGATGCTTCTGGATGATGTCGTGCAGCGTGCGGCCGCGTTCGAACTGCATCACCATGTACACGGTGCCGTTGGCGCGGAAGAAGTTGAGCACGCGGACCACGTTGGGATGCATCAGCTTGGCCAGCGAGCGTCCTTCTTCGAAGAAGCACTTCATGCCGTAGCGGAAGGCGGGCAGATGCTCGTCCGACACCTGCGGCTCGATCTCGCCGTCCTTGCGCAGCGCGAGCGAGTTGGGCAGGTATTCCTTGATCGCCACCGGCGTGCCGAGTTCGTCGTGCGCCAGGTACACGATCGAGAACCCGCCCAGCGACAGCTGGCGGTCGATGCGGTACTGGTCGAGCTGAAAGCCTGCGGGCAGCGCGCAGTTGGCTTGAGGCGGCATCTTCGTGGGCGCTAGAATCCGGACTTTCCCAGCCTCTTTCCTGAGTGGGACCCGCAGTGTAATGCATCGCGCCGGGTTCCCGGAGACCCCCGATGATTCAAAGCATGACCGGCTTCGCGGTCCAGACCCGCGACCTGGGCACCATCAGCCTGCACCTCGAACTGCGCAGCGTGAATTCGCGCTATCTCGACCTCGGCTTCCGCATCGGCGACGACCTGCGCCAGGCCGAACCGGCGATCCGCGAGCGCATCAGCGCCCGGCTCGGGCGCGGCAAGGTCGAATGCCGCCTGAACCTGCAGGCCGGCCACGGCGCCCCGCGCGGCCTGGCGCTGAACGGCGCGCTCGCCGACCAGCTCGCCGAAGCGCAGGCCACGCTGCGCGCGCGCTTCCCGGACGCAGCGCCGCTGTCGGTGAACGAACTGCTGCGCTGGCCCGGCATGCTCGCCGACGACAGCCTCGGCTTCGACGAACTGCTGCCGCACATCCGCGCACTGGCCGACGCCGCGCTGGACGAACTCGTCGCCACCCGCCAGCGCGAAGGCGAAAAACTGGCCGACGCCATCCGCGAGCGTGTCGCCCGCATGCGCGAACTGGTCGCCACCGCCTCTCCGCGCATGCCCGCCATCGTCACCGAATACCAGGACCGCCTCACCGCCAAGCTGCGCGACGCCGTCTCCAGCCTGGACGAAGATCGCATCCGCCAGGAAGTCGCCCTCTACGCCCAGCGCATCGACGTGGCGGAAGAACTGACTCGCCTCAGCACCCACCTCGACGAAGTCGAACGCATCCTGAAAGCCCCCGGCGCCGCCGGCAAGCGGCTGGATTTCCTGATGCAGGAATTGAATCGGGAGGCGAACACGCTGGCGTCGAAATCGCCTGCGACCGACATCACGGGTATTGCAATGGAGATGAAGGTGTTGATCGAGCAGATGCGGGAGCAGGTGCAGAACATCGAGTGAGGTTTCAGGGTGGTTCACGCTATCCCAAAGACCCCTTGAAAATCAGTTGATTAGGGTGGTTTTTGGGGTCATGACGTAGCAGGCGGTTTCAGCGTAGCGCACGCTTTCTGTGGGGTAAATTGTGGGGGAAATCTTATGCCCCGCGATTTGCGGGCCCCGGCCCGGATTTTTCCCCCACAGTTTCTTCGTGAATCGCTGTGGAGACCGCGCCATGACTGAGATTGAACACATCACCGACAAGACGCTACGTGCCTGGTTGAGCAGGGGGCCGGCGGACCGCGGCATCGGTGGCGGACTGACTTTTGTTGCTACTTCCGTCGGCGCTCCGAAGGGGTATGCATCCTGGATTCTGCGCTACCGCTTCGGTGGAATGAGCCGGGAGAAGGTGCTCGGCCGCTATCCTGACCTGTCGCTCAAGGATGCCCGCGAACTGGCTCGCCAGGACCGGGCGCGCATCCAGCAGGGGGTGGATGTCGCCGCCGAGAAACGCGCCGAACGGCTCAAGGCCCGGGAGCGGACCGACGTGGCGGACTTGGCGCAAGCCTGGTACGACCGCCACATCGCCAAGACCTACAAGCATCCCGAGGTCGTGCTGCGCATCATCCGCCGGCACATCAATCCGGTGATCGGCAAACTGGCTGTGACGGAGGTGCGGCCGCTGCACATCGACAGGGTGCTCACCCGCATCCTCGATGCCGGCGCGCCTACGGTGGCCAACGACGCGCTGCGCTACCTCTTCCGCATGTTCCACTTTGCTGTGAAGCGCCGGTGGATCGAGGCCAATCCCGCCGCCGGCTTCGAGATCTCCGACGCGGGCGGCACCGAGCCTGCCCGGCAGCGCTGGCTGAACCGTGACGAACTCGCGGCACTGGCCAAGGCCATGCGCGACACCCCGAACTTCGGCCGGGAAAACGAGCTGGCGGTCTGGCTGCTGCTTGCGCTGTGCGTGCGCAAGATGGAACTGCTGTCGGCGAAGTGGACGGAGTTCGACCTGGTGCGCGGCGTGTGGTCGCTGCATCCTTCCCGCACCAAGACGAGCCAACCCATCGACATCCCGCTGGTGCCCCAAGTGCTGAAGTGGCTGGAGGAGGTGAAGGTGTTCGCGTGCAACAGCGAATACCTGTTCCCCGCCCGCCGGCGGATCCACATGAAGGGCGGCGTGGCGAGGCGGAACCGCTTCGGCCACGTCAGCCCCGACACCCTGAACGTCGCGCTGCGCCGCCTGCCGCTGGACGGCATGGCGCACTTCACCGTGCACGACATGCGGCGCACGGCCCGCACGCACATGGCCGCGCTGGGCGTGGACCGCTTCGTCGCCGAACGGGCGTTGAACCATAAGCTGCGCGATGTGGAGGGCGTGTACAACCAGTACGACTACTTCGAGGAACGCAAGGTGGCCTTGGAACGGTGGGCGCAACTGCTTGATGCGACGGTGCGCTCGCGGAACGGTGACGGCATCGCCTCCGGGCAAGCGTCAGAGTAATGGCGCTTACTGGCCAAGAACCGGCCTGAAGGCCAGAAAAGCGACCCTTGGCCTGGCTATCGCCGACGAAATCCTCTAGACCTTGGGCCAGCGCCGACATCTGCCCAAGGTCGAAGCCCGCCGCAAGCGGCTGGCATGAGGCTGATGGGGACGTCAAGGAGAACCTCCATGCTTCGAACTGCTCAAGGAACGCTGCGTTTCACCCGGCACGAAGTCGATGAGTTCCGCTCGCTTGGCATCGACGTGAGCCATGTGCGTACGGAGGACGAGTTTGCGGATGCCGTGCGTGACTGGCTCGATCTCATTGCCGAAGAACGCCCCGAACTGTTCGACAAAATTACCCGGGCCATCATTTCGCGCGACTGACGTGGCTGTGAAGACCGCTACTGATCTGTTTCGTTTATTGCGATTTTCGTTTGTTTCGAATATGGTGTCGACACCGTTCCCCCAATGCAGGAAAGCCACATGTCTACCGTCGCCCTGTCCAACGTGTCGCTGCCGGTCGAGCGCGAGGTTCAGGCTGCCGTGGAAGGCCAGCGTGCCTTGGCCGCCTTCCTGGCCACACGCCTCGAAACGCAGCAGATCCAGATCTTCGATGACAAGAACCAGGCCCACCGGGTGGAACTGCCCACGTCCGCGCTACGCCTGCTGGTGGACATTCTGGCCGAACTCGCCGAGGGCAATGCCGTCAAGGTGGTGCCGGTCCATGCCGAACTCACGACGCAAGAGGCCGCCGACATGCTCAATGTCTCCCGGCCGCACCTGGTCAAGCTGCTCGAAGAAGGCGCGCTGCCTTTCCACAAGGCCGGCAAGCACCGCCGTGTCCGCTTTGCCGATCTGATGCGGTTCAAGGCCCAGCGTGAGCAGACCAGCGAAGACGCGATGGCGGCGCTGGCGAAGCAGGCCCAGGAGTTGGGCATGGGCTACGAATGAGGCAGTCGCCGTTCACGGCCGTCTACGACGCATGCGTGCTATACCCGGCGCCGTTGCGGGATTTCCTCATGTGGCTCGGCCTGTCAGGCCGCTTCCGGGCGCGGTGGAGTCCGCAGATCCACGAAGAATGGAAGCACAACCTGCTGGCCAAGCGGCCTGACCTGAGCCGCGAACAGATCGACCGCACATCGGCCCTGATGGATCAGGCGATCCCGGATGGCTTGGTCACGGACCACGAAGACCTCATCGCCGGGTTGACCCTGCCGGATCCCGGCGACCGTCACGTGCTTGCCGCAGCGATCCGCTGCAGCGCCAGCGCCAGCGTCATCGTGACCTCCAACGAGAAGGATTTCCCGCAAGCCGCTCTTGCGCCCTATGGCATCGAGGCGCAGCACCCCGACCTGTTTGTCGACAACCTGTTCGACCTCGACCCGGCGGCGGTTGTCGCGGCAGCACAGAAACAGCGGGCGCAGTTGAAGCATCCGCCGCTCGACGTGGACCGCTACCTCGACGTGCTTCTACGCCAAGGGCTGGTCCAGACCGTCAAGGCGCTCTCGACCTATCGGGCCATCCTCTGACTCAGTCTGCGCGGCTGAATGGGCACGGACCCTTTGCATATCTGAAGGATGTGTGTCTCAGCCGTCAGCCTACTCAGCCCCATAGCCGGATTGGGGAACTGTTGCCACACCGCTGGGAACCGAGCTCCGGCGCCTGAGAAAACCCGAAAATTGCGGTATGCTCGTTACAAATTAAACCGAGCTTGATCTTCGCAGCGCATACCGACACAAGGGGTTGCCCGTCTGTCTTTCGGGCGCTCGTTTTTCATGGCACGCACACTATCTGAGCTTCCTCTTAAGCTTTCGTACCGCACCGGGCGCGACGATCTTGTCCGCGACCTCTTCGTACCGTGCCTTGAGCATTCCGTCCTGTATCGGCGGGCAGCAGGCTATTTCACCAGTGCCGGACTCGCGCTGGCTTCTCGTGGCATTGCGAGTCTCGCCTCGCGCGGCGGGAAGATGCGCCTCGTAGTGTCCCCGTACCTCGAGCCGGACGACGTAGCAGCCCTGCAAGCTGCCGCAGACAAGCCCATCACTGTTCTTCGAGCAATCGCTTCGCGAAGCCTCGCCGACATCGAAGACGCATTGATCAAGGACCGGCTCAATGCCCTGGCCTGGCTGGCCGCCAGCGGACAACTCGAGATCAAGATTGCCCTGCGCCTGGATGAGAAGGGTGGCTACAGCCGAGGTCTATACCACGAGAAGATCGGAGTCTTCACCGACTCCGCAGACAACAACGTCAGCTTCTCGGGGTCATCGAACGAAACCGCCGGCGGTCTCATCGAGAACTTCGAAAGCGTCGAAGTTTTCTGTTCCTGGAAGGACGGCGAAGGTCGCGTTCAGTCAAAGATCGATGACTTCGAAGCGCTCTGGGCCGATTCGACTCGCGGCCTCCAAGTGCTCGAATTTTCTGCCGTCAGCCGCGAACTGCTTGAACGTTATCGAGATCCCGAGCGCCCCCCGGCAGGCATGAACCGACACGTTGCCAAAGAGCCGGCTTCGAAGAGCCCATTTGCCCCGCCCGATGGTTTCCAGCTACGGCCTTATCAGGCGGATG
This sequence comes from Thauera linaloolentis 47Lol = DSM 12138, assembly GCF_000310205.1. Taxonomy (GTDB): domain Bacteria; phylum Pseudomonadota; class Gammaproteobacteria; order Burkholderiales; family Rhodocyclaceae; genus Thauera; species Thauera linaloolentis. Next base: position 37,713 of record NZ_AMXE01000026.1, on the reverse strand, counting down.
CCATCCGCGCATGGAGCAAGGCGGGAGGAAGAGGCATCTTTGCCATGGCGACAGGCTCGGGCAAGACGCTTACAGCCTTGACGCTCGCCAGCAAGGTTGCGGAAAAGAACAAACCACTGGCGCTGCTCATCGTCTGCCCCTACATCAACCTGTGCAAGCAGTGGATGCGCGAGATTGCTGCGTTTGGAATACAGCCGATACCTTGTTTCGAAGGGCGTGACCGTTGGCAGGCACAACTGGAAGAGGGGTACCAGCAGATGGGTGTTGGTATGTCCAGCGTGATGGCTGTGGTGACAACCAACGCCACCTACATGAGTGAGGCATTCCAAGCGCGCCTGCGGCCCAGGGTGGCGTCCGGATCTGTTCATCATTTGCTTATCGCTGACGAAGTTCACAACCTGGGCGCCCAGCGGATCAAGGATGTTCTCCTCGATGGCATAAACATGCGCCTTGGTCTGTCAGCCACGCCAGAACGGCACCACGACCCTATCGGTACCTCAGTGGTGCTCAATTACTTTGGGGGCATTGTCTTCGAGTATTCGCTGACACAAGCGATCACTGATGGACGCCTCTGCAACTATCGCTACCATCCGATACCGGTTGAGCTCACAGACGAAGAGACCGAAATCTACGAGGAGATCACGGCCAAGCTCGCAAAGCTTTTCCCCGGGCGAGACGTGGACGATGACATCGAGAAGGCGGCGATGAGCTTACTGATAAAGCGGGCTCGCTTGCTGGGTGGCGCGGTCAACAAGCTCTGCGCCCTTGATCAGATCATTGCCGAGATGCCGGAAAAACCGACAAAGGCGATCTTCTATTGCGGCGACGGTAGAACGACCGACGCCATCACTGACGAAGAAATCCGTCAGATCCAGGCCGTCTCCAGACTGCTCGGCGAAAAGCACGGTCTGCGGGTCCGCAACTTCACCTTTCGGGAAACTGCTCAGGAGAGAGAAGAGATCCTTCGCGACCTGAGCAGCGGCTTTCTGGATGGTGTCGTCGCCATCCGCTGCCTGGACGAGGGCATCGATTTGCCCGAGCTGCGAATGGGTTTCCTTCTGGCGAGTTCCACCAACCCGCGCCAATTCATCCAGCGCCGTGGGCGTCTGCTTCGCAACGCCCCGGGGAAGAACCGCGCCATCATTTACGACTTTTTCGTTAGCCCACCTGATCTGGGCGGTAAACTCGATGACTCAGCCTTCAACATGGAACGTAGCTTTTTCCAGAAAGAATTGACTCGCATCGTAGAATTCTGCCGTATGGCAGAGAATGGGCCAGAAGCCCTGCATCATCTTCATGGACTAAGGCTTAAGTACAACCTGTTATCGACCTGATTCGCTATGACAAAGACGAAACATGATCGGGATCTCCTGAAGCGTTTGCAAGAGCTTGAGCTAGAGAATGCTCGCCTCCGCGCTGTGGCCGGCGCATAAAAGCCGAAACTCATCGTGACGGAAGGGGAGTACAAAGGGTTTCCGATCCTCACGTTTGAGGGTTTAGTCCGCAGGTTCTCTCTCGGGCTAGCAAAGCTTAGAGCCATGAAAGATGGCCTGGACGCACATCGAGGAGTTCCTGGAACGCCAAAGGAAGGCGGCAGATGATGACGATATCAAAATCTGACCAAAAGCGACTTGTCTAAAAACTAAAGAATATTTGAGGAGTAGTCTCAGCCAAATGGCAACTTTAATTGTGCCGAAATCTCTGGTGAGCGGCGATGCATTAAGCGCGAGTGGACTGCTGAGGTTGAAGCACAGCGTTCCCGCCTATCAAAGGGACTACGTCTGGACCCCCAAAACTGTCGAGCAGCTATGGGACGACTTGATAGAGCATTACAGGCGGTACTCAGTTGATGAGCAGCTACCGAATCCGGAAGGCTATTTCTTGGGCGCCATGGTTGTTGTACTAGACAACGTCAGTGGAAAATTTGAAGTCGTTGACGGGCAGCAGCGGCTAACCTCCTTGTCAACGATTATCTCGATTCTCTTTGACTATCTCGGGAAGTTAAACGTGCCTGAGCCTCATCGCTCAGGGTATGAACAAGTGGCACGTGAGTGTTTGGGCCAATTCGTCGGTGCAGCCTGGGAGACGAACCTAAGCTTTAGCAACAATGAAATAGAAACCTTCTTTCTCAATAGTTGCCTGATAAGCAAGACACGCTCTGAAAAGGAGACGTACTGGGAAACTGAATGGTGTAGGTCAAAACTGTCCAAGAAGAAATCCGCGATCTATCGATTGTATGAAGCAATTGAGTCGGGCTACGGGAAACTGGATAGTTTTATCAATGAGCTCGGAGATGACGCACGAAAGAAGAACCGTCTTGTATCTCTGTTCAGGCTTGTGACTGAATGTGTGGTCGTTCTGCGGATCAGTGCGCAGTCTCATACAAATGCGTATGCCATATTTGAGTCTCTTAATAATAGAGGGATTAGGCTGTCCCAAGCAGATCTTATAAAGAACGAGTTGCTGAAGGTTGCCCTGCCGGCTGAGCGTGAGGAGATTATTGAAAACTGGTCAGATGCACGGCAGCACGTAGATTCGTCCGCGATTCTAGGTCTCCCCGATCTTCTCCACTTTTCGTACTTGTCGCGCCATGGCAAGGTAAAAGCGAATGACTTGTATGAAAACGTAAAAGCCTACGTTGCAAGCGCAAGTGGCTTGGCTCTTAGCTACTCGAGAGAGCTGGCTGAAGATGCTGCAGCGTTCGACGCGCTTACCGAGAACTACGACTCAAAGTGGAGCCCAGATACACACTCCATGCTAAACGATATTAAGAATGTCCTCGGTATTAAACTTTGCTACCCATATTTGTTGGCTGCTTTCAGAAAACACTCGAAAGATAAGGAAAGGCTGGAGAGCCACGTTCGCCTAGTAATGAATTTTGCTTTTCGTTTTTTAAAAGTTATGGATGGCTCGGTGGAGGTTCTAGCGACTGCAGTGAGTGAGGCGTCTCTCCTGGTGAATCAGGGTAGGTCGGCTGTAGAGGTGGCAAATCAAGTCTTTAGGAAGCATGCTCCGGACGTCCAGTTCTTGACAATGCTAGAAACAGCTTCTTTCCCGAGTACCAAACTGGCTTATTTCGCGGTTTACTATATAGAAAAGACAATGATGAAAGGCAGCGTTCCGCTACCGCATGGGGTGGAGCAGAATTTGGAGCACATTATGCCCCGAACGCCAACCAAGAAGGATTGGCCCGCTATAGTAGAGGCTAAAGAGAGGGACTCAGAGCTATTCAAGGACTACCTATGGCGAATTGGAAATTTGTTGCCGTTGCCAGAGACAATCAATAAATCCATTAAGAATAAAGGAATTGGCTACAAAATCGGTAATGGTACTGGAAATGAATACACCGCCGCAGCGTTAGCGTTGGTGTCTCCCAAAGAGGTTTCTAAATATTTGGTGGATGGTGAGTGGACCTACGAAAGTATTGAAATGCGCCAGCGAGACTTGGTCACGAGTTTCGCAGTTCAGGCGTGGTCTTTATAGAAGGGTGTGAGAAATGTCCAAATCTGAAAAACGATTGACTCGTGCTCAAGAAATTTTCAAAGCAGCGCAGCCTGAATATCAAGCGCTCATTCGTGATGTGCTCAAAGAAGAGCGAGATGTCATGCACCTCAGGCGGCGTAGCGACATCCATCAACGCCTGTATGACCATATCAAGCGGATTATCAAATGATTCTTGAGCGACTGGTTATTGAGAACTTTCGCCAGTTCAAGGGGCGGCAGGAGATCGTCTTTTCGGATTTACGCGATCGTAACGTGACGATTGTTCACGCGGAGAACGGCTTCGGAAAGACCACTTTACTTAAGGCACTGCTTTGGGTGCTTTACGGCAAGGATGGCCTCAAGGATGACTTCGAGAAGCCTGACAGTATCTTGCACGAGGGACTGGCGTATCGTGCCGAGGATCCGAGCGCAGTAGCCGCTACGGTTGAACTCACGTTCAAGCACGACAACGACCGCTACATCCTGACGCGGCAGCTCTCTCTAGCACAACAGAGGCTGGACGCTGGCAAAACAAGTCTATCGCTCGTGGTGATGAAGGATGGCCAGACGTTCTCACGCGAGCGGCCGCAACAACGCATCCAGGCGATTGTGCCGGACGGCATCAGTGGCTTCCTGTTCTTTAACGGCGAGCGCATCAATTATCTTGCCGAAGAGCGGAACAGCGCTCAGGTCACCGAAGCCATTCACCAGATGCTCGGACTGAAGTTGTTGCGTACGACGATCGACGATCTGCGTCACCAGAATGTTCGAGGCAAGTTGCGCAGTGAACAAAAAGAGTCCACCAGTGAGGAGAAGCGAGAGCTGATTGAGCGGTTAGCGGGCTTGGAAACCGAAGCCACTAAGCTTGCGGGCGAGCGGACGCAAACGCAAGGTAATCTCAGCGCGATTGCGGCAGAGCTTGAAACGGTAGACGCAAAGCTTGCCGCTAACCAGAAGGCTCACGAGCTCCAGAACAAGCGAATTAGGCTCACCAAGGAACGCGACGAGTTGATAGGTAGGCGCGATGAAGTGGCGCGACGCCTAGCTAAACTCATAGCGGACGATGGCTATACGCTCTTTACTTCGGGACTCATAAAGCGCGGCCAAGAAATCGTTGCCAGGCTTCGCAGTGAGGGGAAGATCCCCGCGCGGGTACTGAATACATTTTTGCAGGAGTTGATCGACAGCGGCAAGTGCATCTGTAAAAGACATCTTGGAGATGGTACACCCGAGCGCGAGGCCGTCGAGAGTCTGCTGACAATTGCAGGCGATCAGGACTTTAACAACGCGGTGGGAGCCCTTGATCATGCGATTGGCCTGATCGAAGGTCTAATTGGCACGACGCAGACTCAGCTACAGCAGCTAAATACTGAGCGTTTGGAATTGCTGAGGGACATCCGGGAACGCGACGAGGAGATCGAAGAGATCCATCAGCAGCTCGGTGGCAAAGATGACGAAGAAGTCCAACAGCTGGAAGAGAAACGCAAGTCGCTACAGCTGGAGCGTGACGCGCAGAACTCGGCGCTTGGTCGCATCGACGGTCAAATTGAAGCGACAAAAGAGGCAATTTCGGCACTTGAAAATCAGATTCGCCAAATCGCGGACAAGGAAGAGGCGGCAGCCAAGGCCCAGCGTCGGGTGGATGCAGTCGAGGACTGTGCCGAAATTCTTGACAATATTTTGAAGGCTGAAACGGAAGATTTGCGGCCGTTGCTGAATGATGAAATCGACAGCCACTTCCGCAAAATTATGGCCAAGGATTACTGGGCCGAGCTTACCGAAAACTACACATTGCGCATTCGAAAGCGCGTTGCGGGCAGCGACGGTGACGAAACGGAGATCGATGCTGCGTTGAGCACGGGTGAGCGTACCGTTACCTCGCTGGTGTTCATCGCCAGTTTGGTCGCCTTGGCTAAGCGGCGTTCAGAGATCCCGACGATTCTCAGAGATCTGGCGGGCTCCGCTTATCCCGTGGTGATTGATTCGCCCTTTGGGTCGCTTAGTATTTTCAGGGATGGCGTGGCACGGAACATTCCTGAGCTTGCGCCACAGGTGTTGTTGCTGGTCAGCCCGGAGCAATACAACGGGCAGGTGGAGCGTGCTTTAAATGAAACCGGGCGTGTGGGTAAGCGTTACTACCTGGCCTATCACGGTCCCACGATGCCGGAGCGTGCCAATCCGGAACTCGTGGTGAACGGACAGGCTATTCAGCAATATTTCCCTGGTAAGAATGAGGAGTACACGGCGATTAAGGAGTTGGAGCTATGAGACGAATTCAGCGTGACGTTTGCCACGAAGACTTTATTAAGAGGCTTACGTCGTCGGATGGAGCGATTTTCAAGGAAATGTGGCGCGTCCTGCTCTTCGCGGCAGCTTTAGGAATCAGGGATGGTAAGCGGCGCCCTCTTGAAAAGGTCGATAGTGGAAAAGCGATGCCTGAGAACTACTTCAGCACGCCCGGGTGGAGGGGGTTCCTCTATCTAATTGAGGTTGCCGACAGTGGGGATAGTGCGTGTCTGCATGGCACGGAAGAAGCTCAAGATGGCTTGATTACCACTTTCGAAGAATACGCAAACTACGGTTTGCATGTTCTTTCAGAACGTCTGGGCGCGTCGGCATCGCCTCTGGATGAACTGATTTCCTTGTTGCTCGAGGCTTCGAAAAGCGGGACGCCTGCGCCCATCATTGACGACTTGATCTAGGGCTAGGGAAATGACCACGAGTGCTCATTTCCTCACCAGGCTTGATCAAATTCTGGTGTACAAGAAAGGGGATCAGCGGGCCCCACATAAGCCACTCTATCTTCTCTTGTGTATAGCTTCCCTTCAGCAGGGGTTGCCTCGGCTTCGAAAGTTTGATGAGGTTTCTCAGGTCCTAGCGGAAGCGCTCTGCCGATTCGGACCAAGAGTTGCGACTGTACATCCTGAGTATCCATTTTGGAGGCTTCAGCATGATGGGCTTGCAGTGGTGGAGGCGGATGGCCCTCTCGACCAACGGGCAAGCAATGATGACCCAAAGGTAAGTTCGCTCCGAATCCAGAACGCGCGTGGTGGCCTAACTGAACCTGATTACAAGCTCTTGTTAGGCGACCTCGAGCTTCAGTCGATTGCCGTGCACAAACTGTTGGACGCCCATTTCCCGGCGAGCATTCACGATGAGGTTCTTCGATTTTTCAATCTAGTCCTCAGCGATCCGCATTCCAGAGATAATTATACAGAACGTGACTTCCGAGAGTCCGTTCTTGCCGCCTATCGCAATACCTGTGCATTGACAGGGTATTCACTGCGATTTGGCGATGCCTACGTTGGCCTTGAGGCCGCACATCTCTGCTGGCCGCAGGTTGGCGGCAATGACTCGGTTTCCAACGGGGTGGCCATGACCACCCTTCACAGGAAGCTGTTCCACCTCGGTATGTTCGGGATTAACGAAAACTACGAGATTCACGTCTCAAGTCAGTTGCAGGAAAATACGAAGAAAGGGCTTAACCTCGGGGGGCTGCATGGAAGGAAAATTGAGCTTCCCAGAGAACCTGAGAATTACCCGAGTCAGAAGAACCTGAAGTGGCACGCCAAGTGGGTGTTTCGCGGTTAGTTTATCTGTCAATTCCGAGCCAACGTGTGGCAAGATCCGAAAGCGTTCTTGTCTCCTTGCCTGATGCAAGATAGGAAAGTCCGCGGTGAAGATGGGCACGAAGGCACGCCGCCACGCCATCTGCGCCTTCAGGAAATCCATCCTTCTGTGCGCGCAGCCAGCAAAGAGCGGAGTAGATGTCGCCATGCTCACCCGAAAACACCTTCCAAGTCATTTCAACCCCGCCGTCAAGCTTCTCGGTTGTCTGTAAAGGTGCGGTCTTCTCACGCAAAGAGACGCAAAACGCCCATCGACACAGTACGTTCCAATGTTCAATACCGGTCTGCCTGCGCAGTTTGATAAGCTGTTCCCTGCCTTGGCGGCTGATTCTGATAGTCTCGACAGGTGCGCTCATTTGTTGAAATACCCCGATTCAATGGTCGTTTGCCCTGCTTGCTCGTTGTGAGCAAGAAGGTAGGTGCGGGTGGTGTAAGGCTTGATGGAGTCGTAGTACTTGCCCACGATCTCTTCGTCCGTCGAAAGCAGCAGAACCTGATGCGAGGCATTCGGGAAATAGCGCTCCACCAGATGCTTTCGATGGGATGAGTCGAGCCGACCCAGCGGCGTATCGATGATGGTAGGAACCGGGCGGCCGGAAGCACGAGCCAGTCCCCAGAGCATGGAAGTGGCCAAGAGCTGGCGCTCACCGGCGGAGAGCCGCTCTATCGGCAGCGCCTTGCCGTCACGTCCAGTCAAGGTAGGCTCAAATGTGGCGGGGTTAATACTCAAGCCGGTTACCAAGTCATTTTTACGCAGGAGGTTCTGGAAAGACTCAAGCATGAGCGCTTCCATGCGGGTGATGTGGTTACGTACAACACTTGAGCGGAGCTTGGTGAGTGTATCTCGCACTTTGTTCGAGTGTTTGAGCATGCGCTGCCGGTCGTCATCTGCGAAGCGTGCGTCGATATCATGCTCACTCAGTTTGTTCAATTTGTTTTCAACCGCCTCCCGTTGCGTTTTCAGAGCCCTGATGTTTAGTCGCACGGCTTCCAGTTCTGCGAGCTTGGCTTGGTGCGCGGCGTGTGCTTGGTCAAGTGCGGTTTGAAGGTTTGCGATGCGATCCTCCGTGGGGATACGTTCGATTTCTCCTTCTTGACGTGCGATATTCTCTTCGACAGCAGCGAGTTTGCTTACGAGGTTTTGCGCTTGCTCTTCCGCTGTTGGTAAGACGGTCGCTCGTAGGTGAGCGATGTGTAGGGCTAGATCTTCGTCTGCATCCAGTAGTAAGGGCTCTTGAGCGAGGCCGATGCGGTTCGTCCGGTCAGTGCGCAGGGTCTGGTCAATTCTTTTGAGCAGAGCTGGTGTAATCGACTCTCGGTGTAAGGTGGCGACAAGCTCATCGTCGCGCGCTTCGAGTGCGTCAATTAGCACACGTGCGCGGCGAATATCGTTCTCGTGGCGTGATTGTTGCTCCGCCTCGCGCAACAGGCTATCGACCATCAGGAAGGGGAGTGGGCCGGCGACAAGCTCGCGCAGCTGGCCTTCGAGCGCATCCCTTTCAGCTTTGAATTTGAGGAGGCTGGCGTCGAGTTCCTGGCGACGCAAGAAGAGCTCGCCGCCCTCAGCTCGAAACCTGTCCTCCGCTTGCCGAAGTTCTTTGCCTAGGCGACCGGCTTCGTTTACCAGGGCACCTTCCTGCATGAGTGCCTGCTCTTGAGCGACGTCGATATGTTTGAGTTCTCCACGAACCTGGTTCAACTTATGGGCAGTTTCGGGATCGAGTCCCTCAGCTCTCTTACGGCGCTCGAAAGACTTGAGGTCCGTTTCCAGCCGATCGACGAGATCGAGCCCGAGCAGGGAATGAACCGCTGTTCCCAGAATTTCCGCTGCATGGCCGCCTTCAGCCAGTTCCTTGACCTGCTCGCCGTCGAAGAAGAATAGGTGGGAAATACCGCTCGGTAGGTAGGCTTCGATCGCCTCATCCCAGTGGTCGGTGAACACATCATCGAGCTTACCGTCACGCCGGACGCGAACGGTTTCTTCGATACCCTTAACGCCCTCGCGCCAAGACCGCTGCAATTCAAAATTGCGGGTTTCGCCTTCCATCATTCGACGGAACCGAAGTGTGATACTTGCGCCTTCTCCAGGATCGCTTCCTCTATGAATACTCTGGCGGAGGTATTCTCGGTAGCTGAGACGGTTACGGTTCGATAGCTTTGCTTTGGCGCCATAGAATGCCAACTGGATGGCGTCGAGCAGTGTTGTCTTGCCACCACCGTTCATGCCACCAAAGAGAATGATGGGCTTGCCTTCCTCGGGGGTAAGTGTTGCCTCTTGGTACCCGCCGTAGGCGCCAAAGTTCTCGATTGCGATGGAGACTAGAATCATCTCCGCGGCCCCGCATCTTCGGTTTCGATAGCCATGCGGCCTTCACGCTCGTCGCTTCTGCGTTTTCGTTCATCTGCAAGTGCTTGCGCACGCGCCAACGCGTCTTCTTTGTCGTCATAGAAATGGCGTGCAAAGGCTTTTTCAAGTTTTTCGTTGAGTTTGGCGCGGCGACCACTCGAGCGTTGCTGCAAAGTCAGGCTAAGGAGCTCGCGAGTGAGTTCGTAATGAAGCCGGTCCCCTTCGCACAAGTTCGCCAGTTCGCGCATCTCCGACTCGCCTAGCACGAGATTGTCATCGAGTGGCCGGCCAGGATACGGTTCGCCCGTAGCTTCCAAATAGATGCGCGGCAAGGTGTCCTCAAGCTCGTGTTTGTCCATCACCCAGATACGGCGAATCTCTTGGAGCTCCTCAATGGAAATTAGGTTGAGGTTACGAACATCTTCGGGACCGTTACGACGAATGTATGTTTGCGCAGCAAGCAGCTTTGTTAACCAATTAGCCCGGGATTCTTGAGTATAAGGACCCGGAACAGGCTTTCCGCCAGACATCAACTGAACTGAACCCGTCAAGCGGCGAAAATCACGCAGGTGGTGATCAGAGAACTCCTCCCCGTCGATGCTGTTGTTTCGAAAGTCGAGTGCATTACGCAGGTCGAGAAGAGGCATCATCCAGTCCTTTTCCGCGTCGTTCTGAATCATCGCGGTCATGGACTTATCTTTCTCAACCAACGTGCAAACCCAGCAACCGAAGCGCGAATCTCCGCAGCTTGGACTTGAGCTATCTACCACCAGCGGGCATTCGCCATCAGCAGAAGCGCCCGCATACATGCCCATAAGTTCCTTATTGCTCGCTCCCCAAGGATTCTTGATGTTGTTGAGATAAAACCATATGTCATCGCTTGTCCAGTCTTCAACGGGTGTATAGATCATGCAGCCGGGCAGAGTTGCACTAGGACTCAGACGATCGCGAACGCGGAAACGGGAATTCTTTTCGAGTACTCTCGCTCGGGCAATACTTTCTTCCTTGCGCGCTCCAATACACAGAATAGCTTCACCATTATCGGTAACGATTTGGCTGATGAAGCGATTGGACGGACGAATCTTAAGCCGCTCGGTACACCAGCGAAATTTTGGTCTGGGAGCTGGGTAACCACGTCCAATTAGGTTCACCCAAAAAGACTCCGCTACCTCGGGTCGGAGGAGCCGAGGTTTGACCGGAACTTTTCGTTCATGAGCGGCTTGCCCCATGACGGACATAGAACGATCCACCCAGGCGGCGACAATCGGGTTCTCAACCAAAGTGTCGGTCGAGATGACGTGCACTGTTTTTTTCCGCTTCTCTTTGGGGAGACCCGCGACAGCTGACCAGACAAGCTGAAGCGTAGCTGTCGAATCCTTGCCGCCCGAATAACCAATGATCCATGGCACGTCGTCTGCCGTGTACAGGGCGCGGATCTCGTCCTCCAGCTGGGCGATGGTCGCTTGAAAACCAAGCGCACTAAATGCTGAGGGGCGTTTCGTCTGCTGAGCCTGCGGTGAGGAAGTAGAAGGCTGTATCGGGATAATTCTGGGCGGCTCGGTAGTCTGTGTCTGGGGGGGTACTGCTTGATTGGCCATGGTATGAACTCAGTGTGATATTGGACGCCGTCTTTGACGTTCACCTGCCATGCGCTGTTTCGACTCTCAGCTGTTCGCTATCTAGGGGAACTGAAAGCGCCTTCTTGATGACGTTGGTGGTGAGAATGACATTGGTAGTAACTTTCGAGATCCTTCCGCCGATCATCGCGCGTCCTTCCCATAGCTTTGTGTTGCCTCGCGACCAATCTATTTTCTGCAGTGACTCGAGCCGCTTCTTCCAATCTTTTGGGTGATTTTTGAGGAGTGTATTTCCCGCTAGTCCCAAAGCTTGTAGGGCGATCCCGTGAGAGTGGATGTAGCCCTCGCGTACCTCACTTGCGGGCAGGCGTCCCTCGAGCACCTGCCTCCATGCTGGAAAGCGCTCGGCCACAGCCTCCCAGTAGGTACGTGCCGTATTTGCATCTTCGGTAAGGTCACCGGTCGCGAGTCCGTTGATGAGGTCAGCACACGCGTTGTGAAAGGCGGAGAGCGTGAACAGCTTGCGCGAGCGCTTGGCGAGTGAGGACTTCTCCATGTCGACGATGTCTCGGAAGAAGTCCGATTTCATGACGACGAGCTTCGCTAGGCGTGCCTTGTCATTACGGTGGTCATAGAGCAGGCCAAGGGAACGGCTCGGTCGGATTGCGTGCCGGTTGAGGTCGGCAAACATCTGTTGGCAGCGCTCCAGCCCGATATCGAGGAAGAACACGACGGCAATTGTCTCGTGCCCGAGCTCGGGGCGCTGTTCGAGCGCTTCGATGATCGCCGCACGCCGGTGCTGACCGTCGTTGATGATGAAGCGCGCGTCCATTGGCACCCGCAGTAGGCCGAGCTTGTCCTGTCCGGGGAGTGGCTCGAAGGCGACGTCCGAATCGATCGAGACGGTGAGGGCCGAAAAGACGTAGTCGTCTGGGTTGTCCAGCATGTAGCCGGAGATCTCTGGGATACGCGCCTTGTTCAGGGTGCGCTGTGCGCGCAGCTCGGGCGGCAGCTCGTCTTCGTCAAAGATCGAGATTTGACGGAGCATGCGCAGCGACCACATCGCCACGTAGTATTCGCGCCGCGCTTGAAGCCCACGGATGACGGGGAAGGTAAGTGTCGGCTGGGTTTCCATCGGTCGCGTCTGGATGTGCTGTACGGATGAATCGCGGGGGCGTTAAACTTCGATTTCGGATGCGCGCTGGGTATGACTAAAGTTTACACAGTGTTTGTGAAACGAACAAGATTTGACATACAAAGAGGACTCACTTGAATCCCGTGTATCTGGACTGCAATGCAACCACGCCGCTGGATCCGCAGGTCCGTGAGGTGCTCGTGCGCTACTTGACCGATGAGTTTGGCAACGAGGGTAGCCGCACGCACGAGTATGGTGCGCGGGCCAAGCAAGCCGTGCAGCGTGCTCGTGATCAGGTGGGGGCGGTGGTCGGGGTTAAACGCGATGAAGTGATCTTCACTAGCGGGGCGACGGAGAGTAACAACCTGGCGATTCTTGGCTTGAGAGAAGCCGGGCATGCGACGGGTCGCAAGCACCTGATTACGACAGCGATCGAGCACAAAGCTGTGCTGGAACCCTTTGAGGCTCTGGAGCGAGACGGCTTCGAGGTAACTCGCCTGGCCGTAGGGGCTGGAGGTTACGTCGAGCCGGATGCGCTCAAGGCGGCGCTGAGGGACGACACCTTGCTCGTGTCAATCATGCAGGCGAATAACGAGACGGGCGTCTTGCAGCCGCTAAAGGAGCTCGCGAGCGCGCTTGACGGACATCCCGCGTACCTTCATACGGATGCTGCGCAGGGATTTGGCAAGGATCTGGAAAGCCTTCGTGATCCACGTATCGACATGATTAGTGTGAGTGGTCACAAGGTCTTCGCGCCGAAGGGGGTTGGAGCTCTCATCACACGACGGCGGGGGTACGAGCGGGTGCCGCTCAAGCCGCTGGTTTATGGCGGCGGACAAGAACGAGGGCTGCGCCCAGGCACGCTGCCTGTGGCGTTGATCGCTGCGCTTGGTGAGGCTGCAGAGTTGGCGGTGTGTGACAACTCAGCGCGGTTGGCACGCTGCAAGGCCATTCGAGAGGTGGCGCTGGGTGCCTTTAGGGGGCTGAGCTTCAAGCTGACAGGCGAACAGACACGTGTGATGTCGCACGTGCTGAACGTGTCTTTTCGAGGGCTGGATTCCGAAGCGCTGATCGTGGCGCTGAAGGACTTGATCGCAATCTCGAATGGCTCGGCCTGCACATCAGCGAGCTACACCCCGAGTCATGTGCTCAAGGCGATGGGGATGACAGACGATCAAGCGAACGCCTGTGTCCGCATCAGTTGGTGTCACATGACGCCGGATGTCGACTGGGGGGCTGTGGCGGAGCGTATCCGCATGCTTTCTTGATTCAGATGGGTGGGCCCACGCCGCGTCGCGGAGTGCTGGGCCCAGCCGGTATCCCTTAGATACGGATGTCTTCTTCCTCTTCCTCCGCGAGTCGACGAGCTGCTTGGATGATGCGCGGCGTGGCCATCATGGCTTTTTCGATTTCGGCCCTGATGACCGCGAAGCCGGTCGAGTCGGAAGATCGCGACATGGCGCTGCGCAGGTACTCCAGCCCTCCTGCGGCATAGCGCTGGAACTTGCCTAGCAGCTCGTCCTCACGCTCGGGCCGAAGCAGCTCGAGATCGTTCGTGCCGATTAGCGGGATGAGCAGGATGAAGCTGGCAAGCGACGAGTTAACCAGTTTCTGCCGCTCGAAGATGTCGACGTTGATCTCGAGGCGCTGAGGGCCGACGTTCCGCTCTCGATCATGGATGAGACCAATTATGGCCGCGAGGACGATGGGCCCCGTGTTGAACGAGTACAGGGCAGAGTGGGAGGGCTTTCCGAGCGAGTCCTGCCCCTTGAGCATGCTCACCAGGTCGGCGAACTCGGCTGGCCAGTAGATCGTCTTGCCGGCCGTGAAAAGACTTTGCTGGGACATGGTCAGAACTCCAGGATGACGGATTCGTCGCGCTCGGCGTCGTATTCGTTGAGCGTAAGGACCCGGTCGTTGATGCGCATGGTCTTGACGGGCTTGTTGCCGCGAGGCCCTTGCTGTCTGGAAACGATGACGTAGCGCTTGCCGACATGGCGCTCGAGGGCCGCTGCAACTGCGTCGCCCCAAGCGGCGGAGGAGATCAGCAGGACCAGCTGCGTGGATTGGTTAGCCAGGTTCTCGGCAACGGAACCTTGGTACTCTGGGTCGAGCGCCGAGAAGGGCGCGTCGAGGACGAGCGGTGCGACGGTTGGTTCGGCCAGAAACTCGATTTTCTCTTGTGTCTTGCGGCCCGCAAGTGCAACCACCGCTGTGATGAAGGCGAACTTGAGCACTTGACCTTCACCAGTGCTCCGACCCACGTCCCGACCTTGAGCGTCGAGTAGCTCGACTTCGTAGGTCCTCGGGTTGATACGAGCGCTGTAATGCTTGGTCAAGTAGTTCGTCAGGATCCGGTTTAGCTCGATTTGCAGCAAGTTGAGCGCACGAAGTTCCTGCTTTTTGAGTGTGCCCGCGATGTAGTCTGTAAGTCGCTTGATCTTGTCGATCTGCTTCTTGACTGCGTCGCCGTGACCGAGCTTCTTGGCCGTGTTTTCGTACTGAAGCTTCAGATCACGCAGGCGGGCCTCGTTCTTGGTGACCTGGTCGTTGATGACAGCGAACTGTTGGGAGAGTTGGCGCGCATCAGTCGCAGCGGCGCTTCGTTCGCGCTCCAGCGTCTGAATCGAGTCTTCGTCAATCAGCTCGAGCTGACGTTTGATCTCCTTCAACTGATCATCAATCTCGGCGATTTCCGTGTCGTTTGTTTCGACGCGCCGCTGTAGGTCGGCCAGCGATGTGCCGTAGGTCTCTCTGGTTGCCTCGATGTCCTTGAGCAGGTACTGAATTGCACGGACGCGCTGGTTAAAGGCTGTGGTCGATGCACTGCGCATCAAGCTTTTGATCTTCGCTTCTTCGCATGAACCGTGATCGACCGGCCTTCCGCACACGCAGGTCGCGTCGCGGAGGATGTCCTCGACAAGCTGCTCACTGAAGGGGGCGGGTAGTCGCCCTGAGTTTTCCTTGAGGTGGAGCTGGTCCTGAAACGGCGCCGCCATTGACGCGATGAGCACGGCAGGAGCCGAGTCACCGACGTAACGGGCGATCCTGTCTTGCAGCTCCTTTTTGTTTGTGACGCAGTTCTTCCGGCGTGCTTCGAGCCTGCTGCGACTGTCCTGCAATGGCTTGCTCTTCGGCAGGTTTCTAAGCTCGCCCTCGAGCTTAGAAACACGGGCATCAGCGATCCCAAGCTGCTGCTCAAGGGCTTTCGCCTTGTCGCACTGCGCTGGAAGTATGTGCTCGATCTTCTCGCGTGCTTCTTGGATGGCGTCGAGTTCTTTCGAATTGACGGTCTTTGCCAGGCTGCTCTGCTTCTTGCTGAGGCAGCGGTCGAGGTCTTCCAGAAGTCGGTCAACCAACTCGAAGCCGAGCACCTTCCTCAATTCCTGGCGGAACTGCGTGCTGCCCGAGAGCTCGAGCTCGCCAATCGCCTCGGCGTCGAAGAAGAACCAGCGAGATAGACCCTTTGGGATGATCTTTTCGAGAAACTGCTGAGGACTGGTGAAGGGTTTGCCAACGCCGTCATCCAGCGGAATGACCTCTAGAGAAGAGAGGTTGCGCCCCGTAACCGTGCGTCTGGCAAGGTAC
Source organism: Thauera linaloolentis 47Lol = DSM 12138 (assembly GCF_000310205.1). Taxonomy (GTDB): domain Bacteria; phylum Pseudomonadota; class Gammaproteobacteria; order Burkholderiales; family Rhodocyclaceae; genus Thauera; species Thauera linaloolentis. The sequence continues at coordinate 21,954 of NZ_AMXE01000026.1, read as the reverse complement.
TGCTTGTCCTCATGCTTGAACGTTACTTCGACGAAGCACTCAGCCTCCTTGTATTCGTCTCGCGCAGCCTTGTTGAGGAGCATCTCTACATTGGAGAGACGGGGTGTGAACTCGCCCGTCAGGCACCAGAAGATGGCGTTCAAGAGGTTCGTCTTACCCGCGCCGTTCTCACCGTGAATGACGGTGACCGAGTTTGCTCCGAGCGGGGCAAAGTCGATGGTTTGATCGCCGTAGAAACCGCGAAAGTTCCGCAGAAGCACACGTTGGAGAAACATCAGAAACTCTCCTTTTCGATTGCTTCAAGCAGGCGCTCCACTCGAACGTCGGTCGGCTTTGGTGCTCCGGGGCCGAGAAGATCCCGCTCGAGCATCAGGAGTCGCTGCGCTGCTGCGTGATAGATGCGGTCCTGTTGCGACATGCTTCCCAACTTCTCCGCCGTTACTTCGTCGGCGATATCTTTCAGTAGATTCTTGACGTCCATCGTCTAGGCTCTTCTTGTTGTTGAGTCGGATAGTTAATGCTGATGTCAACCGTTCGGCCACTCGAAGGCCGCAAACTTCTCGGGAGTGAGCGCTTTGGGTACAAGCCGCCCCTGACTTGCTGTCTGGCTCATCACTACGACTTGGTGGGTACCCTCTGGGCCATAGCTGATATGGATGGGTCGATTTGGGCCGTATATATATAGTCTATCGAATGGGATATTGTCTGTGATCCATTTGGCAACTTCCACCATGTCTTCGTCCTCGACCAAGAAGTCGATTGCAGCGCCAAGTCGCGAGCAGATCGGCTTGCCAGTGCGGCTCAGCTCGTGTCCGGCGTGTTGGTCCAGGTGCGGTGCGATCCGGCCCGGTATCTCTTTGGTCAGTGCGGCCGAGGCGAAACCGTAGGTCAGCCGGATCATTCCGAAGTAATCGATCACTGGGTCCAGGATGTTCGTTGCAAGCGCGTGAAGAGCGTTGAACGTGGCAGCCTGCTGGGGGACGTTGTGCAGTCTGGTCCTCTCCCAGGTTTCGCCGCACTCGATGAAGTGCCGAAAGGTGAAGTGCGCACCGCAGGGTTCGTCGAGGCTGGGGATCGTTGAGGACGGGGCAAGCGCATAGTTCGAGACTTCCAGCCGCCGCGATGCTAGTGCCTGCTGTAGTTGTTGCAGAGGAGGGCCAAAACCATCGGGGTCGAAGAGGCTCAATGCTTCCAAGTCTTCGTCGAAGCGGGACTGCTGCTCGAACATGCGATAGTCCTCGTTGAGGTAACGGGACTTAAAGTACAGGGGCGGGGGCTCATGGGGTGAGCCATAGACGAAGAAGTCGATGTCCTGATCGCGCAAGCGGATCTTGATCCGCTCGGTCATGAGGGGGATGGGCTGGCCGTCAAAATCGTCGAACTTCATCAGGCTCAATTTGCCCGAGCGGATGTGGATCTTGACGAGGTCGATCCCGTCGAGGTCGCCATAGAGGATCGAGCCACACCCCAAGTATACTCGCAACACGGCGGGTAAGCGCTCGATAAGGGATGCGTGGAGTTGCAGGTAGTCGCTCTCGACGTAGTAGCCCAAACCCTTCGCTTGTGCGGCACGGCAGGCGTCATCAAGTGTGGATGGGTCTGCGACGCTCAGCAGCAAGGCCTGGGCCGTGGCGAGGGCCTTCTGGTAGTCGCCGAAGTGCGCTTTGACGTCGCGCTGCAGGCTTTCATCGAGGTGGCTGTAGCGCTTCCGCTTCGAAAAGAGCTGGAGAGCGAGGTACACGAGAAGATCAGCGCGACGCTCGGCTGCCGCGAGCTCGAACTCTGCGGTGTCCTTGACCTCGAATACGAATCGAGTCGCGCGCCCCCACGAGCCGAAAGCCTCAACAGTTGCCGCGTAGTCTGCAAACTCGAATGGCTCGGGCGTGCGACCGAAGTTCAGCATTGCCTGCCACAGCGCGTCGACGAGGTCGTGATGCGCGGCGAGTTGTTGTTCACGTCTGGAAGGCCGTGGCACCCTCGGGCTGCGAGCTGCCTGTGCGCGGCGGTAGCCCAGTAGCTTCAAGGCATGATGGCTGCGTTGTCGGCCGTACAGGAATCGCTGCTCAGCCCCCTTATCTGCGAAAACGAACATGATGCCCGGCCCGACTGCGACGGCCTCAGTGTCGAGAACGGACTCGACGAACTCCTTGAGTTCGCTCTGGGTGAAATATTTCTGGAACGTTTGACGCCCCGTCAGGTAGCCATCCCGATAGGGTTGTCCGGGCGGTGGCGCGCTTCCATAAAGCATCGTCGAAACAACAAGCAGTTCTTCTGCAAGTTCGAATGCACCTCGCAGGGCGGCGATGCGCTCGTCGAAGTCCTCGATGACGTTGATGACGAAGCCGAGGTTGACGACCTTGGCGGGCCGCTGCTGCTGGTCGGGTGCGAAGTAGGGGTCCCAACCATTGGCTGCAATTCCGTTGCTGCGCAGTGCGGTCAGGTCGTCGCCACGACCGCAGCCATAGTCGAATAGGGTGGTCTCCGCGCCGAGTAGACCGTGTCGAGCTAGGGCCTGCATCGGGGCGGAGAGGCCCGCTCGACTTAGCGCGGTGCGGTGGCGCTGGATTTCCGCTGCCGTTGTGTCGAGCGTGTCGCCTTGGTCTGCCTCGGAGACGTCGTTACCTAACGGGAGAAGGGTGTGACCATCGAGATAATACCCGGCTGCGCGTATCTTATCTTCCCACGTGCGCTTGAAACCGATCAGGTGGTGGTCACCAAACAAGCCTAGCTGTTCAGCTTGAGTGGTCAGCGCGGCGAAGACTTCCCGCTCAGGGTGGTCGGGCGGAAGTAGAAGCTCCTTCCTATGCAGGATGGGCGGATTCAGAGAATCTACATACGAGCGATAACTCACTCGATCGCTGTCGAGATGGACGCGCCAAGTCTCCGCCAAGGCGGGGAACGGTTCTTCCAAGAAGGACGGATAACGAAGGAGGGAGACGGTGCGGTTGGAAGCCCCGATTTTGAAGACATTTGCTAATTCGAAGGCTTCTGCCGCGACACGTTGAGCTTGAGTTACCGCTTTGCGGAGTTTGTCTGGGAGGCTCTCCAGGTGTTGCCGATGAATATAGAGGTTGTCTCCGACGAGCTTTCCGATCATTGGCCGCATCTGCGTGTTCCGGATGGGATAGGGGGTGAGCTACTCGATTGTGTTAGGGGCAGGTGGGAGAGGGCGGCTAGCCCGGATATTCCACCATTATCCTAGTTGGCGCTGAATGGGGTGTGAGGCGGGATCAGGAAGAGGTCGTTGCCGCGATGCTGCGCCACGACGTGTTCGTCAGCGGCGCGACGGCCGGTGACAACGTGATGAGGGGCCAGCGCTCCGTCTACAACCGCGCCTTGCGGCAGTTCCCCGACCTGCCACTGAACCCGGTGGGCAACGTGAACATGAGTGGGATGCATAGGCGCGAGGTGGACGCGAACCCCGACAAGCTGCATTGACCGAACGGATGAAGGTGCTGGCGGCAGCCAAGCGGCGCTATGGCTATCGACGTAAGGGCGCCCCGTCCCCTTATCGCACGTGTGATGCTCCTGCGACGCGGATCTCGCAGGCATCTGGGATGCCGACTTGCCGCGGGTCAATTCGGGGCGAATGGTTGCACGCCCGCGGCCTGCGCTGTCTTCTTGAGGTCTGAGTCCAGCGTCGCAAGCGGTGAGCCGGTTCGCAGGGCCAATTCCAGGTACGCCGCGTCGTAGGCCGACAGCTTGTAGCGCCGGGCCAGATGCAGGGGGTCGCCCAAGGCGTGCGCCGCCGTGGCCGTATCCATTGCTATGTTCAACCGCCCCAGGAGGGCGACGAACTCTTGGGAACGGGCCTCGGTGAGCAGCCCTTTGGCTTCGCCCCTGGCGATGACATTGCCTGCCTCCAAAGCCCACAGCGATGGGACTAGCGCCTGCCGTTCCTGCAGTGCATCCAGCACGGTCTCGGCGTAAGCCACATCGGCAGGCTTGCCATCGGCCAGCAGCCAGCACATCGCCACCAAGTTGTCGAGCACGAAACTCATGCCCGGCCTTTGTTGATCAGCGCCTTGAGATCGATCCCCTTGACGGGCGGCGCCGCGCGTATGAACTGGCGCATTGCCTCGACGGCCGTCACGGCATCCGCTTGCTTGGTACCTTCGGCTGGCACCAGGTCAGCAACCGGTTCGCCACGCAGGGTGATCGTGTAGCGCTTGCCCGCCTGTACGCCGCGGAGCAACTCCGGCAGCTTGGTCTTGGCCTCATACGAGCCGATTTCAAGATTCATGGCATTCTCCGCTTAGGATAGACTAGTCATGGTGGAAACAAGGACGGCGTTTCGTCCGCATAGAATCGGCCTTCAGCCGTTCGCCGAAGGCGGCCCCAGTGATACAACGGCCACACGACACCGGTACTGGAGGTGTCGCTCCGTTACCTGTCGGCCCAATCAGTCTGGCCGCCGATACCGGCATCCAGGACGTCTTCAAGGAAATCGCCAAGGATGGCGATCGCACGAAAGCCATCGCGGATGCGATCGCCGAGGCTTTTGCCCAGGGGCGCAAGGTACTGGTGCTGACCGAGCGCATCGAACACCTGAATGCCCTCCAGGCCGCCCTGACGGGACGCATCCAGACGCTGTATGCGCTGCATGGCCGCATGTCTAAGAAGCAACGTGCCGCGCTGACCGCGGAACTGGACGCCATGGGCGCCGACGTGCCCCGCGTGCTGCTGGCTACCGGCAGACTGGTCGGGGAAGGATTCGAACACCCGCCACTCGACACTCTGGTGCTGGCCATGCCGATCTCGTGGAAGGGCACGCTGCAGCAGTATGCTGGTCGCCTGCGCCGCGCATACGCCGGCAAGCACCATGTGTGCATCATCGACTTCATCGATGTCGGCCACCCCGCGCTATTGCGCATGTGGGAACGCCGCAGACGTGGCTATCAAGCCATGGGCTACCAGATTTCGGCGGATGCCGTAAGCGATGCGTTGGCCTTTGATATGGCCGCACCTGAAGAAGGGGAGGTGCCACCTTATAGAATGCGAGCCACTGTGAAACGTGGATCGAGCAGTCCGTATCCGCCCCGAAATCAAATCATCTCCAACGGACCGGGACCGGCAGGCGGCGGAAAAATCCGATCCAACGCCGCCTGAAGCTTGGCGTCGACAACGACATCCAGCGCACCGAAGTTCTCTTCCACCCGGCTACGGCCTGTGGCCTTGGGAATGGCGATGACGCCTTTCTGATGGAGCAGCCAGGCCAGCGCCAGTTGGGCGGGGGTGACACCCCGTGATGCGGCAAGCGAGGCGAGTTCCCGGTTGCGCAGCAGCCGTGCCTGCTCCAGCGGCGAGTAGGCCATCACCGGCATGTTGCGCGCCTGGCACCAGGGCAGCAGGTCCCATTCGATGCCGCGCCGGGACAGGTTGTAGAGTACCTGGTCGACGGCGCAGCGTTCGCCTGCGGGTTCGGTGAACAGGGCTTTCATGTCGCGGACGTCCAGGTTGCTGACGCCCCAGTGGCGAATCTTGCCGGCGGCCCGCAGGCGCTCGAAGGCCTCGATGGTTTCATCGAGCGGAATCGAGCCGCTCCAGTGCAGCAGGTACAGGTCCAAGCAGTCCACACCGAGCCGTTGCAGGCTGCGTTCGCAGGCGGCGGGCATCGAGTGCCGGCCGGCGTTGTGCGGATAGACCTTGCTGACGAGAAAGACCTGGCTCCGCCGGTCACGGATGGCTTCCCCGATCAAGGTTTCGGAGGCGCCCTCACCGTACATCTCGGCGGTGTCGATCAGCCTCATCCCAAGGTCGATCCCGTGCTGCAGGGCGGCGATTTCGTCGGCGCCGCGCGCCGGGTCTTCGCCCATCATCCAGGTTCCCATGCCCAGCGCGGGGATGCGTTCTCCGGAAAGCAGTGCAAGGGTCTTCATGTCTTTCGCCTGTAGATTGCCTGCCCGATCCAGTCGGCACGGGCGGCCCATGCCGCGGACGCTGGCCGCAATCCGCCACGCCGTGCGCGTTACAATAGCAGCCTTCGCCCGCCTGCCTGGCGGTGTTTCCCGAATCTGCGAGAGCCTCCATGCCCGGTACCCTCTTCATCGTCACCGCGCCGTCCGGCGCCGGCAAGACCACGCTGGTGCGCGGCCTGCTGCAGCGCGATGCGCGCGTACAGTTGTCGATCTCCTACACCACGCGCGCGCCGCGCGCCGGCGAGCAGGACGGGCGGGAGTACCACTTCGTCGATGTGCCCACTTTCCGCGCCCTGCGCGATCGCGGTGAATTCCTGGAGTGGGCCGAGGTGCATGGCAACTACTACGCCACGTCCAGGGTGTGGCTGCGCGAGCAGATCGCCGCCGGGCGCGATACCTTGCTCGAGATCGACTGGCAGGGGGCGCAGCAGGTGCGCAAGGCCTTCCCGGAGGCGGTGGGGGTGTTCATCCTGCCGCCGTCGATGGATGAGCTGGAGTCCCGCCTGCGCGGGCGGGGCACCGACAGCGACGAGGTCATCAGCCGCCGCCTGCTGGGCGCGCGCGGGGAAATGCGGCATGTGGCGGAATTCGACTACGTTATAATCAACAACGAAATCGATGAGGCGCTGGACGATCTGGTCGCCGTGGTGCGCGCCGCGCGCCTGCGCTATCCCAATCAGAATCAGCGCCATCCCGAGTATTTCGACTTTTTGGAACAGGATTGAACATGGCCCGCATCACCGTCGAAGACTGCCTGAAGAGAATTCCCAACCGCTTTCAGCTCACGCTGGCAGCCACCTACCGTGCGCGCCAACTGACCATCGGCAGCACGCCGCAGATCGAGCTCGATCCGTCCGACAAGGACAAGCCTACCGTGATCGCCCTGCGCGAAGTCGCGGCCGGCAAGGTCGGGCTCGAAATGCTGAACCGCGGCCAGGCCTGAGCAGGGTCATGAGGGGCGACACATGGACGCGAGCAACCCGGGTGCCCCTCACCAGCCTTTTCGCCCGCCGCGGTCAAGCGTGCTGTCGCTCGACTTCCAGAGGCTGAAGGCCAAGCTGCTGACCTACCTGCGGCCCGAGGACGTGGGCCGCGTCGAGGCCGCCTACCATTTCGCCGCGGACGCCCATGCCGGGCAGTTCCGCGTCAGTGGAGAACCCTACGTCAGCCACCCGGTCGCGGTGGCGTCGCTGGTGGCCGACTGGCACCTCGATTCGCAGGCGCTGATCGCCGCGCTCCTCCACGACGTGATGGAGGACACCCACATCCCCAAGGCGGAGATCGCCGAGCGCTTCGGCAAGGTGTCGGCGGAGCTGGTCGACGGCCTGTCCAAGCTCGACAAGATCGAGTTCCGCTCGCACGAGGAAGCACAGGCCGAAAATTTCCGCAAGATGCTGCTGGCGATGGCGAGCGACTTGCGCGTCATCCTCATCAAGCTTGCCGACCGCCTGCACAACATGCGTACGCTGGACCACATGCGTCCGGCCAAGCGGCGCCGCATCGCCAACGAGACGCTCGAGATCTACGCGCCGATCGCCAACCGGCTCGGCCTCAACGACCTGTACCGCGAACTGCAGGAACTGTCGTTCAGCAACAAGTACCCGCTGCGCTACCAGGTGCTGGCCAAGGCCATCCGCGCTGCGCGCGGCAACCGCCGCGAGGTGGTGGGCAAGGTCAGCTTGGCGATCGAGGAGCGCCTGCCGCAATGGGGCATCACCGCCGAGGTCAACGGCCGCGAAAAGCATCTCTACGGCATCTACCGCAAGATGGTCGAGAAGCACCTGTCCTTTTCGCAGGTGCTGGACATCTACGGTTTCCGCGTCATCGTGAACGAAGTGTCGAGCTGCTACCTCGCGCTGGGCGCGCTGCATTCGATGTACAAGCCGGTGCCGGGCAAGTTCAAGGATTACATCGCCATTCCCAAGGCCAATGGCTACCAGAGCCTGCACACCACGCTGATCGGCCCCTTCGGCACGCCGGTCGAGGTGCAGATCCGCACGCGCGAGATGCACCACATCGCCGAGGCCGGGGTGGCCTCGCACTGGCTGTACAAGGAAGACGAAAAGACGTTGACCGAGCTGCAGCAGAAGACGCACTCCTGGCTGCAGTCGCTGCTCGAACTGCAGTCGGCCTCGGGCGAGGCCACCGAGTTCCTGGAGCACGTCAAGATCGACCTGTTCCCGGGCGAGGTCTACGTGTTCTCGCCCAAGGGCACCATCTTCTCGATGCCCAAGGGCTCGACGCCGGTCGATTTCGCCTACGCGGTGCATACCGACATCGGCAACCGCTGCGTGGCCTGTCGCATCAACGGCGACCTGATGCCGCTGCGCAGCGAACTGGGCAACGGCGACCAGGTGGAGATCATCACCGCCGCCCACGCCAACCCCAACCCGGCCTGGCTGTCGTATGCCCGCACCGGCAAGGCGCGGGCGCAGATCCGCCATTTCATGAAGAACGCCCAGCAGGACGAGTCCGTCGCGCTGGGCGAGCGCCTGCTCAACCAGGCGCTGCGGCCGCACGGCCTGACCCTGGGGCAGATTTCCACCTTCGCCTGGGACCGCTTCCTGCGCGACCGCGGCGTGCGCCACAAGAAGGACATCTTCTCCGACCTCGGCCTGGGCAAGCGCCTGCCGGCCATCGTCGCGCGCCGGCTGGCGCAGGCGCAGGACATGGAGTCGGGTCGGCCCGACGTCGTCAAGCCGAAGCCCGCGGGCGCGATCACGATCCGGGGGTCCGAGGGCATCGCGGTGCAGCTTGCGCGCTGCTGCCATCCGATTCCGGGCGATCCGATCATCGGCACGCTGCGCAAGGGGCAGGGGCTGGAAGTGCATACCCACGACTGCCCGAGCGTGGCCAAGCTGCGCGGCGACCGCGGGCGCTGGGTGGACGTCGAATGGGAGGCGGGCAGCGACGACCGTCTGTTCGACGTCGGTATCCGCGTGCTGACGCGCAATGCGCGCGGCGTGCTGGCGCGGGTGGCCAGCGCCATCGCCGAGGAAGATTGCAACATCCAGAGCGTGCACATGGACAACGAGCAGGGTGCCTACACCGCGCTCAACTTCACCCTGCAGGTGCGCGACCGCATGCACCTGGCGCGTGTGATGCGCGCCGTGCGCCGGGTGCAGGAGGTGGTGCGGATCGGCCGTGTGAAGGGCGACGGCCGGGCGTCCTGAGGTGTTGCGCATGCGCGCGCGTGACAGCGGCGCGTTTCCCCGCCTGCTGCTAGAATTGCGCCCATCTCAATGGGGAGCCGACGATGGCGATGTACGAATCCGAGCACACCAAGTTCATGCGCGAATGGATGGCAAAGCATCCCGAGGAGCAGTCCGAGCAGAAAAAGGGCCGCGCCCTGTGGTGGGACAAGCCGCAATCGGTCGAGGAGCAGCAGCGTTTCCGCGAAGCGCGCGTGCCGGTGAAGCCCTACTATTACGACGCCAATCACTGAGCCGTCCTGCGTCCCTGACACGGCATCGGAAGGGGCGGGCGCTGAACGCATGAGCCTTCCGCGCCGGCTCGCCTTCATCGATGTCGAAAGCACCGGCGCCCATCCGGTGCGCGACCGCATCACCGAAATCGCCATTCTCCGTGTGGAGGATGGCGTGCTCGTCGACCGCTGGGAAAGCCTGGTCGATCCGGAAGCCCCGATTCCGCCGCTGATCCAGCAGATCACCGGCATTACCGACGAAATGGTCGCCGGCGCGCCGCGTTTCGAGGCCCTGGCCGATCACGTGCGGTCGCTGCTGGCCGATTGCGTGTTCGTCGCCCACAACGCCCGCTTCGATTTCGGCTTCATCAAGAATGCCTTCTCCCGCCTCGGGCAGCCGTTCGATGCCCATGTGCTGTGCACCGTCAAGCTGTCGCGCGCGCTGTTCCCGGAGCATCACCGCCACGGCCTCGATGCGTTGATCGAGCGCCACGGCCTGCAGTGCGGCGCCCGCCATCGGGCCATGGGCGATACCGAGGCCTTGTGGCAGTTCGTGCAGATGGCGCAGGCGCGCTTCGCCCCCGACGCGCTGCTGCGCGCGGCCGAGCGGGCGATGAAGGCGCCGGCGTCGCCGCCCGGCCTGCCTGAAGGGCTGCTGGAGGCCATTCCGGATGTGCCTGGCGTCTACTTCCTGCATGCCGAGCCGGAGGCGCCGCCGCCAGGGCGCAGTGACCGCCCCCTGTTCATCGGCCGTGCGGCCAGCCTGCGGGCGCGGGTCAGGGAACATTTCGCCGGCAACACGCGCAAGGGCAAGGATGCCGAACTGCGCGAGCGGACGCGCCGCGTGGAGTGGATCGAGACGGCGGGCGAACTCGGCTCGCTGCTATTGGAGGCCGAACGCGTCAAGCGCCTGCGGCCGCCCTGCAATCGCGCGCCGGAGGAGGGCGAGGACGCCTTTGCGTTGCGCTTTATCGACAACCGCCGGCGGCCGCCGATCTACGAGCGGGTGCCGGTTGCCGGCACCGATCCCGCTGCCTGGGCAGATCTGCACGGCGTGTTCCGCAACCGGCGCGAGGTGGACAACCGGCTGCGCGAGCTGGCCCTGTTGTACCGCCTGTGTCCGCGCCGCCTCGGGCTGGAATCCGGCACCACGGGGGCCTGTTCGGCGTTTCAGGCGCGGCGCTGCGCGGGCGTATGCGCGCGTCGCGAGACGGTGGCCGAGCACGATGCCAGGCTGCGCGGCGGCCTGGCATCGCTCGGTGTCAAACCTTGGCCGTGGCCGGGTGCGGTGGTGGTCGCCGAGCGCGATCCCCATTCGGGATGCGAGGCTTGGCATGTGTTCGACCAGTGGTGCCATCTCGGCAGCGTGGACCGGCGCGAGGACCTGCAGGCCGTCGACCGGGGCCGGCGCTTCGACGTCGACACCTGGCGGCTGTTGGGGCGCTGGTTCGGCGTGCCCGCCCATGCCGCGGCGGTCGAGCCGCTGGCGCCTGCGCCGTCCTAGTGCGCCGCGGCGCGGCGCAGCTGGCTGACCTTGTCCAGCACCAGGCCCCGGCGGCCCCGCGGGCGCACCAGGCCGTCGCGCACGAAGCGCGACAGCACGCGCGAGAAGGTCTCGGGCGTGAGGTTGAGCTGGGCGGCAATGGTCTGCTTGTCGGCGGCGAGGTGCACTTCCGCATGCTCCGCGCCCTGTGGGGCGAGCTGGGCCAGATACTGCGCCACGCGCTGCGTGCTGCTGAGCTGGATACAGAGCTGCATGTGCATCATCATCTCGTAGCTGGCTGCCGCGAGACGGGTGGTCATGGCTTCGGCGAAGGCGGGCACGGCGGCCATGGCCTCGCGCACCAGGGCGATCGGGACATGCAGCAGGCGGGTATTGCTCGCGGCCTGGGCCATCGCCATGGCGGGACGGCCGAGCAGGGCGGCTTCCTCGCCGAAGATGTCGCCCGCACCGACGATCCTGATCAGCTTTTCGCTGCCCGAGGGCGCGAGCAGCAGGCACTTCACTTCGCCATCGAGCACCACGTGCATACAGGTGGAGGTGTCCTGGGCCTGGATGAGGACTTCGCCACGTTCGGCCCGCACCAAGCGCGAGGCGGCCACCAGCCGGTGCAGTCGCGTGTCGTCGAGCAGATCGAACGGCGCAATCTCGCTCAGGCTGGGAATGCTGGGGGGGGCTTTTGCTCGTGTCATCGGGCGCTCCTGCTTGCTGGAACGAAGTCTAGACAGGGGGGCGCCCCCGTCAAAGGCGGTGCGCCGGCGCGATCGGCTGCGGCATACCTCCAAAGAGGTATCGGTACGTGACGCAAGTATTTGTAAACATTGGATGACGTGACTGGAGTCGGGCGCAATCCGGCGCTTGCAGGTATAAAGGGGTAGGCTGGGCGGAATGCCGGGAAACGCGCCGGGCGGGCGCTGGAAGACAGGGGGCTGGAGAATACGCATGAAGTTCGCGATGCCGCGCCTGTTCGTCAGGCATTCGATTCTGTTGCTGGTGGCGTTCGCCATGCTCGCCCTTGCGCTGATCAGCCTCGCCGGCATGAGCGTGTCGGTGATGGTCGCCGAAAGCGTCCAGGGCAGCGCCAGCGCGATCAACCACGCCGGCGCGCTGCGGCGGCTGACCCACAGGGCGGCGGGCCTGGTGGTGGCCGGCGCGCCGAGCGGAGCGACTTCACTGCGGCGGGTCGAGGCCGCGATCGCGGACTTCGAGCGCCTGCTGAGCCATGCGGAATTGCTGCGCATCGTGCAGCGCGAGCCCAGCGGACTGTTCGCCGCCACCTACCGCGGCGTCGAATCGTCGTGGCGGCTCAACGTCAAGCCCAACCTGAAGGCGGTGGCTCAACTGGGGCCAGCCACATCGGTCGATCAGATCGAAGCCCTGCTGAGCAATGTCGACCGCTTCGTCGACCAGCTCAATACGCTGGTGTTTGTGCTGGAGCAGGACACCGAGGCGCGCATCGAAGACCTGCGCCAGATCCTGGCCGGCGCCATCGTCGCCACGCTGGTGGTCATTGCCGCCGCGCTGGTCGTGCTGCGCGCTTCGCTGCTCAAGCCGCTGGGCGGGCTGCTGGCGGCGACGCGGGCGATCGCGCGCGGCGACTACTCCGCCCGCGTGGCCCATGTCGGCCACGACGAACTCGGGCGCGTGGGGGCGACCTTCAACCTGATGGCGGGCGAGATTTCGCGCCAGTACCAGACGCTCGAACAGCGGGTGGCCGAGAAGACTGCCGAGCTGCAGCGCAGCAATCGTGCGCTGGAATTGCTCTACCACGCGATCGGCCGTCTCTACCAGGCGCCGACCGAGCCGGCGGTATACGAGGCCACCTTGCGCGACATCGACCATGTCGCCGGCCTGCACGGCAGCTTTGCCTGTATCGAGCCCCGCCAGGGCGGGGCGGCGACGGTGATCGCATCGACCATCGGCCCCTGTGTCGATCGCACGGCGAACGGGGACGAGGCATGCAGCGCTTGTCGCGCGGTGTCGGCCACTGCCTCGGTCGACGTGGGCGAACACAAGCTGCTGCGCTTCCCGCTGCGCGACCGTGAGCACCATTACGGCATGCTGCGCCTGGCGCTGCCCGCCGGCGGCGGGCTGGAGGACTGGCAGCGCCAGCTGGTGGAGGCACTGTCGCGCCACATCGGCATGGCGCTCGGTGCAGCCCGGCGCGGCGAGCAGGAACGGCTGCTGGCGCTGCAGGAAGAGCGTTCGGTGATCGCGCGCGAGCTGCACGATTCGCTCGCCCAGGCGCTGTCCTACATGAAGATCCAGATGAGCCTGCTGCAGCGCGCGCTGGCCGATCCGGCCCGCCTGGCCGAGGCGGACACGATTCTTGCCGACCTGCGCAGCGGGGTGAACGACGCCTACCGCCAGTTGCGCGAACTCCTCGTGTCCTTCCGTCTAGAGCTGTCCGGCGACCTGGGCAGTCTGCTGCGCGCGGCGGTGGCCGAATACGGCGAGCGTGCCGGCGTCGACATCGCCCTCGACATCAGCCTGGCCGGCTGCAGCCTGACGCCCAACCAGGAAGTGCACGTGCTGCAGATCGTGCGCGAGGCCTTGTCGAACATGATGCGCCATGCGCTGGCGCGCCATGCGCGCGTCAGCCTGGCGTGCGACGGAATGGGGCAGGTCACGGCCGCGATCGAGGACGACGGTGTCGGCATCGACGATGGGCCGATCGACGGCCGCGACCACCATGGCCTGTCGATCATGCGCGAACGCGCGCGCAGCCTCGGTGGCGTGATCGAGATCGGCCGCCGCCGCGAGGGCGGCACCCGGGTCAGCGTCAGCTTCCAGAGCTTTTCCACCTTGCCCCCTTTCCCCCAGCCGGTCGCCCCGGCCGATGCACGCCCACAAGAAGAAGGAGACCGTTGATGAGCGACCTGTCCGTCGAATCCGTCCTGATCGTCGATGACCATCCCCTGTTCCGCAAGGGGCTCGCCCAGTTGCTGCAGACGGTGGAAGGCTTCCGCCTGGTGGGCGAGGCGACCGGCGGAGCCGAAGGCATCGAGATGGCGCGCGCGCTGCAGCCCGATCTGGTGCTGCTCGACCTCAACATGCGCGACCTCAACGGTCTGGAGGCGCTGCGCCAGCTGCGCCTGCTGCGGCCCGAGCCGAGGGTGGTCATGATCACCGTGTCGGATCAGGGCGAGGACGTGGTCGCCGCGCTGCGCGGCGGCGTAGACGGCTATCTGCTGAAGGACATGGAACCCGAGGCGATGCTGGAGGCGCTCGTCGCCGTCGCCGCCGGCCGGGTCGTGATTCCGCCCCAGCTCAACCACCTGCTGGCCGCGGCGCTGCGCAGCGAGGCGCGGCCGCAGTCGCTCGACGCCGCCGGCCTGACCGAGCAGGAGCAGCGCATCCTGGAAAAGATCGCCGCCGGGCTGTCGAACAAGATGATCGGGCGCGAGCTCGAGATCGCCGAAGGCACGGTCAAGGTCCACGTCAAGCACATCCTGCGCAAGCTCGACCTCCGTTCACGGGTGGAGGCCGCGGTGTGGGCCGTGGAGCACCTGCGGGTCTGATTTCCTCTTCCGCGCCGCCCTCCGAACCTCCCTTGCCGTCCGGCGCCCGCTGCCGATCTCCGTCCTGCATCTGATTCCGTTCTTGATCGGAGTCAATGACCGGGTTGCCGGTGTGGGCTTAAATCGGCACACACATATGGGGCGTAGTACATAAGGTTCGGGAGGTTTCGTGCAATCGGCTTCACCCACTCGACGGGGTTTTCTGCGCGGCAGGATGCGCGCGGTGGCCCCTGCCATGCGCCCACCGTGGGCGCTGGTGGAGCCGGTTTTCCTCGCCGCTTGTACGCGCTGCGATGCCTGCATCGATGCTTGTCCGACCACCATCCTGGTGCGTGCCGACGGCGGTTATCCCGCGGCCGATTTCTCCCTGGGTGAATGCACCTTCTGTGGCGAGTGCGCGGCGCGCTGCGAGCCGCGCGCGCTGGTGCGTGGCGCGGACGGCGCGGCGCCGTGGGCGCTGAAGGCGAGCATCGGCCATGGCTGTCTCGCCGAGTCGGGCGTCGAATGCCGTGTCTGCGGCGAGAACTGCCCCATGGGCGCCATCCGCTTTCGCCCGCGCCTGGGCGGCGTGGCCTTGCCGCAGCTGGATGACAGCGCCTGTACGGGTTGCGGCGCCTGCTTCGCGCCCTGTCCGACACGGGCGATCGCGCTGGGAGCGGAAGCTGCAGAAAGAATGCCGGACGAATTTCCGACGGGGAGCGAACGATGAAGATTGCAAGTCTGGTGCTGCGGGCGCTGCCCGCGGATTTCCCGGAAATCAAGGCGGCGCTGGCGGGCATCCCGGGGGTCGAGATCCATGGCGCTTCCGAGGAGGTCGGCCGCATCGTGGTCACCGTCGAGGATGGCGAGGGCTGGTCGGTCACCGACTCGATCCTCGCGGTGAATCTCGCCCCCAAGGTGCAGGCAGTGACGCTGGCTTACGAATATACCGATGACGGTCTCGAATTGACGGAGGCATGAAATGAGCATGAATCGACGCGAATTCATCAAGAACAACGCGGTGGCTGCGGCCGCCGCGACGGCCGGCATCGGCATTCCGGTGGTCACCCAGGCGCAGGGCGTTGCCAGCGCTGGCACCAAGGTGCGCTGGGACAAGGCGGCCTGCCGCTTCTGCGGCACCGGCTGTTCGGTGCTGGTGGGCGTGCAGAACGGGCGCATCGTCGCCACCCAGGGCGACCCGGACTCGCCGGTCAACCGCGGCCTGAACTGCATCAAGGGCTATTTCCTGTCCAAGATCATGTACGGCGACGACCGCCTGACCCAGCCGCTGCTGCGCATGAAGAACGGCAAGTACGACAAGAACGGCGACTTCACGCCGATCTCGTGGGACCAGGCCTTCGACGTCATGGAACAGAAATGGAAGGCCGCGATCAAGGAACACGGCGTGGACTCGATCGCCATGTTCGGTTCGGGCCAATGGACGATCTGGGAAGGCTATGCCGCCTCCAAGCTGATGAAGGCGGGCTTCCGCACCAACAACCTCGATCCCAATGCGCGCCATTGCATGGCCTCGGCCGTGGCCGGCTTCATGCGCACCTTCGGCATCGACGAGCCGATGGGCTGCTACGACGACATCGAGAACACCGACACGGTGGTGCTGTGGGGTTCGAACATGGCCGAGATGCACCCCATCCTGTGGAGCCGCATCACCGACCGCCGCCTGTCCAAGGAAGGCTGCCAGGTCCACGTGCTGTCGACCTTCGAGCACCGCTCGTACGAACTGGCCGACAATCCGATGATCTTCGTGCCGCAGACCGACCTGGCGATCCTGAACTACATCTGCAACCACATCATCCAGACCAAGCGCGTCAATACCGAGTTCGTCAATCGCAACGTCAAGTTCAAGATCGGCGAGGGCGACATCGGCTTCGGCCTGCGCCCCAACCATCCGCTGGAGGCCAAGGCCGCCAGCAACGGCTATCCGGGCGCCGACGGCAAGCCCAAGGGCGATACCGGCGCGGCCAAGGACTGCAGCTTCGACGACTTCGCCGCCTTCGTCTCCGAGTACACGCTGGAGAAGGTGTCGAAACTCTCCGGCGTGCCGGAAGACCGCCTGCTCAAGCTCGCCGAGCAGTACGCCGACCCGAAGCGCAAGGTCATCTCGTTCTGGACCATGGGCTTCAACCAGCACACCCGCGGCACCTGGGTGAACAACATGATCTACAACGTCCACCTGCTGGTGGGCAAGATATCCGAGCCCGGCAACAGCCCGTTTTCGCTCACCGGCCAGCCCTCGGCCTGCGGCACCGCGCGCGAGGTCGGCACTTTCGCCCACCGCCTGCCGGCCGACATGGTCGTCACCAACCCGGCGCACCGCCATCACACCGAAGAGCTGTGGAAACTGCCGGAAGGCACCATCCCGGCCAAGGTCGGCTACCACGCGGTGGCGCAGAGCCGGGCGCTGAAGGACGGCAAGATCAAGTGCTACTGGACCTCGACCACCAACAACATGCAGGCCGGTCCCAACGTCAATGACGAGATCTACCCCGGCTGGCGCAACCCGGAAGCCTTTGTCGTGGTGTCGGACGTCTATCCGACCGTGTCCGCGCTGTCGGCCGACCTGATCCTGCCGTGCGCGATGTGGGCCGAGAAGGAAGGCGCTTTCGGCAACGCCGAGCGCCGCACCCAGTTCTGGCGCCAGCAGGTTTCGGCGCCGGGCGAGGCCAAGTCCGATCTGTGGCAGTACATCCAGTTCGCCAAGCGCTTCAAGGTCGAGGAAGTGTGGCCGGCCGAGCTGATCGCGAAGAAGCCCGAGTACAAGGGCAAGACCCTGTACGACGTGCTTTACGCCAACGGCCAGGTCAACAAGTTCCCGCTGTCCGACGTCGAGAAGGCCAACGCCCACGCGATTCCGGGCTACATGAACGACGAATCGAAGGAGCTCGGCTTCTACCTGCAAAAGGGCTTGTTCGAGGAGTACGCCTCCTTCGGCCGCGGCCATGCCCACGACCTCGCCGACTTCGACGTCTATCACAAGGCGCGCGGCCTGCGCTGGCCGGTGGTGGACAACAAGGAAACGCTGTGGCGCTTCCGTGAAGGCTACGACCCCTACGTCAAGGCCGGCGAAGGCGTGAAGTTCTACGGCTACAAGGACAACAAGGCCATCATCTTCGCGCTGCCCTACCAGGACCCGCCCGAAATGCCTGATGCCGAGTACGACATGTGGCTGTGCACCGGCCGCGTGCTGGAGCACTGGCACACCGGCTCGATGACCCGCCGCGTGCCCGAGCTGCACCGCTCGGTGCCCGAGGCGCAGATCTTCATGCACCCGGACGACGCCCACAAGCGCGGCCTGCAGCGCGGCATGGCGGTCAAGGTGGTGTCGCGGCGTGGCGAGATCGTCGCCCGCCTCGAGACGCGCGGTCGCAACAAGCCGCCGGTCGGGCTGATCTTCGTGCCTTTCTTCGACGAGGGCCGGCTGGTGAACAAGCTCACGCTCGATGCCACCTGCCCGATCTCGAAAGAGACCGACTACAAGAAGTGCGCAGTCAAGGTGATGAAGGCCTGATCGACAGGAGACGCGAGCACCGTAGCCCCCGCCGGCCGGGGGGACGGCCCGGGCGCGGGCTCGCGATGACCATGAACGACAAAGTGAAACCGACCGCACGTGCCGCAGCCAGCGCGCCGTCGCCGCGCCGCCGCTTCCTGAAGGACGCGGCGGGCGTCGCCGGCGGCGCGGGCCTGCTCGCGCTCGGTGCGGGCATGTATGCGAAGCAGGCATCGGCATTGCCGGCCACTGCCATCCGCCCCCCTGGCGCGCTCGCCGAAGATGATTTTCTTGCGGCCTGCGTGCGCTGCGGCCTGTGCGTGCGCGACTGTCCGTACGACACGCTGAAGCTGGCCAAGCTCGGCGACGGCGTGGCGACGGGCACGCCCTACTTCGAGGCGCGCGCCATCCCCTGCGAGATGTGCGAGGACATCCCCTGTGTCGTCGCCTGTCCGAGCGGTGCGCTCGACCGCGGGCTCACCGACATCGGCAAGGCGAAGATGGGGCTGGCGGTGCTCATCGACCAGGAGAACTGCCTCAACTTCCTCGGCCTGCGCTGCGACGTGTGCTACCGCGTCTGCCCGGTCATCGACAAGGCGATCACGCTCGAACGCATGCACAACCCGCGTTCGGACCGCCACGCCATGCTGCTGCCGACCGTGCATTCCGAGCACTGCACCGGCTGCGGCAAGTGCGAGAAGTCCTGTGTGCTGCCCGGCGAATCGGCGATCAAGGTGCTACCGATCAAGCTGGCGCAGGGCTCGAAGGCCGAGCACTACCTGCGCGGCTGGGAAGAGAAGGATGCGGCGGGCGAATCGCTGATCGGCGATCAGGTCGAGCTGCCGGTACGCGGCCTGGAGGACAAGGCCTACGGCGACACCCGGGTGGCACCGGGCGAGGGGCCGCAGGTGCCCGACTACAAGCCGGCCCAGCTACCCGGCGGCGGCCTCGATTCGGGGTGGAAGCCATGAACGCGCAAACGGCTGCCGGCGCCAAGCCGGAACGCAAGGTCCCGCCCACCAGCGTGCGCGGCGCGGCGATGCGCGGTGTGGCGGCACGTCCCGGGCACGAGGCGATCGAGACCAAGGGCTGGCTGCGCGCGCACAAGTGGCTGCTGCTGCGGCGCGTGTCGCAACTGGGCATCCTGGCGCTGTTCCTCGTCGGGCCGTGGTTCGGGTGGTGGATCGTCAAGGGCAACCTGTCGTCCAGCCTGACGCTCGGGGTGCTGCCGCTGACCGACCCCTTCCTGGTCTCGCAGCAGCTCGCCGCGGGGCAGTGGCCCTACCGTGAGGCGCTGATCGGCGGCGGCATCGTGCTCGCCTTCTACCTGCTGGTCGGGGGGCGGCTGTTCTGCTCCTGGGTATGCCCGGTGAACCTCGTCACCGACGCCGCCGCCTGGCTGCGCCGCCGCCTCGGCCTGAAGGGCGGCAAGGCGCCGGCGGGCAACACGCGCCACTGGCTGCTCGGCTTCGTGCTGGTGATCGCGGCCGTCACCGGCTCGCTGGCCTGGGAGTGGGTGAACCCGGTATCGATGCTGCATCGCGGGCTGATCTTCGGTTTCGGCCTGGCCTGGGGCATCGTTGGCGGCATCTTCTTCTACGATCTGCTGATCGCGCCGCGTGGCTGGTGCGGCCACCTGTGTCCGCAGGGCGCCTTCTATGCCCTGCTGGGGCGGGCCTCGCTGGTCAAGGTGTCCGCCGCGAAGCGCAGCGCCTGCAACGACTGCATGGACTGCTTCGCCGTATGCCCCGAACCCCAGGTCATCCGTCCCGCGCTGAAAGGCGTGGGGCAGGACCACCCCCTCATTCTGGATGCCGACTGCACCACCTGCGGACGCTGCGTGGATGTCTGCGGCAAGGACGTTTTCCGTATTACGACCCGATTCAACAGGAGCGAGTCATGAGAAAGACCCCAACCCGAAATCTGGTGCTCGCGCTCATTGCCGCAGTCGGCTTTGGCGCGGTCGTGCCGTCCGCCGCGATGGCGCAGGGCGTCAAGAGCATCCGCGGCGCCGACGTCGCCGAGCAGGAGCTGCAGGTGGGCAATTTCCGCCAACTGCCGGACCAGGCGCCGATCGATCGCGAATACGTGCAGCAGCCGCCGCTGATCCCGCACAAGGTCGAGGGCTATGAAGTCTCGATCAACTTCAACAAGTGCATGGATTGCCACGCCTGGAGCCGCTACAAGGACTCGGGCGCGACCAAGGTCAGCCTGACGCACTTCAAGGACCGTGACGGCGGCGAACTGTCCAACATCTCGCCGCGCCGCTACTTCTGCATGCAGTGCCACGTTTCGCAGACCGACGCCAAGCCGCTGGTCGGGAACAGGTTCCAGCGCGCGGAAGGGCTGCGCTGACGCATCGACAAACGGGGATCGTCATGACCGACAACAAAAAGAGCCTGATGCAGCGCATCCGCGGGGCCGGCTGGGGCGCCATCGTGCTGCTCTTCGCCGCGGGCGTCATCTTCTGGGGCGGCTTCAACTGGGCCCTGGAAATGACCAACACCGAGAAATTCTGCATTTCCTGCCACGAGATGGAGGAAAACGTCTTCAAGGAGTACCGCAACACCATCCACTACCAGAACCGCACCGGCGTGCGCGCAACCTGCCCGGACTGCCACGTGCCCAAGGAGTGGGTGCCGAAGATGATCCGCAAGGTCAAGGCTTCGCGCGAGGTGTACGGCAAGATCATGGGCACCATCGACACGCCCGAGAAGTTCGCCAGCGAACGCCTGCGCCTGGCACAGAACGAGTGGCGGCGCATGAAGGCGAACAACTCGCAGGAATGCCGCAACTGCCACAACTACGAGTATTTCGACTACTCGGTGCAGGGGCGCCGCTCCAACCAGATGCACCAGACCGGCTTTGCCGCGGGCCAGACTTGCATCGACTGCCACAAGGGAATCGCCCACTCGCTGCCGCCGGTCGACCAGAACATCGGCGTCGGCCGCGATTCGGTCGCGCCGGACGTGATGCACCCGCCGGGGCATCCCGCGCAGCCCGAATAGGCGGCTTCCCGTTCGCATCGGGCCAGGAAACGCAGCGCCGGAGAAAGGCGCTGCGTTTTTTCGTTTCATGGCCGGAAAGGCATCGGCCGCGGCAGGGCGCCGGGTTCCGATTCCGGGCCATATCTGCAAGAATGCGTGCTCTTCTCACCCCCGGAACGCCAAGCCGCCGCCAGGATTCCGCAATGCGCTGCCTCAGCGCCGACATGTCCCGGTCCGACCGTGCTTGAACGCCATTACCCCGAACTGCTGAAGTTTCTCGTGCGCCAGATCCGCGACCGCGATGCGGCGGCCGATCTGGCGCAGGAAAGCTACGTCCGCATCCTCACCCTGCAGCAATCCGGCGAGGCCGTTGCCGATCCGCGTGCCCTGTTGTACCGCATCGCCCGCAACTTGCTGATCGACCGCCATCGGCATGGCGCGGTGCGCAATCACGAAAGCCTCGACGAGCGGCCCGATGCCGGCCAGCCCGCAGCGCCGCGCCACCAGCAGCCGGAGGAAATCTATGCCTTCGCCCGCTACGCCGAGGCCATGGCGGACGCCATCGAAAGCCTCCCCCCGCGCTGCCGTGAAGCCTTCATCCTCAACCGTTTCGACGGCCTGACCCACCAGCAGGTCGCCGAGCGCATGGGCATCTCGCGCAACATGGTCGCCCAGCACATCATGCGCGGCATCCTCGTCTGCAAGGCCTGCAGCGATCGTTTTCACTGCAGCGGCCAGGGCGGGGAGCGGCCGGCGCCATGAACGATGCGGCCCGCAATGCCGATGCGGAGGCGCGCGAACTCGCGGACTTCCTCGCCGGGCAGGCGCCTGTCCAGGTTGCCGCGGCCGGCTGGATGGTTCGCCGCCAGGATGGCCTGAGTCCTGAGGAAGAAGCCGAACTCCAGGACTGGCTGGCGGCCGATCCCGAGCATCAGGCCGCCCTGGATGAGCTGGAAGGCCTCTGGGGGTGCCTCGACGAGATCCCGCCCGAAGGCGTCGACAAGCTCAAGGCGGGCCTGTCCCCCGGCGGCGCGGGGCGCGCGCCGTCGGCTGTTGCTCCGCAGCCTGCCCGCGGCGAGGGGTGTGCGCCGCCGGCCCCGCCCGAATCGGCCGGGC
>NZ_AMXE01000025.1 GCF_000310205.1 Thauera linaloolentis 47Lol = DSM 12138 | reverse complement strand
ACCGCCGCCGTCGGCCTTGACGCGAACCTTCACGTTGTAGTCAACAACGCGTTTGACGGGTACGAGAATCTTCAAAGTCATCCTCCTTTATCGTCGATATCAACACCTGCAGACCCAACACGGCGAAAGTCTAGTTTTTCCGCTGCCGGGGCAGGTTCGCCATTTCCGAACACAGGCTTCAGAAGCTGCTAACGCAAAGGCTGGCGGGGTCCTCGCTGGCTACGTGATGACGCCCCCTAGAAGCCCGAGCCCGGCTGCTTCAGGAACGCGATCTCTTCCGGCGTCGACACGCGGCCGAGAATCGCGTTGCGGTGGGGATAGCGGCCGAAGCGGTCGATGATCGCCTTGTGCAGCAATTCGAAACGGTGGTTGTCCTCCGGTGCCCAGCGGCCGAACAGCTCGTCGGCCTCGACGTGGATCAGGGGCGATTCGCTGTGCATGTAGGGCATCAGCAGAAAAGTCCGTTCGCTCGGCGCGGACAGGGCTTCCAGCGCGCCGCCCACCACCGCCTCCTGGGCCAGCGCCAGCGCCATCGGGTCCTGGGCGAAGGCCGCCGGCGTATTGCGATGGATGTTGCGCGAGAACTGGTCGAGCACGATGATCTCCGCCAGCCGCCCCCTGGCCGATGTCCGCCAGCCGGACAGCTCGCCCAGCGACGCCGACACGAGCAAGGGCAGAAAGCACGCGCGCAACTCGGCATCGAATGCCGGATCGACGTTCCACCACTGCCCGGGTTCGATGTCCTCGAACCAGAACTTCAGAATCTGTTCGTGCATCGTCCGCTCCTGATGAGAATGGTCTTGCTGCATGGCTGGCACCTCCCTGGCAATGCGCCGACCGTCCATTCCACCACAGTCGCGCACGCCCGGAAACGCTTGCCTTTCCCGGGCCCGGCACTACAGTACGACCATCAGCCGCGGCCCGGCCGTCATTCGCCGGCGCCCCCTCCACCCCCACCGCCCGGCATCCGCCCATGACCACGATCGAACGCATCCCCCTGCGAAAAGCCGAACTCGGGGAGGGCCTGACGATCCTCCGCGCCCTGCCCACACGCCAGCGCCGCATGGTGGGCGCCTGGTGCTTTCTCGACCATGTCGGCCCGGTGCGCTTCGGCCCCGGCGAAGGCATGCATGTGGGCGCCCACCCCCATACCTGCCTGCAGACCTTCACCTGGGTGGTCGAAGGCCGCATCCTGCACCGCGACAGCCTCGGCAGCGAGCAGGTGATCCAACCCGGGCAGGTCAACCTGATGACGGCCGGAGCGGGCATCGTCCATACCGAGGACACCCTGCCCGGAGAAGAAAGGCTGCACGCGGCCCAGCTCTGGATCGCGCTGCCGCCCGAGCATGCCGGCACCGCTCCCGCATTCGAGCATTACCCCTCGCTGCCGCGCTGGTCGCAGGACGGCGTGGCCTGTACCCTGCTGGCGGGCCGCCATGCGGGGCACCAGGCGCCGACGCGGATCTTCACGCCGCTCCTGGGACTGGATCTGGCCTCCGCGGCAGGCGGCACGACCACGCTGCCGCTGGACCCCGGATTCGAGTATGGCCTGCTGCCGCTGGAAGGGCGGGTATCGGCCGCCGGCAGCCCGCTCGCCGGGGATGAGTTCGCCTACCTCGGCCAGGGACGCGACAGCCTCGATCTCTCGTTCGCCCTGGGCAGCCGCGCCCTGCTGCTGGGCGGCGCCCCGTTCGGGCACGACATCACGATGTGGTGGAACTTCGTCGGCCACGACCGCGGCTACGTCGCCCAAGCCCAGGCCGACTGGGAATCCGGCGCGGCGCGCTTCGGCCGCGTCCCAGAGGACGGTGGCAGGCGGTTATCCGCCCCGCCGCTGCCGTGGCCCGTCCGACCCGCCTGAACATCCGCGACGGCGAGCACGCCATGCCTTCGGCACACTGCCAGACTGGACGCCGCCAGCAGGCATGGCGTTCCCCGGAAGGAGCGCCCCACCGTCCCGCGCCCATGGCAAGACTCAGCGCGAACTCATGAAGACCCGGACGTCGGCATAGGCGGCCAGCCCCTCGGCGCCGTGCTCGACCCCCAGGCCGGACAGCTTGTGGCCCCCGAACGGGAAGTCCACGCCGTGGACATAGACTTCGTTGATCCATACGGTGCCGGCTTCCAGGCGTCCGGCCAAGGCCCGCGCGAGCGCCAGGTCGCGGCCCCAGACCGAGGCTCCCAGACCATATTCGGTGTCGTTCGCGCGGCGCACGACGTCATCGAAGTCACGGTAGCGCAGCACTGGCAGGAGCGGACCGAAAGCCTCTTCCCGAACCACGCGGCTGTCGTCGGGCGGATTGTCCACGATCGCGGGCGGGACGAAGTAGCCCGGACCGGGACCGGCTCCGCCGCCGAGCGCGAAGCGAAACCCCCGGGCACTGCAGTCGGCCAGCAGGCCGAGCACCCTCGCATGCTGGCCGGCGTTCTGCAGCGGCCCGAGCTGGCTGGCCGGATCCATGCCGTCCCCCATCTGCACGCCACGGGCATAGTCGGCCAATGCGGCGAGCAGGCGCGGGTAGATGTCGTCATGCACGTAGAGCCGCTTGATGCCGACGCACCACTGCCCGGAGTTGCCGAAGGCGCCCCAGAACAGCCTGGGGACGACGGCATCGATGTCGGCGTCGGGCAGCACGATGGCCGGGTCGTTGCCGCCCAGTTCCAATGTCACGCGTTTGAGGGTCGCCGCGGCGCCCGCCATCACCTTGCGTCCCGTGGCGACCGAACCGGTGAAGCTGATCTTGGCGATGCCGGGGTGCTCGACCATCCAGCGGCCCAGTTCATCATCCCCGGTGAGCACGGTGAGCACACCCGGCGGCAGGATGCCTTCGGCCAGTTCGGCCAGCCGCAGGGCGGTCAGCGGCGTGTGCGGCGAGGGTTTGAGAATGGCGGTGTTGCCGGTGATCAGGGCCGGGGCCAGTTTCCACACCGCGAGGCAGAGCGGAAAGTTCCACGGCACGATGAGCCCGGCCACGCCCAGCGGGACGCAGGATTTCTCGACCCGGTGCCGCGGCGTGTCTTCGAGCACTTCGTCGGTCAGGCGCCGCGTGACCACCTCGCGCAGCCAGCCGATGGCGTAATCGACCTCGTCGGCCGCGGCGGAATGGCGCGGCTTGCCCTGCTCCAGCGTCAGCAGGTCGGCCAGTTCGTCCCGCGCCCGCTGCATGCTTCCGGCCAGATCCTCCAGCCGCGCCTGGCGCGCGTCCCAGGACAGGGCGCGCCAGGCCGGGAAGGCCGCGCGCGCTGCCGCGACGGCGGCGTCCAGGTGCTCCGGCCCTGCCACCGGCACGCTGGCAAACGCGGCCCCGGTGGCAGGGTTGATCACCGGCCGGCGCCGCGCCGTGCGGACATGCTCGCAGCCCAGGCGCAGGCGGGTAAAACGTTCGTCGGGCAGGACATGGCGGGCAGGCATGATATTTTCCCTTTCCGATTGAATTCAGACCCAGCATCATAGCGGCTGCTCCGGCCATTCCCAACGAGTATGCAAAGGCAAGGAAAGCAAGCGGAAAACATGACGAACGGCAGCGCATCGGAGACGATGCGGCTGATCGGACTCGGCCTGCCGCCGTCGATGCGGATGGCGTTGCACGATCTGCTCGCGGGCAAGCGCTTCCAGCTCGTCGAAGCCTTTCCGGCCGATGGAGTGGGCGCCGAGGACATCGTCGTTGCCGATGGGGCATGGCTCGCCCGCCATGCGGATACGGCGCGGGGCGGTCTGGCCGCAGGCCTGGCGGGCGCGGCGGCCCTGATCGTGATCGACCACGGCGGCGATTCGCCGCTGCCGTCCGTGCGCCGGATCCTGCACGCACCGGCCGAGGCCGTCGATGTGGCGCGGCTGGCCGGCGGCATTCACGACGACAGGCTCGGCCGGCCGCTGCCGGCAATCGTCGTCGGCAGCCCGGCCGAGACCGAAGCAGCCTGCGCGAAGGAACTCGAAGCCGCACGCTGCACGGCGCATTTCCTCGGAGCCGGCGCGCTGGCGGATGCCTCCGCCATCCCGGAGACGGCCTTGCTGGTCGTCGATCTCGCCGTGGCGGCGGATGCGCAAGGCCTTATCGCCGCGGCACGCAAGGCGGTGGCCCGGTGGCGGCTGCCGCTGGTCTTCCTTGCGCCGCCCACGGCCTGGCCGCCGCCGGACGGGGCGGAAGACGACGAATTCTGGCTGGCCGTGCCCATCGCCGCCGGCCAGCTCGCCGCCATCGCCCGCCCGATCGTGCGCGCCGCCCGCGACCGGGCGTGGCGTACGCATCTGCGCTGCCGGCAGCTGGACACGCAGCTCAAGGAATTCAGCGTCATGCGCCGGGCGATCGACCAGCACGCCATCGTCAGCATGGCCGACGCGGACGGCCGCATCATCTATGCCAACGACAAGTTCTGCGAGCTGAGCGGCTTCAGCCTCCAGGAACTGCTCGGCGCCAACCACAGCATCGTCAAGTCAGGCCGGCACTCCGACGAGTTCTACGCCGCCCTGTGGCGCACCATCACCCGGGGCAGAACCTGGCAGGGCGAGGTCTGCAACCGCAAGAAGAACGGTGAGCCGTATTGGGTGAGCACGACCATCGTGCCGATCGTCGACGACAGCGGGAAACCGGTCCGCTACGTGTCGATCCGCACCGACATCACGCTCCTCAAGGCGACGGAGCTCAGGCTGCAGGAAAGCCGGGAGCGCCACAAGTTCTTCGCCGACAATGTCGACGAAGGCGTGGTCGTCTGCGACCGGGGGATGATCGTCGACGTCAGCGACCGCTGGCTCGAACTGTTCCGCTGCCGGCGCGACGACGCCCTCGGCCAGCCCGTGATGTCCTTCACCGCGCCGAGCGCGGTGCCGATGGCGCTGCAATTGATCGGCGAGAAATGGGCCGAATCCTACGAGTCGGTCATGCTGCGCCACGACGGCACGACCTTCCCCGCCATCGTGCGCGGGCGCGACCTGGAATTCGGCGGCCGCGAACTGCGCCTGACCACCATCCTCGACATCTCGCGGCAGAAGGAGACCGAGCTCGCGGTGAAGGCCGCGAGGACCGAAGCCGAGCGCGCCAACCAGGCGAAATCCGAGTTCCTGTCGAGCATGAGCCACGAACTGCGCACACCGATGAACGCCATCTTCGGCTTCGCCCAGATCCTCGAGTTCGACGAGCGCCTGAACGAAGACCAGCAGGACAGCGTGCAGGAAATCCTCAAGGCGGCGCGCCACCTGCTGGGGCTGATCAACGAGGTGCTCGACCTGGCCAAGATCGATTCCGGCCGCATCACGCTGTCCATCGAGACCGTGCTGGTGGACGCCGTGGCCGACGAGTGCGAACAACTGCTGCGGCCGCTGGCCGCCGACCGGAAGATCAGCCTGCATCTGCCGTCCGGCCCGCAGGGCGCGGTGCGCGCGGACCGGGTGAGGCTCAAGCAGGTGCTGCTCAACCTGCTGTCGAACGCGATCAAGTACAACCATCCGCAAGGCGAAGTCCGGCTGACGGTGGACACGGCCGGCCCGCGCCTGCGCATCACGGTCGCCGACACCGGCCCCGGCATTGCCGCCGACAAGCTGGGCAGCCTGTTCCAGCCCTTCAACCGCCTGGACGCCGAGCACGGACCGGTCGAAGGCACCGGCCTCGGCCTGGCGATCTCGCGCCGGATGGTCGAGGCCATGGGCGGCAGGATCGGCGTCGACAGCGAACCGGGCCGGGGCTGCCGCTTCTGGATCGAATTGCCGCAGGCGGATGCGACACCGGCCGCAGCCCCGCCGGCCCGGCGGTCGCAACCGGCGGAATCCGGCAGTGGCGGCCGGCAGCGGCACATCCTGTACATCGACGACAACCCGGTCAACCTGAAACTCGTGACGCAGATCCTCAGCAGGCTGCGCGACATCCACCTGGTCACCGCGCATACGCCGGAACTGGGCATCGAGCTGGCGCTCACCGTCAAGCCCGATCTGATCCTGCTCGACATCAACCTGCCGGGCATGGACGGCTATGGCGTACTGCAGGTGTTCAAGGCTGATCTGCAACTGCGCCACATCCCCGTCCTCGCCCTGTCGGCCAACGCAATGCCGAAGGACATCGAACGCGGCATCGGGGCCGGCTTCACCGACTATCTGACCAAGCCGCTGGATATCGGGCGCTTCCTTGCCAGCATCGACCTCTACCTGCCGAAGAGAGAGAACGGATGACGCCCCCCGGGCCTACCCGTCGGCACCCCCTTCTCTTGGGCAGAAACCTCGCGGCAACAGGAGTCCTGCCCGGTGAACACGCACGTTGACTCGCCCATCCTGATCGTCGACGACGAGCCGGCCAACCTCAGGCTCCTGGACAAGCTGCTCAGCAGCCAGGGCTACACCCGGCTGATCTGCGTGGAGGACCCGCGCGAGGTGCTGTCGCACTACAACCGCCAGCGCCCCGACCTGATCCTGCTCGACATCAACAT
Organism: Thauera linaloolentis 47Lol = DSM 12138; assembly: GCF_000310205.1. Lineage (GTDB taxonomy): Bacteria > Pseudomonadota > Gammaproteobacteria > Burkholderiales > Rhodocyclaceae > Thauera > Thauera linaloolentis. The sequence continues at coordinate 40,371 of NZ_AMXE01000025.1, read as the reverse complement.
GCCCTACCTCGACGGCTACCAGGTCATGGAGCAACTGTACGCGCTGAACGACCCGCTGCTGCCGCCCATCGTCATCCTGACCGCCGAGCATGGCCGCGAACACCTGATCAAGGCACTCACCGCCGGCGCTCGCGACTACCTGAACAAGCCCTTCGACCGCAGCGAACTGCTGATGCGCGTGCGCAACCTGCTCGACGCGCGCCGCGCATACCGCAGTACCCATGAGCAGAAGGCCATTCTCGAGGAGATGGTCCGCCTGCGCACCGAGGAAGTGGTCGCCACCCGCCTGCAGATCGTCCAGCGCCTGGGGCGGGCCGCCGAGTACCGCGACAACGAGACCGGCCAGCACATTCTGCGCATGAGCCATGCCGCCGCCCTGCTCGCCGGCCGCCTGGGCTGGAATGACGACGAGGTCGAACTGATGCTGCACGCCAGCCCGATGCACGACATCGGCAAGATCGGCATCCCCGACGCCGTCCTGCTCAAGCCGGGCAAGCTGGACGACACGGAATGGAAGATCATGAAGCTGCACCCGGTGATCGGCGCCGAGCTGCTTGCCGGCGACGACTCCAGCCTGCTCCGCATGGCGCGGGAGATCGCCCTCGGCCACCACGAGAAATGGGACGGCAGCGGCTACCCCGACGGCCTGGCCGGCGAGAACATTCCACAGTCGGCGCGCATCGCCGCGGTGGCGGACGTCTTCGACGCGCTGACCTCGGCCCGCCCCTACAAGAAAGCCTGGGGCATCGAACAGGCGGTGGCCTACATGCAGGAACAATCGGGGCGGCATTTCGACCCCAGGATCCTGGCGGTCTTCCTGTCGAGCCTGGACGACATCCTGCGCATCCGCAAACGCTATCGCGAGCCCGACTGAAGCACGCGCCGGCGCCGAGCGCGTCGGCGACGTTCAGCGCTTGACCCGCGCGCGCTCGACGATGGCGTCCGCCTGCGCCTGGGTGACCCCCGGGCCGAGCGTGCCGAACATGACGCCCCAGTTGTGGGTGTTGCCGCCCAGCCGGGTCTTCATGAACACGTCGACCACCTCCGGCGCCGAATGCCGCAGCAGCTCGGCGCCTTGCAGCGAGCGGGCGATCGCTTCGGCCGCGGGACGGGCGAGGAACTCGTCCTGCAGCATCGCATCGAGCAAGGGCCGCATCGCATTCACGTAACCATCGAAGCGCACATCCAGCCCGCGCACGTCCGCCAGCTCGGCGAACAAGGCGTCGCGGCAGCTCGCATCCTTCAGCATCGCGCGACGCACGTCCATGCACATCATGTTCGCCGTGCCTTCCCAGACACTGTTGAGCGGCGCTTCGCGGTACAGGCGGGCCATCGGGCCATCCTCGACGAAGCCGTTGCCGCCGTGGCACTGCAAGGCTTCGTTGGCGACGGCCACCACGCGCGAGCAGTTGAAGTATTTCGCCATTGGCGTCGTCACGCGGGCAAAGGCCTTTTCGCGCGCGTCGGTGTCGATGTAATCGGTCGCCTTGGCGATGCGCAATGCCATCAGGGTCGCGGCCTCGACCTCCACCGCCATGTCGGCCAGCACGTTGGCCATCATCGGCCGCCTGGCCAGGCTGGAGCCGAAGCCGTTGCGGGTGGTCGTGTGGTTCAGGGCCAGCGTCAGCACCTGGCGCATCAGGCCGGCGGAGCCGACTGCGAAGTCCAGGCGGGTGAGGTGCGAGTGGGAGATGATCTCGCGGATGCCGGCCCCTTCCTCGCCGACCCGGATCGCGAGCGTGCCGCTGTACTCGACCTCGCTGCCGGCATTGGAGCGATTGCCCGCCTTGTCCTTCAGGCGCTGGATGAAGAAACGGTTGTAGCTGCCATCGGGCAGCGTGCGCGGCAGGAAGAAGCAGGTGACGCCGCCATCGACCTTGGCCAGGGTGAAGAACCCGTCCGACTGCGGCACCGAGCAGAACCACTTGTGGCCGGTCAGCTCGTACCAGTGGGCGGTGGCCCCGTGGTAGTCGGCGGTGTGCGAGAACACCGCCGTGGTCTGCGTCTCGCGCAGGTCCGAGCCGCCCTGTTTCTCGGTCATCGCATAGCCGATCACCACGGAGGGCTTGTCGGCCACTTCGCGGCGGCTGTTCTCGTAGACCGTGCCCAGGCACTTCTCGGCCCAGATCTTCAGTGCGGGCTCGTGGCTGAAGCCGGCGTAGGAGGCGTAGGCCATCCCGGTCGGGCATCCCGTGCCCTGCTCGACCTGGTTCCACAGGTAGGAGAGGACGGCGCGCGCATAGTGCGGATGCTTTTCCCTGCTCGTCCACGACAGGGTCGGCACCTCGTGCTGCCAGGCGAGCGACATCAGTTCGTGCCAGGCCGGGTGGAAGTCGACCCAGTCGATGCGGTTGCCGAAGCGGTCGTGGGTCTTCAGCTCGGGAATGTTCCGGTTCGCCTGGCGAGCCAGTTCCTGGACCGCATCGTCGCCGGCCAGTTGGCCGATGGCCGAGCAGCGCGATGCCGCCCACGGGGCTTCGCGCTCGATGGCGGCCTTCAGCACGACGTCGCCGTCGAAGGCATTGAAGCCGCTCGGCAGCGCCGCCTGGTTCTTGACGACGTGGGTCGAATGACGATCGGCGGCCGTTTCGAGGACACGCTGTGCGGGGGCGGGGGCGTTCATGCCTGTCTCCTTGGGTGGGGTTCGGATGAAGCAGCTTTGCCGGGCTGTGCCGTGACGGCCGCGCAGCAGACATCGGCGATCTGGCTGGCCAGGGCACGCACCGCGTCGGGCCCGTGCGTGCCCGAGCGGTCGAAATCCGCGTTGAGCGGGGAAAGCGGGCCGATCAGGCTTTCCATGAAGCCGCCCACGATCACGGTGGCCGCGATGCTGGGGTCCAGGTCGGCGCGGAAATCACCCGCGGCCTGGCCGTCCTTGACGATGCGCATGATCTGTTTGCTGATGGCGTGGCGGTACACGAGACGCGCCTCGTCGATCTCGCGGTCGCAGGGCTCCGCGATCAGGGCGTAGGCCAGTCGCCGGTTGCGCATCGCGCGCTCGACGAAGGCCGAGACCGCCACATGCAGCGTCTGGCAAGGCGCATCGGCGCTGTTGGCGATGGCTTCCAGGACATCGACCTCGCGCTGGGAGACCACGGAAAGCACCTCGACGCACAAATCTGCCTTGGACGGAAAGTAGCGGTACACCGAACCGGTGGCGATGCCGGCGGCGGAGGCGACATGGCTGATCTGCGCCTCCGCCCAGCCCCCCTCGGAGACCAGCCGGCGTGCGGCGTCGAGGATGCGTTGGCGGTTGTCGGCGAGGCGTGCCTCGACGCGTTCGGTCTTGCGATAGGCCATGATGAAATGAACTTTGATTCAGTTAGTGAACCCTAATTCACTTCTTCAGGACGCGCAAGCTCCGATGCGTCCCCGGCATCGAGTGTCGGACCGCGCACGCGCATGACGTGACCGCGCAGCCGGACCGGAGGACGGTCGCCGCGCCTGGAAGGCTTGTCCGGCCGCAGCCCCCCGGCACCCGCGTCAGGAACGGGGAGCCGGCAGACGTTCGATGAGCGCGTCCATGTAACGCTCGAAGAGGATGTCCGGATTCTGCCTGAACAGGCGGATTCGGCCGGTGTTGTTCAGCACGAGCACGCCGACGATATGCGCAAATACGGCCGTGGTCTCGCTGACCGCCTCGTCCGTGCCCAGGCCCAGTGCCGTCAGTTGGGTCTCGACCGGCCGCAGGGCCGCCATCAACTGCTCGTTGAGCGTCTGGTTCAACCCGGGCGTCAGTCCCCTGGGCTCGGCCCCATTGAACAGATAGAAGCCCAGGTCCAGCTCCTTGGGGTTGTCGCGGTAGAACACGTAGAAAGCCCCGGCCTTGGCCCGCAACAGCGCATCTGGCGCCACAGCCTGCGCGCCGGCCGCCTCGACGACCCCGTTCAGGCGCTGCAAGGATTCGCCCAGCAGCGCGCCGTAGATCTCTTCCAGATTGGCAAAGTAGCTGTAGATGGCGCCGGGCGTGTAACCCGCCCGCTTGGCGATCCCGCGCAGGCTCGCGCCATCCAGCCCCAACTCGAAAAACGCCGTGCGCGCGGCATCCAGGATCAGGGTACGGCGCGCCTGGTTGAGCGCACGCTCCCTGAGCACGCGCGGTTCGGCAGGGGTCGCGCGGGCACGGGCTCCCGCTTTGCGAACAGTCGTTGACTCGGACATGGGCGCGATTCTACACTGCGCTTCAAATTGAACACTGTTCAATTTAATGAACATAAACCAACAAGGAGGCGACATGTCTGCCACGAACACCCGCGGTTTGATGGACGGTCAGGGGTATCGGGAATCCCTGCGGAAGTACAAGCCCACCGTCTATGTCGATGGGCAGTTGATCGAATCGGTCGTCGATGCCCCCTCGCTGCAGCCCGGAATCAACGCCTTGGCGGTCACCTACGATTTCGCCCACGACCCGGCCCTGGCGCCGCTGATGCTCGCGAAGCAGACGGCGTCGGGCAAGGCGGTCAACCGAATGCTGCACATCAACGAATCGGCCGGCGACCTGCTCAACAAGCTGGAAGCCATCCGCGTGCTCTGCCAGGAGACGGGCTGTGCCCAGCGCTACCTCGCGCACGACGCCCTCAACGGCATCGGGCAGGCCATGGCCAAACTGGACGACGCCCGGGGTTCGACGGCGTACCGGGCGAAATTCGCCGCCTACCTCCAGAAGGTTCAGGATGAGGACCTGACCCTGGGCATCGCGATGACCGACGCCAAGGGCGACCGCAGCAAGCGCCCCAACCAGCAGTTGAACCAGGACGTCTACGTCCACATCGTGGAGCGCAACGCCAGGGGCATCGTGATTTCCGGCACCAAGGCCATCGTCACCGGTGCCCCCTACGTGCATGAGTTTCTGGTCATGCCCTCGCGCAACATGCGCGAGGACGACAAGGACTTCGCCCTGTGCTGTGCCGTGCCGGTCGACGCGCCCGGAATCACGATCGTCGCCCGTCCGGCCGGACGCCCCGGCGAGAAGCCGGAACACGGCGCGCCGCTGTTCTCGCGCAAGTACGGCCAATCGACCGGCGTGGTCATCTTCGACAAGGTGTTCGTCCCGTGGGAGCGGGTGTTCCTGGCCGGGGAATGGGAGTTCTCGGGCGACGTCACCTACAACTATGCGACCCATCACCGCCATAGCTGCATCGCCGCGCGTGCCGGCTTCGGCGACCTGCTCATCGGTGCGGGTGCGCTGATGTGCGAGGCCAACGGCCTGGACCCGGACAAGAAGGCCAACCTGCGCGATCCGATGGTCGAACTGATCAAGATCACCGAGGGCTTCTACGCCTGTGGCGTGGCGGCGAGCGTCTATTCGGTGCAGGACCCGTACTCGAAGAGCTTCATGCCCGAGCCCGTGTATTCGAACATCGGCAAGCTGCTGCTCTCGACCCAGATCTACGACATGCACCGGCTCGCCCACGAAGTATCCGGCGGCCTGATCGTCGCCCTGCCGGGGCCCGACGAGGACCACAACCCCGCGACGGCGGCAACGCTTGCGGAAGTGCTGCGCGCCAACCCGGGCATCCCGTACGACAAGCGGATCGAGGTTTCCCGCTTCATCGAGGATCTGACCGCCTCCTACCAGGGCGGCTGGTACTCGCTGATCAGCCTGCACGGCGGCGGCTCCCCGACCGCGCTGAAGCAGGAGATCTGGCGCCACTATCCGGTGGGCAGCAAAGTCGAACTGGTCGAGCGGCTCCTGGAACGTGGCGTCCTGGCCGAGGACAACCGGGCGATCAGCAAGAACAAGCAGCCCGGGCGTTGCTGTGATGCAGGGTGCAGCCAGCCCGGTCAGACGTTCATGGTGCCGCTGCCGCAGGCGAACCAGCGCGCCTGAGCGTATTCTTGCCACGATCAGACGGGCCGGCTGCGAAGCAGACGCAATCGGCCGGCCCCGTCGAGCCCCCTCATTCTTGCGGCAACGGCGCCGGCCGCAGCCCGGCATCCGACCAGCGCACACCAGGAGCCAATCGCATGACCATTTTGTTCGTCCCGGGCTTCATGGCCGACAGCACGCTGTGGGACGACATGGTCGCGCTCCTCGACGCCCCCCGGCCATTGCAGTTCGCAAACCTGGATACCGGCGATTCGATACCCGGCATGGCGCTGGCCGTTCTCGATCAGGCGCCGGCCGACTTCGTGTTGGTGGGTTTCTCTATGGGTGGCTATGTGGCGCGCGAGATGGCGCGGCTGGCGCCCGACCGCGTGCAGGCGCTGGCCCTGATCGCAACCTCGGCACGGGAAGACAGCCCCGAACAGGCGCGGCGCAAGGCCTCGGCCTTACGCCAACTCTCCTCGGCCAGGTTCAGCGGCCTGGGCCGGGCATCGGTCACCGCCTCCGTGCACCCGAGCAGAAGCCGGGACGAGGGCTTGATCGAACGCGTGCGCGCCATGAGCATCAAGCTCGGCAAGGACGTCTTTGCGCGCCAGGCCGCGATTCAGCGCGACAGCGACATCGACGTGCTGTCGGAGATTCGTTGCCCGACGCTCATCGTCGCGGCCGACGGAGACCTTCTGCGAAGCATCGAGGAAGCAAAGGAGCTTGTGGCGGGTATTCCGGACGCCGAACTGGCCGTGATTCCAGGCTCGGGACACATGATTCCCCTGGAGGCTCCGCGAGCCCTGGCGGAGACCCTGTCGGGCTGGCTGAAGAAGACCCGCACCGCTTGACGGGGGGCCGCCGGCCTCGGTTCCAGCTCCGCTCAGCGCCTCATGCCCACCCTCTCGGCCGCCCGCTGCATCAAATGGTCGCCGACAAGCGCAGCGTCTTGACCAATAGTCCATAAAGGCTGTCCACCGCCTTGTTGCCGCGAGACTCACGGCTGCGGTAGACCGCCGCTTCCATGGGCGCCAGCGGCCCCAGGCCATGTGCGGCGCCCAGCACCTGCAGATGCGCCGGCGCGCTGCACTGGGTCAGTACCGCCACCGCCAGGCCGCTTTCCACCGCCGCGATCTGGCCAACCAGGCTGGAGCTGTTGTAGACGACCTTGTAGCGCCGCCCCTGCTGCGCCAGCGACTCGATCGCGCCTCGGCGCGCAAGACTGGCTTCCTCGTACACCGCGATCGGCAGCGGGTCGCGCCGCCACAGCTCGAACTGGGCCGATCCCACCCACACCATCGGCTCATGGAACAGCAGCGTGCCGCGCCGGGCGTGGTCGCGCGAGACCAGCGCCAGATCGAGGTCACCACCGGCCACGCGGGGGATCAGGGAGGTGGACTGTTCGCAATTCAGCTCGATCTCGACACCGCTGTGCTTGGGCGCGAAGCGCTTGAGCACCGGCGTCAGATACTTGGCGGCGTAGTCGTCCGGTACCCCCAGGCGCACGCGCCCGGTCAGTTCCTCGCCATGCAAGGCGGCCTGAGCCTCGGCCTGCAAGTCCAGCATGCGCCGAGCGTAGCCCAGCAGCGTCTGCCCGTCCGGCGTGAGCTGGAGCTTGCGCGGCCCCCGGTCGAGCAGGCGCCGGCCGAGCGCTTCTTCCAGCTTCTTGAGCTGCATGCTGACCGCCGACTGGGAGCGGTGCACCTCGCCCGCCGCGCTCGAGAGAGAACCGGTGTCCACCACCGCGACGAAGCACTTGAGCCAGTCGATCTGGAGATCATGCAGGGTCATGTCGGCCGTCTTTTCATCAGGTAATCGAATAGAAGCGATATGAATTTTGCGCTTTTCCGAACGTCCAGAACAAGCCACAGTCGGGGCCTGAAAACGCAGTCCACGATCAACGCCCGGACCCGACGCGACGATGCACGCGACAAACACACCCCTTCCGCAGTGCAAGCTCGACCGCCACCTGGTATGGGCGGGGTTCAGGCACATGGTCCCCATCGCCGTGTTCGTGCTGGTCTTCGGAGCCGCGTTCGGTCTGGCGGCCATGCAGTCCGGCCTGGACGCTGCCTGGGTGGTCCTCATGAGCACCCTGGTGTTTGCCGGCGCGGCGCAGTTTGCCGTGCTGGACCTGTGGGGCGCGCAAGTGCCGATCGTCGCCCTGGCGCTGACCGTATTCGCCATCAATGCCCGCCACCTGTTGATGGGCGCCACCCTCTACCCCTGGCTGCGTCAGCTTCCGCCCGCCCGGCGCTATGGCGTGATGGTGCTGGCGTCCGATGCGAACTGGGCCCTGGCGATGCAGGCATTCGGACGGGGGCAGCCGGGCCTGGGGATGCTGCTGGGCGGGGGCCTGGCGCTCTGGCTGTTCTGGGTGCTGGGCACCTGGCTGGGCACGCAGATAGGCGACGTCATTGCCGATGCCCGGCGCTGGGGGCTGGACATGGTCATGGGCTGCTTCCTGCTGGCCATGGTGGCCGGCGAACGGAAAAGCCTGCGCACGCTCGTCATCTGGGCCGTGGCGGCCTGTTCGTCCCTGGCGGCCTGCAGGTACCTGCCCGAAAACAGCCATGTCATGGCGGGTGCGCTGGCCGGCGGCGTGCTGGGCATGGCCTGGACGGAGCAGTCCCGTGAGCGTTGAGCCCCTGGGCTGGGGCCTGATGCTCATCGTGGCCGTCATGGCGGTGGTGACCCTAGCCACGCGCTGGGGCGGCGTCTTCATCATGTCCTTCGTGCCGATCGGCCGCCGCGTCAGGCAATTCATCGGCGCGATGTCCGGCTCCGTGCTGGTGGCCTTGCTGGCGCCGCTGGCAGTGCAGGGCGACGGCGGCGCCAGGCTGGCGCTGGCGACGACGGCCGCTGTCATGCTCGTGCTGAAGAAGCCCCTGCCGGCGATCGCCGCCGGCATTGCGGCGGCGGCGCTTTTCAGGCAGATCTGAGCATCCGCCGGAAAACGACAGAACCGCGAGAGCCGCAACCGCCGCTGCCCAAGGCGCCTCACGGGGGATTCAAGAAAAAACGCCCGGCGGCTGGCCGGGCGTTCTCGCGTTCTTTTCGCCTTCGGGCAGGCCGGAACGGCAGGCCCGGGCGCCGCGGGCTTACTCCACCGTCACCGACTTCGCCAGGTTTCTCGGCTTGTCTACATCAGTGCCCTTGACCAGCGCCGCGTGGTAGGACAGCAGTTGCAGCGGAATGACGTGCAGCACCGGCGACAGCATGCCGTAGTGTTCGGGCATGTGCAGGATGTGCACGCCTTCGGATTCGGGGATTTCGCTGCCGGCATCGGCGAACACGTACAGCTCGCCGCCGCGGGCGCGGACTTCCTGCAGATTGGACTTGAGCTTTTCCAGCAGTTCGTCGGCGGGCGACACGGCGATGACCGGCATGTCCTTGTCCACCAGGGCCAGCGGGCCGTGCTTGAGCTCGCCGGCGGCGTAGGCTTCGGCGTGGATGTAGGAGATTTCCTTGAGCTTGAGCGCGCCTTCCATGGCGATCGGCCAGTGGCTGCCGCGACCGAGGAAGAGCGCGTGCTCCTTGCCGGCGAAGCGCTGCGCCCACTTCTCGATCTCGGGTTCGAGTTCGAGCACCTTCTGCACCGCGACCGGCAGGTGGCGCAGCGCGGTGAGATGGCGGTTCTCATCCTCTTCGGACAGGCGGCCGTTGATCTTGGCCAGCGCCAGCGTCAACAGCGCGAAGGCGGCGAGCTGGGTGGTGAAGGCCTTGGTCGAGGCGACGCCGATCTCGGGACCCGCACGGGTGATGAAGCGCAGCGCGGTTTCACGCACGATGGCGGATTCGGGCACGTTGCAGATCGCCAGCGTACGTTCCATGCCGAGCGCCTTGGCATGCTTGAGCGCGGCCAGGGTGTCGGCGGTTTCGCCCGACTGCGAGATGACGACGACCAGGGTATCGGATTCGGGCACGGAGTCGCGGTAGCGGTATTCGCTGGCGATCTCGACCGTGACGGGCAGCTTGGCGATGGATTCGATCCAGTAGCGCGCGACCAGCCCGGCGTGGTAGCTGGTGCCGCAGGCCAGCACCAGCACGCGGCGCACGCCGTCGAACACCTCCGGCGCGCGCGCGCCGAAGTGTTGCGCGGCGATCGCGCCGCCGCCGGCGATCATTTCCAGCGTGTTGCCCAGCGCCTGGGGCTGCTCGAAGATTTCCTTCTGCATGTAGTGGCGGAACTGGCCCAGCTCGACCGCATCGGCCGACAGGCTGGACAGGTGGACTTCACGCTCGACCGGCGTGCCGTCGGCCAGCACCACGCGGTAGCTGTCGCGGCGCAGTTCGGCCAGGTCGCCGTCTTCCAGATACACGACCTTGCGCGTAACCTGCAGCAGCGCGGCGGTATCGGACGCGGCATACATGCCGTCCTCGGCCACGCCCAGCAGCAGCGGCGAGCCGCGGCGGGCGACGATGGCGCGGAAGGGATCGGCCTCGGCGAGCACGCCGATGGCGTAGGCGCCGACGAGTTCGTTGGTGGCCTGACGCACCGCCTCGAACAGGTCGGGCGTGCCCTGCAGCTTGCTGTGGATGAGGTGGGCGATGGCCTCGGTGTCGGTTTCGGACGTGAACACATAGCCGCGCGCCTGCAGGTCGGCCCTGATGGCTTCGAAGTTCTCGATGATGCCGTTGTGCACCACGGCAAGGCCATCGGAGATGTGCGGATGGGCGTTGCGCTCGGACGGCACGCCGTGCGTGGCCCAGCGCGTGTGGGCGATGCCGATGGTGGCGGAAAGCCGGCTGGCGTCGGCCAGGGCGGCAAGTTCGGCGACGCGGCCGGCGGAGCGCAGGCGGGTCAGTTCCCCCGACAGCACGGCAAGGCCGGCCGAGTCATAGCCGCGGTATTCGAGTTTGCGCAGCCCCTCCAGCAGGACGGGGACGACGTTGTTCGTTGCAATGGCGGTAACGATGCCACACATGGCGGGGCTTCCTTGAAGACGTGAGTGGTCGGGATGCGAAGGCGAAGCGGGCGGCGCTCAGCGCGGCTGCTTCACCGGGCGTTTCCAGTTCTCGAGGCTGATCTGCCGGACCCGGGTGACAGTGAGCTGGTCGGGCGGCGCATCCTTGGTCAGCGTGGTGCCGGCGCCCAGCGTGGCGCCGCGGCCGACGCGCACCGGCGCGACGAGCTGGGTGTCGGAGCCGATGAAGACCTCGTCCTCGATGATGGTGCGGTGCTTGTTGGCGCCATCGTAGTTGCAGGTGATGGTCCCGGCGCCGATGTTGACCTTGCTGCCGACGTCCGCGTCGCCCACGTAGGCCAGATGGTTGGCCTTGGAATGGTCGGCGATGACGCTGTTCTTGATTTCGACGAAGTTGCCCAGATGCACGTCGCTGCCGAGCACGGTGCCCGGGCGGGTGCGGGCGTAGGGGCCGATCACGCAGTCCTGGCCCATGGTGGTGCTGTCGACATGGCTGAAGGGCTCGATGCGGCTGCCGGCGCCGATGCGCGCATTGCGGATGACGCAGTTGGCGCCGATGCGCACCTTGTCGCCCAGTTCCACCGTGCCCTCGAACACGCAATTGGCGTCGATTTCGACGTCGCGCCCGACGCTGAGGCTGCCGCGCACGTCGATGCGCGCGGGGTCGATCAGGGTGACGCCCTCTTCCATCAGGCGGCGGGCGATGTTGCTCTGGTGGATGCGTTCCAGTTCGGCGAGCTGCACCTTGTTGTTGACGCCCAGCGTCTCGGCGAAGGCATCGGGCTGCACGCTGGTGATCTCGATGCCGTCGGCGACCGCCAGACCGATGATGTCGGTGAGGTAGTACTCGCCCTGGGCGTTGTCGTTGCCGATGCGGCCGAGCCAGTCGCGCAGCCGGGCGACCGGGGCGACGAGGATGCCGGTATTCACTTCCTGCACCTTGCGCTCGTCGTCGGTGGCGTCCTTCTCCTCGACGATGCGGGTGACCTGGCCGGCGCCGTTGCGCAGGATGCGGCCATAGCCGGCGGGGTTGTCCATCTTCACCGTCAGCAGGGCCAGGCGCTCGCCGCCGGCGGCAGCGACCAGGCGGCGCAGCGTCGGAACACCGATCAGCGGCACGTCGCCGTACAGTACCAGCGCCATGTCGCCGTCGGTCAGGTGCGGAAGGGCCTGCTGCACCGCATGCCCGGTGCCGAGCTGGGGCTCCTGCCGCGCCCACGCCAGGTCGGGCGCATCGAGATGCTCCCGCACCACTTCGCCGCCATGCCCATAGACCACGCAGATGCGCTGCGCATCGAGCGTGCGGGCGGTATCGAGCACATGCGCCAGCATCGGCTTGCCGGCGATGGGTTGCAGAACCTTGGGCAGAACCGAACGCATGCGCTTGCCCTGGCCAGCAGCGAGAACGACGACTTCCATGAGAGCCTTCCAGCGAGTTGGTGGAGTGGCGCGGAGTGTACCACTGCAACGCAGCATAATTTGTGAGCGAATGCATGGCGAATGCGTGAAAACCACAACGCTCGCGCGGCAAATCCTGGGTAAATTGACGCATTGCACAATTGACGCATTTTTGTGCTTATATTGGTCACGCGCAGCGGCTAGAATCGCGCGCTGCGACGCATATACAGAAAGCACACGAAAGAGAGCCGCCATGGAACATTCCGACACCCAGTTCATCCAGAACCGCACCTTCGACGAGATCCAGGTCGGCGATTTCGCCCAATTGGTCCGCACCCTGCGTCCGGAGGACATCCATCTGTTCGCAGCCATGTCCGGCGACGTCAATCCCACCCACGTCGACGTGGAATACGCCCGCTCGAGCCAGTTCCGCGAGGTCGTCGGCCACAGCATGTGGGGCAGCACGCTGATCTCCACGGTGCTCGGCACCGAATTCCCCGGCCCCGGCACGGTATATGTGTCGCAGGGACTCAACTTCTGGCGCCCGATCACGATCGGCGACACGCTGACGATTTCCGTCACCTGCAAGGAGAAGTTCGAGCACAACCACCACATCATCTTCGACTGCCTGGCGGTCAACCAGGACGGCCTGAAGGTCATCGACGGCATCGCCGAAGTGATGGCCCCGACCCAGAAGATCAAGCGCCAGCGCGTGACGCTGCCCGAAGTCACCATTTCCGACCGCGAACTGCGCTACCGCCACCTGCTGTCGGTGTCGGCCGGCCTGTCGCCGATTCCGATCGCGGTGGCACACCCGTGCGACAAGGAATCGCTGTCCGGTCCGGTACAGGCGGCCAAGGCCGGCCTGGTCGATCCGATCCTGGTCGGACCCGAGAACAAGATCCGCTCGGTGGCCGAAGAACACGGCATCGACATCAAGGGCTTCCGCATCGTCGATGCCGAGCACAGCCACGCCTCGGCCGCGACCGCCGTCGCGATGTGCCGCGACGGCCATGCCGAAGCGCTGATGAAGGGCTCGCTGCACACCGACGAGATGATGAGCCAGGTCGTCAAGAACCTGCGTACCGGCCGCCGCATCAGCCACGTTTTCCTCGCCGACGTGCCGACCTACCCGCATCCGCTGATGATCACCGACGCGGCGATCATGATCGAGCCGACACTCGAGGATAAGGTCGACATCATCCAGAACGCGATCGAACTCGCCCACATCCTCGGCCTGCCCGAACCCAAGGTCGCCATCCTGTCGGCGGTGGAAACCGTCACCTCCAAGATCCGCTCCACCATCGAAGCCGCCGCGCTGTGCAAGATGGCCGACCGCGGCCAGATCAAGGGCGGCCTGCTCGACGGCCCGCTCGCCTTCGACAACGCCGTGTCGCTGGTCGCGGCCAAGACCAAGGGCATCAAGTCGGTCGTCGCCGGCAATGCCGACATCCTGGTCGTGCCCGACCTCGAATCCGGCAACATGGTGGCCAAGCAGCTCGAATATCTCGCCAACGCGCTGATGGCCGGCGTGGTGCTGGGCGCGCGCGTGCCCATCGTGCTGACCAGCCGTGCCGACACCGCCGAAACCCGTGCCGCCTCGTGCGCCGTGGTGCAACTGATGGCGCACCGCAAGCGGGAGATGATCAAGCCATGAAAGCCGTTCTCGTCCTCAACGCGGGCTCCAGCAGCCTGAAGTTCGCGCTCTACCCGATCAACGGCGAAGTCGCTGTGGCGCCGGCCGTCTCCGGCCAGGTCGAAGGCATCGGCGCCACCCCCGAGATCACGCTGAAGACCGCCGCCGGCGAGCGCATCCACGAAGCGGTGCGCACCTCGGGCAGCCAGGGCACGCAGCACCGCGATGCCCTGGACCACGTCTTCCAGCTGCTGTCGGCGCACAATCCGAACCTGGACATCGCCGCCGCCGGCCACCGCATCGTGCACGGCGGCGAGCACTACAGCGCGCCGGTGGTGCTGAACGCCGGGCTCGTCGACGAGCTGGAGCGCTTCGTCCCCCTCGCCCCGCTGCACCAGCCGCACAACCTGCGCGCGGTACGTGCGGTGACGGCGCTGATGCCCTCCATCCCCCAGGTCGGCTGCTTCGATACCGCCTTCCACCGCACCCAGCCGGCCGTGGCCCAGGCCTTCGCGCTGCCGCGCCGCCTCTCGGCCGAGGGGGTCAAGCGCTACGGCTTCCACGGCCTGTCCTACGACTACGTCGCACGCCAGTTGCCCAAGATCATCGGCGAGCGTGCGCAAGGCGCGGTCGTCATCGCCCACCTGGGCAACGGCGCCTCGATGTGCGCCTTGCGCGGCGGCAGGAGCATGGCCTCGACGATGGGCTTCACTGCCGTCGAGGGCCTGATGATGGGCACCCGCACCGGTAGCCTGGACCCTGGCGTGATGCTCTACCTGATGGAGCAGAAAGGCATGGACGCCAAGGCGCTGACCAACCTGCTGTACAAGGAATCGGGCCTGCTCGGCGTGTCCGGCATCAGCCAGGACATGCGCACCCTGCTCACCTCCGACGCCCCCGAGGCCAAGGAAGCGGTCGACCTGTTCTGCTACCGCATCGCACGCGAACTCGGTTCGCTGGCGGCGGCGGCCGGCGGCCTGGATGCGCTGGTGTTCACCGGCGGCATCGGCGAGCATGCCGCCCCGGTGCGCGAAAAGGTTGCCGAGCTGGCGGCCTGGATGGGCATCGAGATCGACGCCGCAGCCAATGCCGACCATGCCCAGCGCATCGACGCCGCGGGCAGCCGCGTCGCGGTGGCGGTGGTGCCGACCAACGAAGAGCGCATGATCGCGCGCTACACGGCCGACGCGCTGGGGCTCTGACCCCGGCCACGGGCGCGGCCGGCCGGGCCGCGCCCGCCAGCGGCGCCGAAACGGCACTATCGCAGCAAGCCCGTCTCGTCGGCCGCGATCCACACCGCGGTCGCGGCAAGCAGCACCGCCATCGTGTAGTTGAAGGCGCGCAGCGCCAGCGGCTGCTGCAGCCATTCGCGCAGGCGCGCGCCCGCCACCGCCCACAACGCGATGCACGGCAGGTTGACCGCCATGCACACCAGCGCCAGCACGACCGCGGCCTGCCAGCCCGCATCCCGCGGCAGGAACAGGATGGCGGCGTTGAGCACCATCATCCACGCCTTCGGGTTGACCCACTGGAACAGCGCCGCACCGAGGAAGCCCAGCGGCGCAACCCGCCCGCCCTGGCCCGGCTGCCCTGCGCGCGCCTGGCGCGACGCCAGCCACAGCAGATAGCTGCAGCCTGCTGCAACCAGCGGCAGGCGCAGGGTATCGAGCCACGCCATCACCCAGGCCAGGCCGCTGGCCACGATCAAGGCCTGCACGCTGCTGCCGACACTGACGCCGAACATGTGCGGCAAGGTACGGCGAAAGCCGAAATTGACCCCACTGGCGGCGAGCATGATGTTGTTCGGCCCCGGCGTCACGGACATCGTGGCCACGTAAGTCATCAGCGGCAGGTCGATCATGTTGCGCTCCTCGGCGTCATCGGGAACACACTATACGAACCACGAATCGATGGTTACAGAGCCAGTTTTAAAAAAATAAACTGGGTACAATCAGCCATTCAAGACATCTGTAGCCATCACTGGGAGCCCGCACTGTGTCCTCTGCCGCCAGTCCGGCCACGCCACCGCTCTACCAGGCCTTGAGCGAAGAATTGCGCGAAGCGATCCGCGACGGCCGCCTGGGCGCCGGCGCGCGCCTGCCCTCGGTACGCGAGGCCGCCGCCAGCCGCGGCATCAGCATCAACACGGTGATCGCCGCCTATCGCCAGCTCGAAACCCAGGGGCTGGTCGACGCGCGGCCCCAGGCCGGCTACTTCGTCCGCACCCGCCTGGCCGTGCCGCCCGCGCCGCAGGCCGCGGCGGCCGAACCCAGTTCGGCAATGGCGGCCGAAAGCACGGTGCTGAACCGGATCACGACGGTCCTGGAAGCGCAGATGCGCCCGAACACCATCGACCTGTCGCTCGCCTGCCCGATGGGCAGCGATTTCTATCCCGGCGAAAAGCTCGGCCGCATCGTCGCCGGCCTGACCCGCCGCCACCCCGAGCTGCTGACCGACTATTCGCTGCCGCCCGGGCCGCTGGTGCTGCGCCGGGAAATCTGTCGCCACGCCGCCGAGCTGGGCATGCAGTTGCAGCCCGATGCCATCCTGCTCACCAACGGCTGCATGGAAGCGCTGCAACTGGCGCTGCGCGCCACCACCCGCAGCGGCGACACGGTCGGCCTCGAATCCCCGACCTACTTCAACCTGATCCCGCTGCTCGACCGCCTCGGCCTGAAGGCAATCGAGATCCCCACCCACCCCGAAGGCGGGCTGTCGCTGGATGCGCTCGAACTGCTGCTGTCTGAAAAGCGCCTGCAGGCGGTGGTCGCGATGCCGACCGTGCACAACCCGCTCGGCAGCAGCATGAGCCCGGCGGCCAAGCGGCGGCTGGCCGAATTGGCGCGCAGCTACCGCGTGCCGGTGATCGAAGACGCGCTGTACGCCGAGTTGCAGTTCAGCGCCCCGCTGCAGCCCACCGCCAAGGCCTTCGACCGGGACGGCTGGATCATCGTGTGCGCGTCCTACACCAAGACCCTGGCGCCGGGCATGCGGATAGGCTGGATGGAAGGCGGGCGCTACGGCCGCGAACTGGCTGAACTCAAGTTCTGCGCCTCGGTCGCGCAGCCGGCGCTGCTGTGCGAGGCGGTCGGCCGCTTTCTCGAAAGCGGCGGATACGGCCAGCACATGCGCCGCCTGCGCCGCACCTATGCCGCCCAGACCGAGCGCCTGCGCGGCCTGATCCACGATGCCTTTCCCACCGGCACGCGGGCTACGCAGCCCAGCGGCGGCTTCCTGGTCTGGGTGGAGCTGCCCGAGGGCTGCGAAACCAACCGCCTGTTCGACCTCGCCCTGCGGCGCGGCATCAGCATGACGCCGGGCAAGCTCTATTCGCCTTCCGGCCGCTATACCCGTCACCTGCGCCTGTCGGGCTGCTACCCGTTCACCGACCGCCACGTGCACGCGCTGATGACGCTGGGCGAACTGGCCAGCGGGCAGTTGCGCTGAGCGGCGCAGCGCCGCTCAGACGTCGTTGTCGGTGTCGTCGCCGATCGGCTCGGACACGTCTCCCCCGCCGATGTCTTCGATCTCCAGCTCCACGGTCTGCAGGCGGCGCAGGCGTTCGGGGGCCTTCAGGGCATGCTGCTCACCGTTGAACAGATCGCGCTTGAGCAGCGAAACGGCCTCGATCCAGGCGCGTGAGGCCTCGCACCCCAGTTGCACCTCGCCATCGCGGCACACCGTCAAGGCCTTGCCCTCCAGGCTGAAACGCACCCCGGGCAACGGCCGTACGCGCACCGCATCGTCGGCATGCGCGGCGAAACGCAGCATGCTTTCGCGCTCGTCGCCGAGCAGATCGAGGATCAGGGCCGGCAGCGCGTAGATCGGCAGGTCGCCGGTGCGGACCGGCCCCCGGCGGCCGTTGATGACGACGAGCGGCGTTGCGACGAGCGTCTTGAACATCGCATCGTCGAACTCGCTGCGATCCGCCGCGAGCAGGCCGGATTCGGCGTAGCCTCCGTAGTTCCAACCCAGCGAGGGCAGATGGTCGCCGAACAGCACGATGATGGCATCGGGATCACGCTGGCGCAGTTCGCGCAGGAAGGCCATCAGCTCGCGCGACTTGTAATGCACGGTGTTGGCATAGGCGCGCACCAGCACGTTGTCGGCCTTGGCATCGATGATGTCCGGGCGGGCCTCGTTGAGCGGATAGTCGAGATGGCCGAAGTAGGTCAGCACGTAGTTGAACAGCGGCGGGCCGCCGTCCAGATCCGGCCCGATGCGCTCGAGCACCTGGCGATACAGCGACGCATCGCTGAGGAACTCGCCATTCATGTCGTCGAGCGCGAAGTCGCGGTCGGACCAGTACTGATCGAAGCCCACGCGGCGATAGGCATTGACGCGGTTCCAGAACGGCGCGGCATTGGGGTGGGAGGCGATGCTGCGGTAGCCGGCCTCGCCCAGGTGGCGCGGCAGACAGGGCACGTCGCGGCGCAGGCGGCCCTCGAAGAACACGCCGTCGGTGTGCACCGGAAAGCCGCACAGGGCCTCGAATTCGGCATTCGCGGTATAGCCGCCGAACACCGGCGACAGCGCGCTCGCGCCGCCCCCGGCCCTCCACAGCCTGCGGAACTCCGGATCGAGCGGATCGGACGACAGGCCGGCTGCCTTCAATGGCAGCGGGTCCCAGAAGGATTCGAGCACGATCATATGCACGTTGCGGCCCGTGCCGTCGCTTCTCCGCTGCGCCGCCTTGAAGAAGCCGCTGGGCGCCTTCGCGCCGAGCAGCCTCATGGCCTGGTCAACTTCATCCATCTGCGGCGGCGGCGTGCGCCGCGAGAGATTGCGCGCCGTCTCCTGCACCAGGTGGATCGGCAGACCGCGCATTTCATAGTTGCCGCGCTGGTTCCACACCCAGTCGCCGAAGCGGGCATCCATCCACCCGACCACCGGCACGGGATGCTTCGCCACCGCCATGACCGCCAGCACCACGCCCGCCAGCGCCAGCCACGCCCGCGGCTGCCGCCAGGCAAACATCCACAGCAGCGCCGCCAGCGGCAGCGCCAGCATGGCGGCGCTGCCCCACAACTGCCAGCCTTCGAGCAACAGGAAGAGATTCTTCGCCGCGATGAAATCGTCCGGCATCACCGGCCCGCCGAGCACCGCGAGCTTGATCGCATTGGACACCGTGAACGCCGAGAACAACACCATCATCGCCAGCGCAAAGCGCTTCAGGCTGCGTGCCATAGCGAACAGCAGCCCGCCCACGAGCAGATGCGCGCCGAGGTCCTGCGCCCACGCCTGCGCTGCGGGCGACACGCCGATGAAGAAAGCGGCACCGGCCTGTGCGGCCAGGTACCACAACGCCACGAGCCCCAGCACGCACACCCATTCACGTGCCTTCGTGGCGGCGATGGCCGGAACGGCCGATGACGGAGAGCGGGTGGAACACGGCACGGCGGCACTCCGGACGAAGTCGGAGCGCAATAATACCGCTGTAACATAATCGTGATAAGCAATGCAGCCCGGACATGCGGCGATCCGGCACGCGGAATTGCCACAAGGTATTGCTGCCCCACGGAATCAGCGCTCCGCCCCGGCGCGGGAATCCAATGCGCTTCGCCCGGAAAGACGGCGAGGCGGCCCGCAGGTCGCCTCGCAATCCCTTACATCCGCCAGCCGTCAGCGCGGCAACAGGCTCCCGCCCATCAGGAATTCATCGACGGCGCGCGCGCACTGGCGCCCTTCCCTGATTGCCCACACCACCAACGACTGCCCGCGGCGGATGTCGCCAGCGGCGAACACCTTGGGCACGCTGGTCGTGTAGCAGCCGTCCCCATCGGTGCTCGCCCTGGCATTGCCGCGCGCATCCTTGTCCACGCCGAAGGCTTCCAGCACGCCGCCCACCGGGTTGGTGAAGCCCATCGCGAACAGCACCAGGTCGGCCTTGATCTCGAATTCCGAGCCCGGCACTTCGGACATCCTGCCGTCCTTCCATTCCAGACGACAGGCCTTGAGCGCCTTGACCTTGCCGTTCTTGCCGATGAACTCCTTGGTTGCGACCGCAAAGTCGCGCTCGCAGCCTTCGTCGTGCGAGGACGAAGTGCGCAGCTTGGTCGGCCAGTACGGCCAGGTCAGCGGCTTGTTCTCCTGCGCGGGCGGCATCGGCATCAGCTCGAACTGGGTGACGCTCGCCGCGCCATGGCGGTTGGAGGTGCCGACGCAGTCCGAGCCGGTGTCGCCGCCGCCGATGACGACCACATGCTTGCCCTTGGCCGAGATCGGGTTAGGCGTGTCGCCCGTCACCTGCTTGTTCTGCGGGATGAGGAACTCGAGCGCGAAATGCACGCCGCCGAGCTCGCGGCCCGGCACCGGCAGGTCGCGCGGCACTTCGGCACCGCCCGCCAGCACGACGGCGTCGAAATCCTGCTGCAACTGCTCGGCGCTGATGACTTCCCTGGCGTCGTTGACGATACCGGCGGGCATGTCCTTGGCCCCGACGAGCACGCCGGTGCGGAAACGCACGCCCTCGGCCTGCATCTGCTCGACGCGGCGGTCGATGAGCCACTTTTCCAGCTTGAAGTCGGGGATGCCGTAGCGCAGCAGCCCGCCGACGCGGTCGTTCTTCTCGAACACCGTCACGTCGTGGCCGGCACGCGCCAGTTGCTGGGCGACGGCGAGGCCGGCGGGGCCGGAGCCGACCACCGCGACCTTGCGACCGGTCTTCTCGTCCGCAGGCTGCGGCACGACCCAGCCTTCGTCCCAGGCCTTGTCGATGATCGCATGCTCGATAGACTTGATGCCCACCGCGTCGGTGTTGATGTTCAACGTGCATGCCGCCTCGCAGGGTGCGGGGCAGATGCGGCCGGTGAACTCAGGGAAGTTGTTGGTCGAATGCAGCACCTCGATCGCCTCGCGCCAATGGCCGCGATACACGAGGTCGTTCCAGTCGGGAATGATGTTGTTGACCGGGCAGCCGTTGTTGCAGAACGGGACGCCACAGTCCATGCAGCGCGCGCCCTGGATGGCAGCCTGCTCATCATTCAGGCGGACGACGAATTCCTTGTAGTTCTTCAGGCGCTTGTCGACCGGCGCATAGGCTTCGGACAGACGCTGATATTCCATGAATCCGGTTGGCTTGCCCATTTTATGCGGCCTCCTTCTCTGCTTCGCGCTGTTCGGCCATTTCCGTCAGCGCGCGACGATACTCATGCGGGAACACCTTGACGAACTTCTTCCGCCAGACAGCCCAGTTGTTCAGGATTTCGCGGGCGCGGACGCTGCCGGCGAAACGGACGTGGCGCTCGATCAGGCCCTTGAGGATCAGCTCGTCGCCCATCGTCAGGTGGTCGATGTCGACGCGGCCATGGGATTCGAGCTCGTCGCCCGACTCCGAGCCTTGGCGCGCGGCGATCTCGTCGGGCAGCGGCTCCAGCGAGACCTGCGCCATGTTGCAGCGCTGCTCGAAGCTGCCGTCCTCGTCCAGCACGTAGGCGACGCCGCCCGACATGCCGGCGGCGAAGTTGCGCCCGGTCTCGCCGAGCACCACCACCGTGCCGCCGGTCATGTACTCACAGCCATGGTCGCCTACGCCTTCCACCACCGCGGTGGCGCCGGAGTTGCGCACCGCGAAGCGCTCGCCGGCGACGCCGGCAAAGTACACCTCGCCCTCGGTCGCACCGTACAGCACGGTGTTGCCGACAATGATGTTGTGCGGCGTGTCGCCGCGGAACTCGGCCTTGGGGCGCACGATGATGCGCCCGCCCGACAGGCCCTTGCCGACGTAGTCGTTGCCCTCGCCCACCAGTTCGAGCGTGATGCCGCGCGCCAGGAAGGCGCCGAAGCTTTGGCCCGCGGTGCCGTTCAGGCGGATGTGGATGGTGTCGCTCGGCAGTCCGGCGTGGCCATGGGCGGTTGCCAGCCGGCCCGACAGCATCGCGCCGACGGTGCGGTTGATGTTGCGCACCGGCAGGTCGATGTTAACCTTCTCGCCCTTGTCCAGCGCGGGCTGGGCGAGCGCGATGAGCTGCTGGTCGAGCGCGCCTTCCAGGCCATGGTCCTGGGCCCCGGCATGCAGGCGCGGCACGTCGGCCGGCACCGGCGGCAGGTAGAAGATGCGCGAGTAGTCCAGACCCTGCGCCTTCCAGTGCGAGATACCGGCCTTCATGTCGAGCAGGTCGGCGCGGCCGATCAGTTCGTCGAACCTGCGCACGCCCAGTTGAGCCATCAGTTCGCGGACTTCCTCGGCGATGAAGAAGAAGAAGTTGACCACGTGCTCGGGCTGGCCCGAGAAACGGGCGCGCAGCACCGGGTCCTGCGTCGCCACGCCCACCGGGCAGGTGTTGAGATGGCACTTGCGCATCATGATGCAGCCGCCGACGACCAGCGGCGCGGTGGCGAAGCCGAATTCGTCCGCGCCCAGCAGCGCGCCGATGACGACGTCGCGGCCGGTCTTGATCTGGCCGTCGACCTGCAGGCGGATGCGCGAGCGCAGGCGGTTCAGCACCAGGGTCTGCTGGGTCTCGGCGAGACCCAGTTCCCACGGCGAACCGGCATGCTTGATCGAACTCCACGGCGACGCACCGGTGCCGCCGTCATGGCCGGCGACGACGATATGGTCGGCCTTGGCCTTGGCCACGCCGGCCGCCACCGTGCCGATGCCGATCTCGGACACCAGCTTGACCGAGATGCTGGCCACCGGATTAGTGTTCTTGAGGTCGTGGATCAGTTGCGCCAGATCTTCGATCGAGTAGATGTCGTGGTGCGGCGGCGGCGAGATGAGGCCGACGCCGGGCACCGAATGGCGCAGGAAGCCGATGTACTCCGACACCTTGTGGCCGGGCAGCTGGCCGCCCTCGCCGGGCTTGGCGCCCTGGGCCATCTTGATCTGGATCTGGTCGGCATTGACCAGGTATTCGGTGGTGACGCCGAAACGGCCCGAGGCGACCTGCTTGATCGCCGAGCGCAGCGAATCGCCCGCCTGCAGGTCGAGGTCGCGCGCGATGCGCTTCTCGCCGATGACCTGCGACAGCCTGATCGCCTCGGTCAGCGGCTTGAAGCGCATCGGGTCCTCGCCACCCTCGCCGGTGTTCGACTTGCCGCCGATGCGGTTCATCGCCACCGCGAGCG
The DNA here is from genome assembly GCF_000310205.1 of Thauera linaloolentis 47Lol = DSM 12138. Lineage (GTDB taxonomy): Bacteria > Pseudomonadota > Gammaproteobacteria > Burkholderiales > Rhodocyclaceae > Thauera > Thauera linaloolentis. The sequence continues at coordinate 17,528 of NZ_AMXE01000025.1, read as the reverse complement.
TGGTGTGCGCTTCGGTGGAGATCGAGCCGAGCGACATCGCGCCGGTGGCGAAGCGCTTGACGATCTCCTTGGCCGGCTCGACCTCCTCCAGCGGCACCGGCGTGGCGGCGGCCTTCAGCTCGAACAGGCCGCGCAGCGTCATGTGCCGCCTGCTCTGGTCGTTGATGATGCGGGCGTATTCCTTGTAGGTGTCGAACTTGCCCGAGCGCGTCGAGTGCTGCAGCTTGGCGATGGCGTCCGGCGTCCACATGTGCTCTTCGCCGCGGATGCGGAAGGCGTACTCGCCACCGGCGTCGAGCATGTCGTGCAGCACCGGGTCGGCGCCGAACGCGGCCTTGTGCTGGCGGATCGACTCTTCCATGACCTCGAACACGCCGATGCCTTCGACCTGGCTGGTGGTGCCGGTGAAGTACTTGTCGAGCAGCGCCTGCTGCAGGCCGACGGCCTCGAAGATCTGCGCGCCGGTGTAGGACATGTAGGTCGAGATGCCCATCTTGGACATGACCTTCATCAGGCCCTTGCCGACGGCCTTGACGAAGTGCTTGACGTACTTGGCGGCGCTTTCCGTATCGCCCGCGAGGTGCTGCAGGGTTTCCAGCGCGAGGTAGGGGTGCACCGCCTCGGCGCCATAGCCGGCCAGCACCGCGAAGTGATGCACCTCGCGTGCCGAACCGGTCTCGACCACCAGGCCGGCACGGGTGCGCAGACCCTTCGCCACCAGGTGCTGGTGGATGGCCGACAGCGCCAGCAACGCGGGAATGGCGATGCGCTCGGCCGTCAGTTTGCGATCGGACACGATCAGGATGTTGTTGCCGCCCAGCACCGCGTTTTCGGCTTCGGCACAGAGCGAGGCCAGGCGCGCCTCGACGCCTTCCTTGCCCCATTGCGCCGGATAACAGATGTCCAGCTCGGCCGAGCGGAACTTGTTCTGCGTGTAGCGCGCGATGTTGCGGATCTTGGCCATGCCGTCGAAATCCAGCACCGGCTGGCTCACTTCGAGGCGGAACGGCGGATTGATCTCGTTGATCTCGAGCAGGTTGGGCTTCGGCCCGATGAAGGACACCAGCGACATCACCATCTGCTCACGGATCGGGTCGATCGGCGGGTTGGTGACCTGCGCGAAGAGCTGGCGGAAGTAGTTGTAGAGCGGCTTGTTCTTGCTCGACAGCACCGCCAGCGGCGAGTCGTTGCCCATCGAGCCGGTCGCCTCCTCGCCCGCCCTGCCCATCGGTTCGAGGATGAACTTGATGTCTTCCTGGGTGTAGCCGAAAGCCTGCTGGCGATCGAGCAGCGGCGCCACGCGTCCGCCCTCGGCGTCGGCCACGCTGCCGACCGGAGCGGCCAGGCTGTCGAGCTTGATGTTGATGCGGCGCAGCCAATCGGCATACGGGCGGGCGTTGGCGAGCGACTCCTTGAGCTCCTGATCGCCGATGATGCGGCCCTGTTCCATGTCGATCAGGAACATCTTGCCCGGCTGCAGGCGCCACTTCTTGACGATCTTGCTGTCCGGAATCGGCAGCACGCCGGATTCGGACGCCATGACGACGAGGTCGTCGTCGGTGACGAGGTAGCGTGCCGGGCGCAAGCCGTTGCGGTCGAGGGTGGCACCGATCTGGCGGCCGTCGGTGAAGGCCACCGCGGCCGGGCCGTCCCACGGCTCCATCATCGCGGCGTGGTATTCGTAGAAGGCGCGGCGCTTCTCGTCCATCTGTGCATGCGATTCCCACGCTTCGGGAATCATCATCATCATCGCGTGGGCGAGCGAATAGCCGCTCATGACCAGCAGTTCGAGCGCATTGTCGAAGGAAGCCGAATCGGACTGGCCGGGATAGATCAACGGCCAGATCTTCTGCAGGTCCTCGCCCAGCAGCGGCGAATGCACGCCTTTCTCGCGCGCGCGCATCCAGTTGTAGTTGCCGCGCAGGGTGTTGATTTCGCCGTTGTGGGCGATGTAGCGGAAGGGGTGGGCCAGATCCCACTTCGGGAAGGTGTTGGTCGAGAAGCGCTGGTGCACCAGCGACAGCGCCGATACCGTGCGCGGGTCGACCAGATCGAGGTAGTACTCGCCGACCTGGTTGGCCAGCAGCAGGCCCTTGTAGTTCACCGTGCGCGCCGACATCGACACCATGTAGAACTCCTTGCCGTGCTTGAGGGCAAGGGCGCCGATGGCGTTCGCGGCGCGGCGGCGCACGACGTAGAGCTTGCGCTCGAGCGCCTCGGTGACCATCACGTCGGGGCCGCGGCCGATGAAGATCTGGCGGATCACCGGCTCCTTGGCCTTGACCGTCGGCGACATCGGCATGTCGGGGTTGACCGGCACGTCGCGCCAGCCGAGCACGACCTGCCCTTCGGCCGCGACCGCGCGTTCGATTTCTTCCTCACAGGCCAGGCGCGATGCGGCTTCCTTGGGCATGAAGACCATGCCCACGCCATATTCACCCGACAGCGGCAGGGTCACGCCCTGCTTTGCCATTTCCTCGCGGTAGAGCTGATCCGGGATCTGGATCAGGATGCCGGCGCCATCGCCCTGCAGGGGGTCGGCGCCGACCGCGCCGCGGTGGTCGAGATTCTTCAGGATCTCGAGGCCCTGGAGGACGATGTCATGCGTTTTCCTGCCCTTGATGTGGGCGATGAAACCCACGCCACAGGCATCATGTTCGTTGGCCGGGTCGTAAAGACCCTGCTTTTGGGGCAGATCCATCTTCTTTTCCTCAAAAACGACAGAAGAAATCACGCGCTGGCCTCTCATTCGAAGTTCAGCAGACAAACCGAACGCGCACAAAAAAGCCGGGCGCGTGCGCACCGGCTTCATGTCCCGCACCACAATGGTGCAAAAACTCTGGTTTTATCGACCGATGCACCACGATGGAACCACCGCATGCACCATTTTGGTCATCTAAATCGAAAACCTGCTTGACAAAAAAACTATACGCCCCGGAAACACTGGCTTCAAGAATTTTTTTGCGCTGCGACATGGGCTTTTCAAGCAGGAATCGGGCCAGAACAGGCACCATTCTGGAACGGCGGTGAGCTGCGCAGCCCGGCTCGCAGAGCCTCCCAAGGAGCCCCGCCGTAGGAGCTTCAGCCGCGAACAGAGCTGCGATGCCGCTTCCACGGCTGCTGTCGCGGCTAAACCCACTCCTACGGCAAGTTTCAGTAGATCTCGCCGACGGCAAACAGGCGCCGGTGCTCCTTCATCGCATAGCGGTCGGTCATGCCGGCGATGTAGTCGGCGATGGCGCGTGCCTTGTCCTCGCGTGCCATCGCCTGGTATTGCGGCGGCAGGATGTGCGGATCTTCCATGAAGGCCGCGAACAGTTCGCCCACGATGCGGCGCGCCTTGTTGGTCATGCGCAGCACCTGGTAGTGGCGGTAGAGCTGCTCGCGCAGAAAGAGCTTGAGCTCGCGCAGGCGCGGCTGCAGCGCATCGGAATACGCCACCAGCCGTGGCGCCGCGCGCACCTCGTCGAGCGAGGCCACGCCGGCCGCGGCGATGTTGGCACGGGCCTGCTCCAGCAGGTCGATCACCATCAGGTGGATCATGCGGCGCACGGTCTCGTTGATCAGTCGACGTCCCGCGAGGCCGGGCCAGCGCGCCTCGGCCTCGCGGCGCTGCGCCGCGAACAAGGGCACTTCGTCGAGCTGTTCGAGCGTGATCAGGCCGGAGCGCAGACCGTCATCGACGTCGTGGTTGTTGTAGGCGATCTCGTCGGCCAGGTTGGCGAGTTGCGCTTCGAGCGAAGGCTGGGTGCCGTCCAGGAAGCGCTGGCCGACGTCGCCCAGGCGCTCGGCGTTGGCGTGCGAACAATGCTTGAGGATGCCTTCACGCGTCTCGAACATCAGGTTCAGGCCATCAAAGCCGGCATAGCGGTCTTCGAGCCGGTCGACGGTGCGCAGCGACTGCAGGTTGTGCTCGAAGCCGCCATGCTCCTTCATGCAGGCGTTCAACGCATCCTGGCCGGCATGACCGAAGGGCGTGTGGCCGAGATCGTGGGCGAGGGCGATAGATTCGGCAAGATCTTCGTTGAGGCCGAGCTGGCGGGCGATGCCGCGCGTGATCTGGGCGACCTCGATGCTGTGCGTCAGGCGGGTGCGGAACAGGTCGCCTTCATGATTGACGAACACCTGGGTCTTGTACTCCAGGCGCCGGAAAGCGGTCGAATGGACGATGCGGTCACGGTCGCGCTGGAAGTTGCCCCGCGCGACCGGCGCCGGTTCGTCATGGATGCGTCCGCGGGAATTGCCTTCGGTGACGGCATAGGGGGCAAGCTGCAGCATCGGTTCGTCCTCGACTCGGAAATCAGGCCAGGTTCAGCGCACGAGGCGTATCCGCCACACGCCCGCCCGCGGCCGGACATGCCGGCGAAGTGGGAGGCGACCGCATACCGCCCCGGCTCAGCGGCAACGCGCCTCGATCGCCGCGACGATGTCGGCCTGCGGCGCATCGCCATGGATGACACCCTGGCCGAGCGCGCGCAGCAGCACCAAGCGCAGCCTGCCGGCCTCGACCTTCTTGTCGTGCGCCATCAGCTCCAGGTAGCGCTCGACACCCAGCTTCGGCCCCCGGACCGGCAGCGCCGCACGCTCGAACAAGGCGGCGATGTTCTCCACGCCGGCTTCGTCCAGCCAGCCCAGGCGGCACGACAGCTCCGCTGCCATCAGCGTCCCCGCCGCCACGGCCTCGCCGTGCAGCCACTCACCGTAGCCCAGCCCGGTTTCGATGGCGTGACCGAAAGTGTGGCCGAGGTTCAGCAACGCACGCTCGCCCTGCTCGGTTTCGTCAGCGGCCACCACCTCGGCCTTGTTGCGGCAGGACACCTCGATCGCATGGACCAGCGCCTCAGGGTCGCGCGCCATCAGACGCTCGAGATTGTGCTGCAGCCAGCCGAGGAACTCTCCGTCGCGGATCAGCCCGTACTTGATCACCTCGGCCAGGCCGGCGGACAGCTCTCGCGCCGGCAGCGTCGCCAGTGTGTCGATATCGGCGAGCACCAGCTTCGGCTGGTAGAAGGCGCCGATCATGTTCTTGCCCAGCGGGTGGTTGATCGCCGTCTTGCCGCCCACCGAGGAATCGACCTGCGCAAGCAGCGTCGTCGGAATCTGGATGAAAGGCATGCCGCGCTGGTAGCAGGCGGCGGCAAAGCCGCCCATGTCGCCGACGACGCCGCCACCGAGTGCGACCAGCGTAGTGGAGCGCTCGCAGCGCTCGGCCAGCAGCATGTCGAAGATGCGGTTCAGCGTCGGCCAGTCCTTGTGCACCTCGCCATCGGGCAGGACCACCGACGCAGCCCGCACGCCGGCGGCTTCCAGCGTGCTCCGCAGCCGATCGAGGTAGAGCGGTCCGACCACGTCATTGGTGACGATCGCGACACGCTTCGTCTTGAGATGCGGCAGGATCAGTTCGGCGCGGTCGAGCAGGCCGCGGCCGATGTGGATCGGGTAGGCGCGATCGCCGAGGGCGACGTTCAGGGTTCGCATGGCGTGTTCTTCAGTGTCTGCTGCGCGAGTTTCTGCAGCGCATTCTCGATCATCCGCACCATCGTCCCCGGATTGCCTCGGCCGCCGTCGATGACCAGGTGCGCGACCTCGCGGTAGAGCGGGTCGCGCTGCCGATAGAGCTCCTCGATGCGCTGGCGCGGATCGTCGACCTGCAGCAGGGGGCGGTTGCGGTCGTGGCGGGTACGTTCGTACAGGATCTGCGGCGGCACGTTGAGATAGACCACCACGCCGCGGCCGCGCATCAGCGCGCGGTTGGTCGGCGTGGTCACCACGCCGCCGCCGGTGGCGATGACGATGTCCGGTTCGAGCGAGAGCTCATCGATCATCTGCGTCTCGCGGCGCCGGAAGCCCTGCTCGCCCTCGATCTCGAAGATGGTCGGGATGCTCACCCCGGTACGGGCGACGATCTCCTGGTCGCAATCGGCGAAGCGGACCTTGCGCCGACGCGCAAGCTCCCTGCCGACCGTGGTCTTGCCGGCTCCCATCATGCCGATCAGTATCAAGCAGCTCACGCGCGATTCGCCGGAAGTCCAGATGAAAAAAGGGGCGGGCACCCTTCGAGGATGCCCGCCCCGGCATTGTATCAGCAGTGTGAAAACTTACCGCAGCGTGAGTGCGTCGGCGACGATGCGCGGGGTGATGAAGACGAGCATCTCCCGGCGCTCGGAGTTCTTCATGTTCGATTTGAACAGATGCCCCAGGACCGGAATATCACCCAGCAAAGGCACCTGCTGGGTCGTGCTCGTATCGGTTTCTTCATAGATACCGCCAATCACGACCGTCCCGCCATTCTCGATCAACACTTCGCTCTTGACTTTCTTGGTGTCAATCGCCGGCCCTGCACGCGTATCTTCTCCGCGAGAATCCTTATTGACCTCGATCGACAATTGCAGACGGCCATCCGGAGTAATCTGCGGCTTGACCTTCAGCGACAGCACGGCCTTCTTGAACGACACACTGGTCGCCCCCGAACTGCTCGCCTCTTCATAGGGGATTTCGGTACCTTGCTCGATCAGCGCCTCGACCTGATTAGCCGTCAGGACACGGGGGCTCGACACCAGACGAATGCGACCATCCGTCTCCTGGGCGTTGAGTTCCAGATTGAGAAAGCGCGTCAGACTGCTGTTGAACAGTGTTAGGTTCAAATTGCCGAAGCTGTTGGTAACGGCACCCGGCCCACTAGTCGCACTTTCGCCCACTCGCCGGATGATCGAATTGATCGATGCATCATCTCCCGTGTTGATCGTTCCGTCAGGATTGACCGATGCAAATTCGGAACTACCGAACCCCAGCTTAGCCCCGTTGCCAAGACTACGATTGGTTCGATCACCAAACCCCAGGCGCACACCAAGGTCCCGCGCGAAAGTCTTGTTGGCCTCAACGATACGCGCTTCGATCAGCACCTGTTGCGGCGCGACATCAATCTCTTGAACGACACGGCGCAATGCATGCAGACGCGACCCAACGTCGGTCACGAACAACTTGTTGCTGCGCTCATCGACGTTGATCGCACCACGCTTCGACAGAAAGGGTTGGTCCCTGCTGCTCAGGAAAGCCTGAATCTCCTTTGCCTTGTGGTAGTTGATCTGGAAGCTCTCCGTCGACAGGGGCTCCAGGTCGCCGATTTGCGCCTTGGACTCGAGTTGCAGCTTCTCGCGCGCTGCCAATTCATCACCCGGCGCGATCCAGATCACGTTGCCGTTCTTGCGCATGTCCAGGCCCTTGGCCTGCAGGATGATGTCCAGTGCCTGATCCCAGGGCACATCCTTGAGGCGCAGCGTCAGGCTACCCTGCACCGAATCGGAAGTGATGATGTTGAAATCGGTGAAGTCGGCGATGACCTGCAGGACCGAGCGCACATCGATGTTCTGGAAGTTCAGGGACAGTTTCTCGCCCTGGTACTACCCGCGCGCGCCCTGCACGAGCTTGTTCGGATCCTCGACCACGCGCTTCACTTCGAGCACGAAGCGGTTGTCGCTCTGGTAGGCGTTGTGCTCCCACAAGCCGTTCGGTGTCACCGTCAGGCGCACGTTGTCGCCCGACTGCTGCGCGGTCATCGCCGTCACCGGAGTGCCGAAATCGATCACGTCGGAACGCCGGCGCAAGTGCTCGGGCAGGGAAGTCTTGAGGAAATCGACGACGAGATTGCCACCCTGCTGGCGGATGTCGATTCCGGTTTCGGCATTCGACAGATCAACCACCACCCGCCCCTCGCCTTCCGTACCGCGACGGAAGTTGATGTCACGCACCGCCACACCACCTCCAGCCGCAACCCGGGATGCAGCGAAGTTGCCCTGTGCCTGCACCACGACGGACGCTTGCGTGTCCTGCGTGCTGGCAGGCCGGATGGCAATGATGACGTTCCGGCCATCGATGCGGGTCTCGTAGGGGCTGACCCGGACCAGGTTGAGCACCAGCCGCGTTCGGTCGCCCGCCTGGACGATGTTCACGCTGCGCAGGTCGCCCTGCTCGACGCTTTGCACATTGCGCCCCAGCGCATTGCCCGTATCGCGGAAATCGAACGCGATGCGCGCCGGATTCGCGACACTGAAGCTCGGCGGCGGACTGGCGAGCGGCTCCTTCATCGTCAGGCGCAGGTAGAGCGCATCGCCGTGCTCGGCGACATCCAGGCTCTCGATCTGGTTCGGCTGGCTCTGCGCCTGCGCCACATCCTGCGCAAGCGCTGCAGGCCCCGACATCAGGCCCGCAGCAAAGGCTGCTGCCAGAACCAAAACGCGAATGTGTTTCTTCATCTCCCGGCCTCCTGCCGCTCCTGCAGGGTCAGCGTGCTGATCCGCTCGACCCAGTCACCCTGCACGTCTTCGACGAGCTCCTTCAAGGTCATGTCACCGTCGCTGATGCCGGTGACCACGCCGAAGTTCTGCCCCATGTAGTTTCCAACCTTGACCTGATGCAGGTTCTTGCCCGCGAGCACGAGGGCATGGACGCTCTTGCCTTGCGACAGCACACCGACCATGCGCAGCGACTCCAGCGGATAGGCCTCGAGCGGCTCCTTGCGGCGGTCGAGGTTCGGCCGCAATGCGGTATTCGCCCGCTTCTCCACTTCCATTCGCCCCTTGCGGAACGGATCGTCCGCGCCGATGCCCGCGTATTCGACGATGGGAAAGGGCTTGATCTCCGGCAGGGCCTTGACCGCACCGCGCATCCCCTTGGCCTGCTCGTCCATCCAGGCCCGGATGTCTTCCTGCTCGCCGCTGCCGCAGGCCGCAAGAACGGCTGCGCACACAAGGATCAATGCGCGCTTCATCGTTTTCTCCCCTTGGTCGCAGCCTTGGCATCCTGGCGCTGCTTGGCAATCTCTTCCTCGTCCAGGTAGCGGTAGGTGATCGCCTTGGCTTCGAGCTTGAGCCGGCCGTCCTTGTCGGCATTGATCGCAAGGTTGTTCAGCGTGACGATGCGCGGCATGCGGGCGACGTCGCTGGCGAACTCGCCGAGCTCGTGATAGTCGCCAGTGACGCGGATGTCGATCGGCATCTCGGCGTAGAACTCCTTGACCACGTTGCTGCCCGGCTTGAACAGTTCGAACTGCAGCCCGCGGCCAAGACCGGCCTGGTTGATGTCGGACAGCAGCGAATCCATCTCGGCGCGATTCGGCAACTGCTTCAGCAGGGCGCCGAATTGCTGGTCGATCTCGGCCAGTTGGCGGCGATGCTCATCGAGATTGACGGCCTGCCGCTTCTTCGCGACCCAACCGTCGCGCAACTGCGTTTCTTCCTGTTCGCGCTGGGCCAGGGCCTCGGCCTGCTCCTGCCAGTCGAACCACCAGAAGGCACCGAGCGTCGCCGCCAGCAGGCCGACCATGACGGCCACCCGCGGCGCCAGTGGCCACATGCCGGGGTCGTTCGCGTCAAGCCCCTTGAAATCCTGTGCCAACCGCTTGAAGTCGATCGAGCGCGCTGACTTGAGCGTGTCGCTTGTCTTCACTTGCGCGCCCCCCTCGCCTGGGTTTTGCCACCCTTGGCGTCGGCAGCCGGCTCTTCGACCGCCGTTCGCTCTATGCCGATGCCAAGCGTGAACTCGCTGAGGCGGCGATCATCCACCGTCACGGCCTTCGCCTCGACCAGGGTCGGACGTTCGAGGAAGGGAGAATCCTCGAGGTTGCGCATCAGGTGCGACACGCGCGCATTGGACTGGGCATGACCAACCAGGGTGATGCGGCTCCCGGCCTGCTTGACCGATTTCAGGTACACCCCGTCCGGCATGCCCTTCGCCAGTTCATTGAGCAGATGGACCGATTCCGCGCGCGTGCTCTGCAGATCCTCGATGACCTTCTTGCGTGCGAGCAAGGCATCGATCTGCTCCCGCAAGCGGCGGATCTCCGCGATCTGCTGGTCGAGCTTGGCGATCTCGGCCTTCAGGAAGGCATTGCGCGAGGCCTGGCGCTCGATGTAGCCCGCATAGACGGAATGCACCAGAATGCCGATCAGCGCGCCCAGTACGATCATCGCGGCCGACAACGCATAGAACTGCGTTCGCCGCTGCTTGCGCTTCTCCGCGCGATGCGGCAGAAGGTTGATACGGATCATTCGTCGAACCTCCGCAAGGCCAGCCCGCAGGCCACCATCAACGACGGCGCGTCGGCCAGCAGGTTCTTCGGCCTCACCTTCGACGAAACACTCATCCCGGCAAAGGGATTGCCGACGATGGTCTCGACCTGGGTGCGCGCGGCAACGATTTCGGCCAGACCCGGCATCAGGGCGCATCCGCCCGCCAGCACGAGGTGGTCCACCTGGTTGTATTGGGTGGACGTGAAGAAGAACTGCAGTGCGCGCGAGACCTCGAGCGCCAGGCTGTCGAGGAAGGGGCGCATCAACTCGCGGGCATAGGTGTCGGGCAGCGCGTCCGCGCGCTTGGCCGATTCGGCCTCGTCGACGCTCATGCCGTACTGCCGCGCGATGTCCTGCGTGAGCTGATTGCCGCCAAACGCCTGTTCACGCACGTAGACCTGCTGCCGGTTACGGAACATGCCAACGTTCATGACGTTCGCGCCGACGTCGATGAGGCCGATCACCTTGTCCTGGCCACCGCTGGGCAGTTGCCGGCTGACCAGCTCGAGCGCCGATTCGATCGCGAACGATTCGACGTCGATCACGGTGGCCTTCAGTCCGGCGGCCTGGGCCACCGCGACACGGTCCTCGACCTTGTCCTTGCGCGACGCGGCGATCAGCACTTCGAGTTCGCCCGGGCTGCCCGCAGCCGGGCCGATGACCTGGAAATCCAGATTGACCTCGTCGATCGCGAACGGGATGTACTGGTTGGCCTCGGACTCGACCGCCATTTCCATCTCCTGCTCGCGCAGCCCCGCGGGCAGGATGATCTTCTTGGTGATGACGGACGAGGCCGGCAAGGCCATGGCGACATTCCTGACACCCGGCCCGAAGCGCCTGAGGGCGCGGCGAAGCGCTTCGCTGACCGCTTCGAGGTTGGCGATGTTGCCATCGGCAACGACATCGCGCGGCAGCGGCTCGATGGCGTAGCGCTCGACTTTGTAAGCTTCCTTGTCCCCCCCGGAGAGCTCGACGAGCTTGACCGATGAAGATGAAATATCGAGCCCTGCCAGCTGGCGTGCCGCAGCGCCGAAAAAGGGGAGTTCAATCACAAAGAAAGTCCTTACATTTCTTTATGTTAGGAGCAAGACTTGATTTTTGCTCTCAAATCGTATCAACAAGCCTGGATAAGTGTAAAGCGAACTGTTTCACGCGCCACACCGCGAAACAGCCAGCGCCGGGGCCATCTCGTATAATGCGCACCCTCTATCGACGTTTCCTGGACTGCTGATGCGCTGGGTCCTCTATCCGGTCGCAGCGCTGCTGGCGCTTGCGATTCTCGGCCTCGCCACGCTGGCAGCGATGTCGCTGTTCGCCTGGCCCAATCTTCCTTCGCTGGAGTCGTTGACCGATTACCGGCCACGCGTCCCGCTGCGAGTATATACGGCGGATGGCCACCTGCTCGGCGAGTTCGGCGAAGAGCGGCGCGATGTGGTTCGCATCGCCGAAGTCCCGGCCCTGCTCAAGCACGCCATCCTGGCGGCGGAGGACGAACGCTTCTACGAGCATGCCGGCGTCGATCCGATGGGCATCGCGCGCGCGGCGTTGTCCAACCTGACCACCGGCGGACGCGGCCAGGGTGCGTCGACGATCACGATGCAGGTGGCGCGGAACTTCTTCCTCACGCGCGAGAAGACCTACAACCGCAAACTCTATGAAATCCTGCTGTCGTTCAAGATCGAACACGAACTGAGCAAGGACCAGATTCTCGAGCTCTACATCAACCAGATCTACCTCGGACAGCGCGCCTACGGCTTCGCGGCGGCCGCGCGTGCCTACTACGGCAAGACGCTGGATGGGCTGACCCTGCCCGAAGCAGCGATGCTGGCCGGGCTGCCGAAGGCGCCCTCCGCCTTCAACCCGATCGTCAATCCGTCGCGCGCCGCCATCCGCCAACAGTACGTGCTGCGCCGCATGCTCGAAACCGGCATCATCAGCCATGCCGACTTCGAAGCCGCCATTGCTGTCGCCACGCCGACACGCAGCCAGCGCGATACGGCTGTTGCGCGAAAACAACAGGAAAGCAGCATCCATGGCGACTACGTCGCCGAAATGGCACGCCAGATCGCGGTCGAGCAATTCGGCGACAAGGCCTACGAACTGGGCATCCGCATTTTCACGACCGTCACCCGCAAGGATCAGGAGGCCGCCTACGCCGCACTGCGCAAGGGCGTCATGGACTACGACCGCCGCCACGGCTATCGCGGCCCCGAGGCCTTCGCCGAACTTCCGCCGGACAGCGTATCGAACGAACAGCTCGACGAACTCCTAGCCGAACGCAACGACTACGACGACCTGCTCGCCGCGGCAGTGCTTCAAGCCTCCCCCAAGCAGGTCAAGGTGTACCGCCGCGGCGAAGAGATCACCATCAGCGGCAACGGCCTGCGCTTCGCCGCGCCCATGCTGGCGGACAAGGCGCCGCAGACGCGCCGCATCCGTCGCGGCGCGATCGTGCGCATCCGCGATACCGGCAGCAACGGCTGGGAAATCGCCCAGGTACCCGAGGTACAGTCGGCCCTGGTCTCGATCGACCCCCGGGATGGCGCGGTGCGTGCGCTGGTGGGCGGATTCGACTTCAACCGCAGCAAGTTCAACCATGTCACGCAAGGCCAGCGCCAGCCGGGCTCCAGCTTCAAGCCCTTCATCTACTCGGCGGCGCTCGAGCGCGGCTACGGACCGGGCCACGTCGTTGCCGACGACCCCTTGTATTTCCCCGCGGGCGTCACCGGCAGCCAGGCCTGGGAGCCAAAGAACTACGACGCCAAGTACAGCGGACCGATGACGATCCGCGATGCCCTCGTGCGCTCGAAGAACATGGTGTCGATCCGCATGCTGCAGGACATCACGCCGCGCTTCGCCCAGGACTACGTCGGCCGCTTCGGCTTCGACTCGGCCAAGCACCCCCCCTACCTGACGATGGCGCTGGGCGCCGGCAGCGTCACCCCCTGGGAGTTGGCGGGCGGCTACGCCGCGTTCGCCAACGGCGGCTTCCGCATCGACCCCTATGTGGTCAAGGAGATCTATGACGGCAACGGCAAGCTCATCGCCCGCACCGACCCGCCCGTCGCGGGCGAAAGCGCGCCGCGCGTGCTCGACCCGCGCAATGCCTGGCTGATCGATTCGATGCTGCAGGACGTGGTGACGCGCGGCACCGCCGCGCGCGCGCGCAGCCTCAAGCGCAACGACCTCGCCGGCAAGACCGGCACGACGAACGACTACCTCGACGCCTGGTTCTGCGGCTACAACCCCGACCTGGTCGCCGTGTCCTGGGTCGGTTTCAGCCAGCCGCGCAACCTGGGACGGGGCGAGACGGGCGGCGCGGCCGCACTTCCGATCTGGATCAACTACATGGGGGTTGCGCTCGCCGGCACCCCGGAAATACAGCGTCCCCAACCGGGCGGGCTGATCCAGATCGAAGCGGGCGACGGCAGCCGCAGCGATTACCAGTACGCCGAGTACGAGCCCCCCGAACCGCCCCTCGCGCCCGACTGGCTGCGCCAGATGTTCGCGTCGGACAACGAGCCAGCCCTGGAAGCCCCCGAGGAAGCTACCCCGCCAGTGGCGCCGCGCCCCATTCCTGCCGCCCAGGCACCCGCGCCGGTCGAAGACCGCATGCCGGTGCCGATCCGGCGCTGAGGGCAGACCACATCGTCAGGCGGGACGCGCCAGCCCGACGGTTTCGCCCGCCTGTTCGCTCACGAGCTTCGCCAGCATGGCCCACAGCTCGACACCGTCACGGGTATTGAGCCAGGCGCCATCCTGCGGACGGAAGTGGAAACCCCCCGATCTGGCCGCAACCCAGATCTCGCGCGCAGCGGTGTGACGGTTGATGATCATCTTGCTGCCGTTCTCGAACTCGATCTCGAGCACCCCGCCCGGCTTGGGCTCGATATCGACATCGGCGCCCGATGCATCGAGGGCGCTCTCGATGCGCGCGAGCTCGGCTTCGGCCAGCGTATTGAATGCGGACTCTTCCATGCGGATTCCTTCTGATAGCATTCCGGTTTTTCGTGAATGATGGCGATGCGAGCCAAACTTACCGCGACTGCGCTTGCCTGCGCGCTTCTGTCGGCCTGCGGCATCAAGGGGTCGCTCTACTTGCCCCCGACCCCGTCCGGCCAGCCCGCGCCGGGCGCCGATCATAGCAAACCCGCCCAGCCACCGGCCCCGGGCCAATACACACCGATCCAATGACCGCCAACGACAAGATTTCCGGCGCGCTCCCGACGCCGACGCTGCACGCCGAAAACGGCGTGCTCACCCTCGAAGGGCTGGCGCTGCCCGAACTCGCCGAGCAGTTCGGCACGCCGAGCTACATCTATTCGAAAGCCGCGCTGACGGCCGCCTTCGAGTCCTGGCAGCAAGCACTCGCCGGCCGCCGCGCCCTCGTCTGCTATGCGGTGAAGGCCAACTCGAATCTCGGTATCCTGTCGGTGTTCGCCCGCCTGGGCGCGGGCTTCGACATCGTGTCGGGCGGCGAACTTGCACGCGTACTGGCCGCTGGCGGCCATGCCGGCAAGGTCGTGTTCTCCGGCGTCGGCAAGACGCGGGACGAAATGCGCCAGGCGCTGAAGGCCGGCATCCGCTGCTTCAACGTCGAGTCCGCCGCCGAACTCGAACGCCTCGACGCCGTCGCAGGCGAACTCGGCGTATTGGCTCCGGTGGCGCTGCGCGTCAATCCGGATGTCGATCCGAAGACACACCCCTACATCTCCACCGGCCTCAAAGGCAACAAATTCGGCGTCGCCTTCGCCGACGCGCAGGCCCTCTACCGCCGCGCCGCCGCGCTGCCGAACCTGCGCATCAGCGGCATCGCCTGCCATATCGGCTCGCAACTGCTCGACCCCGCGCCGGTCGCGGAAGCCGCGCAGAAAGTGGCCGGTCTGGTCGACCGCCTCGCGGACGACGGCATCACGCTCGACCACATCGATCTCGGCGGCGGGCTCGGCATCCGCTATCGCGACGAAGCCCCGCCCGTCGTTGCCGACTACCTGGCACCGCTATTGAAGGTGTTCGAGGGACGCAACGAGGAACTCTACTTCGAGCCGGGCCGCTCGCTGGTCGGCAACGCCGGCCTGCTGCTGACCCGCATCGAATACCTGAAGCCGGGCGAGACGAAGAATTTCGTCATCGTCGACGCCGCCATGAACGATCTCGCCCGCCCCGCGCTCTACGACGCCTGGCACGAAGTGGTGGAAGTCGTGGCGCCCAGTACCGAATCGCAGGTCTACGACGTCGTCGGCCCGATCTGCGAAAGCGGCGACTTCCTCGCGCGCGAACGCAGGCTTGCCGTGGCCGAGGGCGATCTGCTCGCCATCCTGTCGGCCGGCGCCTACGGCATGACGATGAGCTCGAACTACAACACCCGCCCGCGGGCGGCAGAGATCATCGTCGATGGCGGCCAGGCCCATCTGGTCCGTGCGCGCGAAACCGTTGCCGCGCTGTTCGCGGACGAAAAGCCGCTTAGCTGACGCGGCGGGCCCGGCGGACGGGCCGCGCCGTTCAGGTATCCGCCTTGCCGAGGCGCTCGGCCTCTTGGTAGAGCGCCCGGCCAAATGCCTTCCAGGCCCTGCCGCCACTGGTATGCACACCGATCTGTGCGCTCTGGCGCATGGTCCCGAGCATCAGATCGGACAGGGCGAACAGTTCGCCGGTGAGTTTTTCCTGCCGGATCGGGCTGCGCAGCAGTTTCATCACCCCTCCCGGCTCATAGCTCAAGGCCTGGCGGGCCAGTTCCCGCAATCGCGCCTGATCGTCCCAGTCCAGCCCCAGCGCCAGCCCGCGCTTGTAGATCTCGCGCTCGAGCTCGTCAGCCGTGCGCGCATAATGTCCGAATCCACTCATTCTCGAAACCTTGCAATTACGCCGGCAAAGCAGTTCCCGGCGCAGGCACCCATGAAATCCAGCGGGCGAATTCAACTTTCATCGGCTTCATTCTACCGACGCGCAGAAGGGCGCTTGCCCGCCCTCCCGCATCGACCGTGTTGCACTGCACTATTGTTTCGCATTTGCCTGGGCCTGTGCATCTTTTTCGGCGTGCCTGCGCTGGCGACACCGCCTGCGCTTGCCTCGCAAGGGCTCCCACCACCGGTGAAACTGGCGCTGGAGCGCGCCCGCATCACCGATGATGCGGTCTCGGTCTGGGTACAGGCGGTAGACGAAACGCATCCCAGCCTCAGCATCAATGCAAACACGCCGATGAACCCGGCATCGGTGATGAAGCTCGTCACCGCCTTTGCCGCGTTCGAGCGCCTCGGCCCGGCGTGGACCTGGACGACCCGGCTCGCGAGCAATGCCACCCTTGCCGATGGCGTCCTGTCCGGCGATCTGTACATCGTCGGCAGCGGAGACCCCGTGCTGGACCAAGACCGGGTCGGAAAACTGCTGCGGCGCCTGCGCGGACTGGGCATCGAACGCATCGCGGGCGACATCGTACTCGACGCCTCCGTGCTGCAGTTGCCGCCCCATGACCCCGACGCCTTCGACGGACGTGGCCTGCGCCCCTACAACAGCGGCCCGCACGGCCTGCTGATGCACTACAACACCCTGCAGCTCGCGCTCTTCCCGGGCAACGGAAGCAATGCATCGGTGACCGTGGTCGCCGAGCCGCCGCTGGCCGGTGTCGTCATCGAAAACCGTCTGCAGACGTCCGCCAGCAACTGCGATGTCTGGTACCGCGATCTCGAAGCGCGGATCGAACCCGGCCGCCGCCTCGTGCTCAGCGGCAGCCTGCCGGCAGCCTGCGGCCCGCGCACCTGGAGCGCGGCGCCGCTGCCGCCTGCCGAATACGGCGCCGCGCTGGTCGCCACACTGTGGTCGGAAGCCGGCGGCCGGCTCGACGGCCAGGTACGCAGCGGCGTCGCCCCGGTCGGCATCCGCAGCCTGCTCACCCACGAATCGCCATCGCTGGCCGACGTCATCCGCGACATGAACAAATGGTCGAGCAATGTCATCGCACGCCAGTTGCTGGCCAACCTCGGCACCTTCCTTGCCGCCGCTCCGGCCGATACGGCGGACATGGTGGCCGGCGGCGCCCGCATTGCCGTCGAAGTGCTCGCCGCGGCGGGCCTCGATGCCGACGGACTGCGGATCGAGAACGGTTCGGGCCTGTCACGCATCGAACGCATCCGCGCCGACACCCTGGGCAACATGCTGCTGCTGGCCTGGCGCCGGCCGTGGATGCCCGAGTACATCTCGGCGCTGCCGGTGGCGGGCCTCGACGGCACGGCGCGCCGGCGGCTGAGCGACAGCCCCGCAAGCGGACAGGCGCATATCAAGACCGGGACGCTGAACGGCGTGCGCGCCATCGCCGGCTACCTGCTCGACCGTGACGGCCGGCGCCATGCGCTGGTGATGATGGTCAACCACCCCGAGGCCGCCGCCAGCACCGCCGCGCAGGACGCCCTGCTCGAATGGATCTGGGCCGGCGGGCGCTGAACGCGCCCGGAGCGTTCAGCGCCC
>NZ_AMXE01000024.1 GCF_000310205.1 Thauera linaloolentis 47Lol = DSM 12138 | reverse complement strand
CGAGCGGCGGCCGCGGCCGCGGCCGCGGCGGCGGCGCTTCTCGCCCGAGGCGCCGTCTTCTCCGCTTACGCCATCGCTTGCCACGGTTTCGGCAAGGCTGGCGGCCGGGTCCGCAACCAGGGCGCTGGCGGCGGCGGCCTTCAGCAGTTCGTCCGCGGCTTCGGCCGGCACGGCCTCGGCGGTGCGTTGTTCGGTGCCACGCTCGCCACGGCTGCGGCCACGGCCGCGTCCTTCGCCGCGCTCGGTGCGTTCGGCACGCTCGGCCTTCTCGGCGCGCTGCGGCTTATCGCCGCCCTCGGCGCGTTCCTGGCGCTCGCCGCGTGTTCCGCGGCCTGCCGGTGCTTCGCCGTCGCGCTCGCCACGGCGGCCACGATTGCCGCTGCTGCGGCGGCCGTCGCCACTGCGTTCGCTACGGGCGCGGCCTTCGCGCTTCGGCGCGGCTTCGGCCACGGGCTCGGGGTTGGACGCCGGTTGCGGCTGGCCGCCGGTGAACCAGCCCATGATGCGGGCCAGCAGTCCCTTCGGCGCCGGCGCTGCGGCGGTGCTCGCGGCCGGCTGTGCTGCGGCGGCGACCGGCGCGGGCTGGGCCGGTGCGATGCTCTTGACGGCGGCTTCCTGGCGCGGCGGGCGTTCGCCGGCCTTGCTCGGCAGGCGCTCCACTTCCTCGGCCGGTTTCTGCACCATCTGGTAGCTCGCCAGCGCGATGTCCTCGGCGTTGAGCTGGTCGTGGCGCAGGCGGATGATTTCGTGCGCGGGCGTTTCCAGGTGGCGGTTGGGGACGATGATGAGCTGTACCTTGTGGCGCAGCTCGATGCGGGCGATGTCGACACGCTTCTCGTTGAGCAGGAAGGTCGCGACATCGACCGGCACCTGCAGGTGCACCGCGCCGGTGTTCTCCTTCATCGCTTCTTCTTCGAGGATGCGGACGATGTGCAGCGCCGACGATTCGGTGCTGCGGATGTGGCCGGTGCCGTTGCAGCGCGGGCAGGTGATGTAGCTGGTCTCGGCCAGGGCGGGGCGCAGGCGCTGGCGTGACAGTTCGAGCAGGCCGAAGCGGCTGATCTTGCCGGTCTGCACGCGGGCGCGGTCGTGGCGCAGCGCGTCGCGCAGGCGGTTCTCGACCTCGCGCTGGTTCTTTGCCGACTCCATGTCGATGAAGTCGATGACGATCAGGCCGCCGAGGTCGCGCAGGCGCAGCTGGCGGGCGATTTCGTCGGCCGCTTCGCAATTGGTGCGGAAGGCGGTTTCCTCGATGTCGGAGCCCTTGGTGGCGCGCCCTGAGTTGACGTCGATCGATACCAGCGCCTCGGTATGGTCGATGACCACGGCGCCGCCCGAGGGCAGGCCGACCTGGCGCGAGTAGGCGGATTCGATCTGGTGTTCGATCTGGAAGCGCGAGAACAGCGGCACGTCGTCGCTGTAGCGCTTCACGCGGGCGACGTTGCCGGGCATGACGTGGGCCATGAACTGGCGCGCCTGCTCGTAGACGTCGTCGGTGTCGATCAGGATCTCGCCGATGTCGGGCTGGAAGTAGTCGCGGATCGCGCGGATGACCAGGCTGCCTTCCTGGTAGATCAGGAAGGCGCCGGTCTGGCCTTCGGCCGCGCCTTCGATCGCGCGCCACAGCTGCATCAGGTAGTTCAGGTCCCACTCGAGCTCTTCGGCGCTGCGGCCGATGGCGGCGGTGCGGGCGATCAGGCTCATGCCCTGGACCACGTCGAGCTGATCCATGATTTCGCGCAGTTCGGCGCGCTCGTCACCCTCGACGCGGCGCGAGACGCCGCCGCCGCGCGGGTTGTTCGGCATCAGCACCAAATAGCGGCCGGCCAGCGAGATGTAGGTGGTGAGGGCCGCGCCCTTGTTGCCGCGCTCGTCCTTCTCGACCTGGACGATGAGCTCCTGGCCTTCTTTCAGGGCTTCCTTGATGGAAGCCTTGCCGGCGTCTACGCCGGGCTGGAAGTAGGAGCGGGAGATTTCCTTGAATGGCAGAAAGCCATGGCGCTCGGCGCCATAGTCGACGAAAGCCGCTTCGAGGCTGGGCTCGATGCGGGTGATGACCGCCTTGTAGATGTTGCTCTTGCGTTCTTCCTTGGCGGCCGATTCGATATCGAGGTCGATCAGTTTCTGACCATCCACGATTGCGACGCGTAGTTCTTCGGCCTGCGTCGCATTGAAAAGCATGCGCTTCATTTGGATCGTTCTCCCGCGTCAGAAGCACGGGCAGGACGAGCGGCGCGCACCATCGCGCTTTCCGGGTTCAGGAGCGATTGGGTTGGGCTTCTGTTTGCATCCGGTGGGTTTGTCGGGCTGTGATGGGTCGGCTGGTCGATATTCTCTTGTTCCCGCCAGCGAGCCGGGTAGGGCCGCCGGGCCGGAACATTTGATCCTGCAAGTGCGAGTAACGCGTCAAAATCCAACCCTGGGGCTGGATGGGTGTATCGAAGTTGGCGATTGCGTTACCATCGATGCCCTTTTCGGCATTGGATGGCACGCAGCGGTGACGCCGGGAGCGCTCTTCAGGGCTCATCGCCAGCAGTTTGCCGCCGTCTTTCGGCTTCGGCGTCTGATGCATCGTTTCAACGCGCAAAGCCTCGACTTGATGCACTTGGCTGGCAGCGACCGGGTCGACCGCCCGAAAGTATATTTCATGACGACTATCGAAGGCAAAAGCATTGCGGTAAGGCATGAGCGCATCGACGAGGCTTCTGCCGGGCAGCGCATCGACAACTACCTGCTGCGCATCGCCAAGGGCGTGCCCAAGAGCCACGTCTACCGCATCCTGCGCAGCGGTGAGGTGCGCGTGAATGGCGGCCGGGTGCAGCAGACCTACCGCCTGGCGGAAGGCGACGAGGTGCGCATTCCGCCGATCCGGGTGGCCGAGCCCACCCGCACGGCGCCCGCGCCGGCCGGCAAGCCCTTGCCCGTGGTGTATGAGGACGATGCGCTGATCGTCATCGACAAGCCGGCGGGCAAGGCCGTGCACGGTGGCAGCGGCGTGAGCTATGGCGTCATCGAGCAGTTGCGGGCGCAGCGTCCGGAGGTGCGCATGCTCGAGCTGGCGCACCGGCTCGACCGCGAGACCTCCGGCCTGCTGATCGTGGCGAAGAAGCGTTCTGCGCTGACCGCGCTGCACGACATGATGCGCGAGGGCCGCGTCGAGAAGCGCTATCTGACGCTGGTGCCGGGACGCTGGAACAATCCGCTGCAGCATGTGAAGGTGCCGCTGCACAAGTACCTGACCGCCGAGGGCGAGCGCCGCGTGCGCGTCAGCGAAGAAGGCAAGCCGTCACACAGCATCGTGCGGCTGGTGAGGCGCTGGCGCGACTACAGCTTCCTGGAGGTGGAGCTCAAGACCGGGCGCACGCACCAGATCCGCGTCCATCTGACGCATCTCGGCTTCCCCTTGTGCGGCGACGACAAGTATGGCGATTTCGCGCTCAACAAGCGGCTGGAAGGCGAGGGACTGAAGCGCATGTTCCTGCATGCGGCCCGGCTCGGCTTCGAGCATCCGCTGACCGGCCAGGCGATGTCCTTCGAGGCTCCGCTGCCGGCCGAACTGCAATCCTTCATCGACGCCCTGGGCGCCGCGGAGAAGGCCCATGGCTGAAGGTTTCGATCTGATCGTTTTCGATTGGGATGGCACGCTGCTCGATTCGGCCGCGGCCATCGTCCATGCTATCCAGGCTTCGTGCCGCGACCTCGATCTGCCCGCGCCCAGCGACGAGCGGGCACGCTACGTGATCGGGCTGGGGCTGGGCGAGGCCTTGCGCCATGCCGTGCCGGAACTGCGGGAATCCGATTACCCGCGCCTGATCGAGCGCTATCGGCATCATTTTCTCGCGCGGGATCATGAACTGCGCTTGTTCGAGGGCGTGCCGCAATTGATCGCCGAACTGGCGGGCCGCGGCCGGATGCTGGGCGTGGCCACCGGCAAGAGCCGCGTCGGGCTCGACCGGGCGCTGGCGCATACCGGGCTGGGCATGCATTTTCTGGCGACGCGCTGCGCGGACGAGTGTTTTTCGAAGCCGCATCCGGCGATGCTGGAGCAACTGATGGACGAGCTTGGCGCGGACCCCGCGCGCACGCTGATGGTGGGCGACACCACCCACGACCTGCAGATGGCGAGGAACGCGGGTGTGGCCGGGCTCGGGGTGGGCTTCGGCGCACACCCGGCGGCGGCGCTGGAGGCCGAGCGTCCGCTGGCTTGCGTCCATACGCCGCGCGACATGGCACGCTGGTTGCTGGAACGCGCCTGAGCGTCCGCCCTCAGCCGAGCAGCAGGAACAGGCAGGGGCGCTTGGCGAGCGCCGGGCGCTGGGTTTGCTTCCACTCGCGCAGGTGGCGCGTCAGGATTGATTCGCTGGCGGTATTGAGTTCGCAGGCGATACAGAGGCGCGTTTCCGGTTTCAGCGTCTTGAGCAGCGCGTCGAACATGCGTTCGTTGCGGTACGGGGTTTCGATGAAGATCTGTGTGCGGCCGAGCTTGCGCGATTCATCTTCCAGCGCGCGCAGCGCCTTGTCGCGCTCGATTTCGTTGACCGGCAGGTAGCCGTGGAAGGCGAAGCTCTGGCCATTCAGCCCCGAGCCCATCAGGCCGAGCAGAATGGATGACGGGCCGACCAGCGGTACGACGCGGATGCCCCGGGCATGGGCGCGCGCCACCAGGCGTGCGCCTGGGTCGGCGACGGCGGGGCAGCCGGCGTCCGACATCAGCCCGACGTCCCGGCCTTCCAGGGCGGGGGCGAGCAGGGCGTCGAAGGCCGCGTCGTGCGCCTTGGCGGCGTCGGCCGGCAGTTCGCGGATGTCGGTGTCGCGCAGCGGGTGGGGATAGTCCAGCTGCTTCAGGTGCGCGCGTGCGGCGCGCGCGCTTTCGACGACGAAGTGGTTCAGGCCGGCGGCGACCGCCTGCGCCTGGGCGGGCAGGAAGCCGGGCCAGGGCGTGTCGCCGAGGGCGACGGGGACGAGGAAGAGCGTGCCGTGCCCTTCGGTTGCGTGTCGGCCGGCGGTCATGGCAGGGCGAGGCCTTCGGCGCGCAGCATGCGTGACAGCGCGATCAGCGGCAGGCCGATCAGGGCTGTGGGATCGTCGCCGGACAGCGCTTCGAGCAGCGAGATGCCCAGCCCTTCGGACTTGGCGCTGCCTGCGCAGTCCAGGGGGCGCTCCTTGGCGACGTAGCGGCGGATTTCGTCGTCGGCAAGCGTCCGGAAACGCACTCGGGTCGGGATGCCTTCGACCTGCAGGTGGCCGGTTCGGGTGTTGAGCAGCGCGAGCGCAGTGTGGAACACCACGGCCTGGCCGCTCATTTGCTGCAACTGGGCGATTGCGCGGGCTTCGCTACCCGGCTTGCCGAACACCTGGCTGCCGATGTGTGCGACCTGGTCGCTGCCGATGATCAGCGCGTCCGGCCATGCGTTTGCCACGGCGCGCGCCTTTTCGGCGGCGAGGCGTTCCGCGGTGGCGTCGGGGGCTTCGCCCGGGAGGGGCGTCTCGTCGGTGTGCGGGCGGGCGGTTTCGAACGGGATCGACAGGCGTTCGAGCAGCGTCCGCCGATAGGCGGAGGTGGAGGCGAGGATGAGCTTCATTGCGCGGATGGGCGGATGAGAGGCCGCGTCGGGGCGACGGGGCGGAGCGGTTGCGGCAAGGCCGACGTTCGGGCAGGCCTTCCGATGCATGACGGCTTTGACACAAAGCCAGAAAAAATAATATCATGCGCCTCTTATGTCGCAACAAAGCGCGTCGCTCGGCAAGATTGCCGACCCCTTCCGTTTCGCCAGCGAGGCTCGGACCCTGTCAGGCGAGGCCGAAGTGGCGGAATTTCCGCGTCTGGTCGATTTGCTGGCCGACAAGGAGGGCAAGGTGAGCTGGCGCGTCGAAGGCTCGCTCGCCGAGGTGGGGGCTGCAGAAGGCGGGGCTGCCTGTCGTTCGGAACCCCGGCTCAGGCTGACGCTCGGCGGCAGCCTGAATCTGCGTTGCCAGCGCTGTCTGGGTGGTTTCGATTGGCCGCTGGCGGTCGAGACGACGCTGCAGCCGGTGCGTGCCGGGCAGCCCATCCCGGACGAGGAACTCGAAGACGACGAGGTCGATGCGATCGAGGTCGATGAAGCGCTCGATGTGCTGGCCCTGGTCGAGGACGAAATCCTGCTGGCCTTGCCGATTGCGCCGAGACACGAACAATGTGAGACGCCCCGAAGTGTAAACGGGGCGAATGAAGAATCGCCTTTCGCTGCGCTTGCGTCGCTGCGAGGCAGTCATCGCGCAGACTAGGCGCATTAATTCGTATCAGGAGTATTTTCAATGGCCGTCCAACAGAACAAGAAGTCCCCCTCGAAGCGTGGCATGCATCGCGCGCACGATTTCCTGACCGCTCCGGCGCTCGCCGTCGAGCCGACCACCGGTGAAGTCCATCTGCGCCACCACGTGAGCCCGAGCGGCGTTTACCGCGGCAAGAAGGTCATGAAGGCCAAGGGCGAGTAATCCCGCTTCTCGAACGCGAAGGCGGCGCACGGCGCTCTGCGCCTGCGCCGCTTTTTTTCCGCGTATCTTTCCCATTTTTCGTCTGAATCACGCGAGATGCCGATGGGTGTCACCATTGCGATCGACTGCATGGGTGGCGATCACGGCCCGGCCGTGACCGTGCCCGCTGCGCTGTCCTTTCTGCGTAGCCATCCCGATGCAAACGTAATCCTGGTCGGCCGGGAAGAGGCGGTCCGGCCTCTGCTCGGGACGGCTCAATCCGAATTCGGCCCCCGTCTGAAGCTGCGCCCGGCTTCGGAAGTCGTCACCATGGACGACCCGCCCGCCATTGCCATGCGCAACAAGAAGGATTCTTCGATGCGCGTCGTGATGGACCTCGTCAAGGCCGGCGAGGCGAGCGCGGCCGTGTCCGCCGGCAATACCGGCGCGCTGATGGCCATCTCGCGCTTCGTGCTGAAGACGCTGCCCGGCATCGACCGTCCGGCGATCGCTACCGTGCTGCCGTCCATGAGGGGGCACACCTACGTGCTCGATCTCGGCGCCAACGTCGACTGTTCGGCCGAGCACCTGCTGCAGTTCGGCGTCATGGGCTCTTCGCTGGTGGCGGCCATCGAGCACAAGGAGCGCCCGAGCGTCGGACTGCTCAACATCGGTGAAGAAGCCATCAAGGGCAATGACGTGGTCAAGGAGGCGGCCGAGCTGCTGCGCGCCAGCGGGCTCAACTTCTATGGCAACGTCGAGGGCGACGACATCTACGAAGGCACGGTGGACGTGGTGGTCTGTGACGGCTTCGTCGGCAACGTCGCGCTCAAGACTTCGGAAGGGCTGGCGCAGATGCTGGGCGCCATGCTCAAGCAGGAGTTCAGCCGCTCGCTGCTGACCAAGCTGATGGCTGCCGTGGCCCTGCCTGTGCTCAAGCGCTTCAAGCAACGGGTCGATCATCGCCTCTACAATGGGGCGCCCCTGCTGGGGCTGCGTGGGGTGGTGCTCAAGAGTCACGGCTCTGCCGACGTGCTTGCCTTCGGCAATGCGCTTTCGCGCGCGGCCGATGCGGCGTCGAACCGGCTCATCGAGCGCATTTCCGAACGGATGGCGAGCATGAACGAGGTGAAGGCATGATCTATGCAAGGATCACGGGGACGGGGAGCTGCCTGCCTGGCAGTCCGGTGAGCAATGACGACCTGGTCGCGCGCGGCATCGATACCTCGGACGAGTGGATCGTCAGCCGTTCCGGCATTCGCAGCCGCCATCTGGCCGCGGCGGACGTCGGCGCCAGCGACCTGGCCCTGGTCGCGGCGGAGCGGGCGATCGAGGCGGCGGGATGCGAAGCCGGCGATATCGACCTGATCATCGTCGCCACGTCGACGCCCGACTACATCTTCCCGAGTACGGCCACGCTGGTGCAGGCTAGGCTCGGCATCCGTAATGGCGGGCCGGCGTTCGACGTGCAGGCCGTATGCTGCGGTTTCGTGTATGCGCTGTCGATCGCGGAGAAGTTCATCTGCTCCGGCAATCACAAGCGCGCGCTGGTGATCGGCGCCGAGGTGTTCTCGCGCATCCTCGATTGGTCCGACCGCGCGACTTGCGTGCTGTTCGGCGACGGCGCCGGCGCCGTGGTGCTCGAAGCCTCGGCGCAGCCGGGCATCCGCGCTTCGGCGCTGCATGCCGACGGCAGCCATCATCCGATCCTGTGCGTGCCCGGCGGCGTCGCAGCCGGCCAGGTCATCGGCGACCCCTTCCTGCGCATGGACGGGCAGGCGGTGTTCAAGTTCGCGGTCAAGGTGCTGGGCGAGGTCGCCCATGAGGTGCTCGATCTGGCGGGTGCAAGCGCGGACAGCGTCGATTGGCTGATTCCGCACCAGGCCAACATCCGCATCATCCAGGCCACGGCGAAGCGGCTGGGCCTGCCGATGGACAGGGTCATCACCACGCTCGACCACCACGGCAACACCTCTGCGGCCTCGATCCCGCTGGCGCTGGATGAGGCCGTGCGCAGCGGCAAGCTCCGCTCGGGCCAGCGCATCGTTATCGAAGGCGTCGGCGGCGGCTTCACCTGGGGCGCAGCCCTGATCGATTTCTGATTCCTCACCTTCATTTCTGACAACCGGAGAGCAGGCATGGCATTTGCGCTGGTTTTTCCCGGGCAGGGTTCGCAGTCGGTCGGCATGATGGCCGCCTATGGCGAATCTGCGGTGATTCGTGAAACCTTCGCCGAAGCGTCCGATGCGCTGGGCGAGGATCTATGGGCCATGGTGTGCGACGGCCCGGCTGAGCGCCTGGCGCTGACGGTCAATACCCAGCCGCTGATGCTGACGGCGGGCGTGGCGGCGTACCGTGCCTGGCTGGCTGCGGGCGGTCCGAAGCCCGCGCTGGTGGCCGGCCACAGCCTCGGCGAGTATTCCGCGCTGGTCGCCGCGGGCGCGCTGGCCTTCGGGGATGCCGTGCCGCTGGTGCGTTTTCGCGCCCAGGCCATGCAGGAGGCGGTTCCCGCCGGAGAAGGCGCGATGGCCGCGGTGATGGGCCTGGAGGCCGACGCTGTGCGCGAAGCGTGTGCCGAGGCAGCGCAGGGGCAGGTGGTCGAGGCTGCCAACCTGAACGCACCGGGGCAGATCGTCATTGCCGGCGCCAAGGCCGCTGTCGAGCGCGCCGGCGAGATCGCCAAGGCCAAAGGTGCCAAGCGCGCCGTGCTGCTGCCGGTTTCCGCGCCTTTCCACTGCGCGCTGATGCGTCCGGCCGCCGAGCGCCTGGCCGAGCGCCTGGCCGGAGTGAGCATCACCAGACCGGGTATCGACGTCATCAACAATGTCGATGCCGAGGTCTACGATGATCCCGAGAAGATTCGCGATGCGCTGATACGCCAGGCCTACTCGCCCGTGCGCTGGATCGAGCTGGTGCAGGCGATGGCGGGGCGGGGCATGAGCCATGTCATCGAATGCGGGCCCGGCAAAGTGCTGGCCGGCATGACCAGGCGCATTGCCAAGGAAGTGGAAGGCGGTTCGGCGCACGATGCGGCGAGCCTCGAACAGTCGATTGCGGCGGTGAGGTGAACATGAGTTTTTCGCTTGAAGGACAGCTTGCGCTGGTGACCGGCGCGTCGCGCGGCATCGGCCGCGCCGTGGCGCTGGAACTGGGGCGCCTCGGCGCCACGGTGATCGGCACGGCGACTTCCGAGTCCGGCGCAGCCGACATCCAGAAGGCGCTGGACGGGGCGGGCTGCAAGGGCGTGGGCATGGCGCTCGACGTTACCGATGCGGCGTCCTGTGAGGCACTGGTCGGTGACATCGAAAAGCGCTTCGGCGCGATCGCCATCCTGGTGAACAATGCGGGCATCACCCGTGACAACCTGGCGATGCGGATGAAGGACGACGAGTGGGATACGGTGCTCGATACCAATCTGCGCGCGGTCTTCCGCATGAGCAAGCTGGTCATGCGCGGCATGATGAAGGCGCGCGCGGGCCGGATCATCAACATCACCTCGGTGGTGGCGAGTGCCGGCAATCCCGGCCAGGCCAACTATGCGGCAGCCAAGGCCGGGGTGGCCGGCATGGCGCGCGCGCTTGCGCGCGAGCTTGGCAGCCGCAACATCACGGTCAATTGCGTGGCGCCCGGCTTTATCGATACCGACATGACGCGCGCCCTGCCTGAGGCCGCGCGCGACGCCTTGTTGGGCAACATCGCACTGGGCCGCCTGGGCCGTCCGGAGGAAATTGCCGGCGCCGTGGCCTTCCTTGCTTCGCCTGCTGCTGCATACGTGACCGGGACCACCCTGCACGTGAATGGCGGCATGTACATGTCCTGATCGGTGGTCAGGATAGCGGTTCAGCCCGGTTTTGGTAGAATACGCCGGCTTTTTCAATACACCCGTTACCCTCAGGGAAGGAGTTAGTTCATGGAGAACATCGAACAGCGCGTCAAGAAGATCGTCGCTGAGCAACTTGGCGTGAACGAATCGGAGATCAAGACCGAATCTTCGTTCGTCGATGATCTTGGCGCGGATTCGCTGGACACCGTGGAGCTGGTCATGGCGCTCGAGGAAGAGTTCGAGTGCGAGATCCCGGACGAAGAGGCCGAGAAGATCACCACCGTCCAGCAGGCGATTGACTACGTCAACGCCCACCTCAAGAAGTAATTCGCTTCTCTTGAGTGCATGCGGTCCGGATGCCGCTGTCGCGGTGTCCGGCTGCGCTTATTTTCATCTCATTGATTTCAACGGAGTTGCCCGTGTCGCGTCGTAGAGTCGTCGTCACCGGTCTGGGTGTGATTTCGCCGGTCGGCAATACTGTTCCCGAGGCCTGGGAAAACCTGCTTGCCGGCAAGAGCGGCATCGGACCGATCACCCGTTTCGACGCGAGTGCATTCTCGGCCCGGATCGCCGGCGAAGTGAAGAACTTCGACGTCACCGAATACCTGTCCGCCAAGGATGCGCGCCGCATGGACGTGTTCATCCATTACGGCATGGCGGCAGGTATCCAGGCCATTCGTGACTCCGGTATCGAGGTCAATGAGACCAACGCCGATCGTATCGGCGTGAATATCGGTTCCGGCATCGGCGGCTTGCCGATGATCGAGGAAACCCACGACGACTATCTTGGCGGCGGTCCGCGCAAGATTTCGCCGTTCTTCATTCCCGGCACCATCATCAACATGATTTCGGGCAACCTGTCGATCATGTACGGCCTGAAGGGGCCGAACCTGGCCGTGGTCACCGCCTGCACGACCGGGCTTCATGCGATCGGCATGAGTGCGCGCATGATCGAATACGGTGACGCGGACGTCATGGTATGCGGCGGCGCCGAGTCTACGGTGACCCACCTTGCGATCGGCGGTTTTGCGTCGGCCAAGGCGCTGTCGACCCGCAATGACGATCCGGCGACGGCCAGCCGTCCCTGGGACAACGGCCGCGATGGCTTCGTGCTGGGCGAAGGCGCCGGTGTGATGGTGATCGAGGAGTACGAGCACGCGGTACGTCGTGGCGCCCGAATCTATGCCGAGCTGGCCGGTTTCGGAATGAGCGGCGACGCCTACCACATGACTGCGCCGGATACGGACGGCCCGCGCCGCAGCATGCTCAATGCCATGAAGAACGCCGGCGTGAGTTCCGACCAGGTTCATTACCTGAATGCGCACGGTACTTCGACCCCGCTTGGCGACAAGAACGAAACCGAGGCGATCAAACTCGCATTCGGCGCCGAAGCCGCAAAGAAGCTGGTCGTCAACTCTACCAAGTCGATGACCGGCCACTTGCTGGGGGGCGCCGGTGGGCTGGAGTCGGTGTTTACCGTGCTTGCAGTACACAACCAGATTTCTCCGCCGACGATCAACATCTTCGAGCAGGATCCGGAGTGCGATCTCGACTACTGCGCCAACGTCGCCCGCCCGATGAAGATCGATGTCGCGCTGAAGAACAACTTCGGCTTTGGCGGTACCAACGGCACGCTGGTGTTCCGCAAGATCTGAGGTAAGGGCCGCATGGTGAGGTCATGCCACGGGTGAAGCCATTCACTTTCCGCTGACGATCCCGCTGTGGCCTTCCAGGGTCGTGATGGCGTCAATCTCCGCTGTGCATGCCGCGGCGGGATTGGCGCTTTTTCATGTTCCCAGTCTGTCCGTGCTGCAGCCTGCTCCGTTGCGCACGCTGGGGCTTCTGCTCTGGATCGCGCTGCTGGGCTCGCTGCTGCATGCGCTCCGGCGGGAGCGCGCCAAGCGGGGCCTTGCACTCGTCCTGCACGGTGACGGCGGCCTGGGCCTGGGTTGCGGCAATGAGAGCCGTGGCGGCTGGGCCGGCGACTATTGGCTGGGGGCAGGTGCAGTCGATTTCGGCTGGGCGGTGTGGCTGCCGCTGCTCGGCCCGGCGGCGGAGGGCGAACGGGCTTCAAGGCGGCCGCGGCGCCGATTGATGCTGCTGCGGGCGAACATGGCGGCCGCGCATTGGCGGCCGCTGCGGATATGGCTGCGGCACAAGGCCGCTTCCCCGCCCGGCAGCGCCTGATCAGCTCTTGGGTTTGCGTGGCGGACGCAGGATCGTTTCGCGCGCGCGCGGCAGCAGTTCGGGATAGTCCCGCGAATGATGCAGGC
This sequence comes from Thauera linaloolentis 47Lol = DSM 12138, assembly GCF_000310205.1. GTDB lineage: Bacteria > Pseudomonadota > Gammaproteobacteria > Burkholderiales > Rhodocyclaceae > Thauera > Thauera linaloolentis. The sequence goes on along the minus strand of NZ_AMXE01000024.1, from coordinate 34,824 downwards.
CACGGCTTTCCTTGCGCTTGAGCGCGCAGGAGACGATCAGGTCGGCGGTGACCACCAGGTTTCGCAGCTCGATGAGGTCGTTGGTGACGCGGAAATTCGAATAGAACTCGTGGATTTCGCGCGCAAGCAGGCGGATGCGGTGCTGTGCTCGCTTCAGGCGTTTGGTGGTGCGCACGATGCCGACATAATCCCACATGGCGCGGCGCAATTCCGCCCAGTTGTGTGAGATCACGACTTCCTCGTCAGCGTCGGTGACGCGGCTTTCGTCCCAGGCGGGCAGGACGGGGGCCGGCCGCTTCGGCTTGGCCAGGATGTCCTGTGCGGCAGCCTCGCCGTAGACCAGGCATTCGAGCAGCGAGTTGCTCGCGAGGCGGTTGGCGCCGTGCAGGCCGGTATAGGCCGACTCGCCCACCGAATACAGGCCAGGGACGTCGGTGCGTGCCGCGAGATCGGTGACGATGCCGCCGCAGGAGTAGTGCGCCGCGGGCACGACCGGAATGGGTTCACGCGTGATGTCGATGCCCAGCTCAAGGCAGCGTGCGTAGATGTTGGGGAAGTGCGAGCGCAGCCACTCGGCCGGCTTGTGGCTGATGTCCAGGTAGACGCAGTCGAGGCCGCGCTTCTTCATCTCGAAGTCGATGGCACGGGCGACGATGTCCCGGGGGGCGAGTTCTTCGCGCGGATCGTGCTCGGGCATGAAGCGCGTGCCATCGGGCAGTTTCAGCAGACCGCCCTCGCCCCGCACCGCCTCGGAAATGAGGAAGGACTTCGCTTGCGGATGATAGAGGCAGGTCGGGTGGAACTGGATGAATTCCATGTTCGCCACCCGGCAGCCGGCCCGCCACGCCATGGCTACACCGTCGCCGGTGGCAACGTCGGGGTTGGTCGTGAACAGATAGACCTTGCCCGTGCCGCCGGTCGCCAGCACGGTGTTGCGCGCGGCGAAGGTCACCACCTTGCCGGCCTCGATGTCGAGCACATAGGCGCCGAGGCAGCCTTCGTCCGGCTGGCCGACCTTGTCGCCAAGGACGAGGTCCACCGCGATATGGTGTTCGAAGATGTCGATGTTCGGGTGGGCGCGCACCTGTGCGGACAGCGTCGACTGTACCGCGGCGCCGGTTGCGTCGGCGGCATGGATGATGCGGCGGTGCGAGTGGCCGCCCTCGCGGGTGAGGTGGTAGCCCAGTTGGGAATCGGCTTCACGGGTGAAGGGCACGCCGCGGCCGATCAGCCATTCGATGGCGCGCTTGCCGTTCTCGACGACGAAGCGCGTCGCCTCCGGGTCGCACAGGCCCGCGCCGGCGGTGAAGGTGTCCTGGACGTGGGCCTCGATGCTGTCTGCGGTATCGAGCACCGCGGCGATGCCGCCCTGCGCCCAGTTGCTTGCGCTGTCGGACAGTTCGCGCTTGGTTACGAGGGCGACACGCAGGCTGTCGGCGAGCCTGAGTGCCATGGACTGGCCAGCCGCACCGCTGCCAAGAATGAGTACGTCGTACTGTTTCAGCAAGATGACGCTCGGGCTCGTTGGAAAGATTAAAAATATAGCATGCGGGGCCCCGCCTACGGCAGCCCGAGGGGTCGGCGCGGCGATCGGAGGATGCCCTTTCCGGCGTATGAACTAATCCGGGGGGGCTGTGTCTGTCCCTGTGTCTTCGATCTTTGGTGAGAGCTGGGGTGCTCGCTTATAATCCGGCTGCTTTGTCATTCGAATATCCGGAAAGAACGAACACTCCATGACCGATCGTGAAATCGATCAGCAGCTCGTCGAGCGCGTGCAGCGCGGCGACAAGCAGGCTTTCGGCTTGCTGGTATCGAAATACCAGCGCAAGCTCCATCGCCTGCTGTCCAGACTGATCCGCGATCCAGCCGAAGTCGAAGATGTGGCGCAGGAAACCTTCATCAAGGCTTACCGTGCGCTGGGTTCGTTCCGCGGAGACAGTGCCTTCTATACGTGGTTGTACCGCATCGGTATCAATACCGCGAAGAACTGGCTGGTTTCGCAGGGACGCAGGGCACCGACTTCGACGAGTTTCGACTCGGAAGAGGCGGAGACCTTTGAAGACGGCGATCAACTGCGCGACATCAACACGCCCGAGCGGCTGCTGATGACGCGCCAGATTGGCGAGACCGTCGAGGAGGCGATGGCAGCTCTACCCGAGGAGCTGAGGACAGCCATCATGTTGCGCGAGCTCGAGGGCCTCAGTTACGAGGAGATCGCCAACATCATGGAATGTCCGATCGGTACGGTGCGCTCGCGGATATTCCGTGCGCGCGAAGCGATTGCAGAACGTCTGCGGCCGTTGCTCGACACGGCCCCGGACAAACGTTGGTAGGTGTAGGCATGAAGGACAAACTGTCGGCCCTGATCGATGGAGATCTCGACCAGAACGCGATACGCCCGGTTTTCGACGGGCTGCGACGTGACGCATCGCTCAGGAAGGATTGGGATGCGTATTGCTTGATCGGCGATGTCATCCGCGGAGAGCGTGCCGGGTCGGCGGATTTCGTCGCCCGGGTCATGGCAGGCCTCGATGAGGAGCCCATCGTGTTCGCGCCGGCCGTGTCCGCGGCGGCTTCCGCGCGGCGCAGCGTCTTGCGGACATTGATGCCGATCGCCGCATCGGTGATGGGCGTGGCGGCGGTGGGGCTCGTCGCGGCGACGCTCTATTCGCAGGAGGCGCCCACGCCTGCGACCCTGGCTGTGCAGCGTATCGCCGCGCAGCCGGTCGTCGCCAGCGCACCGGCGTCCGGCGTGCTTGCCCGGGTCCAGGGCGGAGGGGGGCAGAATGTGGCGGACGACCCCTTGCGCGAGTATGTCTTTGCCCACCAGGGCGTCAGCGGCGGGCCGATGCCGGCCGCGGTGCAGTATGTGCGGACGGTTTCCGCGTCGTCCGAGGGGCCGGGTCGATGAGGCGGCTGGCCGCCGTTTTCGGCGTTTGTGCCGCCTTGCTTCACGGGTCAGCAGTCGCCGAGGCGCCTGGCGATCCCTTGTCCTGGATGGGGCGCATCGCATCGGCCGGACAACGGCTCAACTATGTCGGCACCTTCATGTACCAGTCCGGCACCCATGTCGAGACATCGCGCATTGCGCATCGGGTCGATGCCGGCGTGGAGTACGAGCGCCTGGAAGCGCTGGACGGCAGCCCGCGCGAGGTGATCCGAAAGGGAACGGAAATCCGTTGCGTGCTGCCGGATCAAAAGCTCGTCATCATCGATGAAGCCGCGGGCCGGCGAGCCTTCCCGGCCCGGCTCCCGGTTTCGCCCGTCGGTCTCGCCGAAAGCTATCGCATCCGCAAGGGCGACGTCGTGCGGGTGGCCGGCATGGAGGCCCAGGCGCTCGTCCTCGAGCCGCGGGACGATCTGCGCTATGGGCACACGCTGTGGGCCGAGATCCAGTCGGGCCTGCTGCTCAAAGCGCGTACCGTCAATGAAACAGGGCAGCTCATCGAGCAGTTCGCCTTCAGCGATGTGCGCATCGGCGGCGAGGTGGGGGACGAATTGCTTGCCCCGCGCTTCCAGGACGTCGATGGCTGGCGCCTCGTGAATGCCCGTGGCAGTGACCTGGCAAGGGCAGACAGCGGCTGGGCCGTCGGCGAGGACGTTCCCGGATATGCGCTGACATCCGTGATGCGCAGGCCGCTCGGTCCCGAGCGCGGCCAGGCGGTGCATATGGTGTTCAGCGATGGCCTGGCCTCTGTGTCGGTGTTCATCGAACCGATTGCCGACGGCGCCTCGATCGGCCTCGGCCCGCTCGCCAGCGGCGCCATCAATATCTACAAGCGCTCGCTCGATGGCCATCTGATCACCGTGCTCGGCGAGGTGCCCGAACGCGCGGTCAAGCGCATCGGTGATGCCATCCGCCCTGCGGTGCAATGATGCAGGCTTGGGGGCAGGTCCTGCAGATCGAAGCGGGGCGTGTCTGGCTGCGTGTATCCGATACCGGGGGAGGCTGCGGGCGCTGCGATGAACCAGGCGGATGCCGCTCGGTGCAGATTACGCAGGCCTTCGGCTTACCGAAGAGCGAGTTCGCCTTGCCCACCCGGCTCGAGCTGAAAGCGGGAGACAGGGTCGTCATCAGCACGCCTGACGGTGCCCCGCTCAAGGCGGCCATGGCCAGCTACGGTCTTGGGGCTGTCCTGCTCGTCGCCGGCGCGGCGTGCGGCGGCATCGCGGCGGCAAACGATCTTGGCGTGGCGGCCGGTGGCGCCGCCGGCCTGCTCCTGGCATTCGCGCTCAATCGCCTGCTGGCGCGCAGCCGCGGCTGGCGCGCACAGTTGCACATGGAACTTGCCCCCCAGGAACTTGCATCCCAGGCCGCCTGCCTGCGGCCGCTTCAGGAATCCCGATGAGTTTCCTCTCCCTTCGCCATGCTTTCCTGTTCGCAGCGTCCCTGCTGCTGACGCCGGCTTCGCCTGCGGCGAGCCTGCCTGATTTCACCGCCCTGGTCGAAAAACAGGGCGCCGCGGTCGTCAACATCAGCGCCATCCAGACGCGCGGCGAAAAGACGCAGCTGCCCGTGCCGTTTTCCGGTATCGACGAGTCGGACCCGATGTTCGACTTCTTCCGCAAGTTCATCCCCCGGCGGCACGAGTTCCCGGGCGCGGACCCCGACAACCAGTCGCTGGGCTCGGGTTTTATCATCGGCGGCGACGGCTATATCCTGACCAATGCCCATGTCGTGGAAGAGGCCGAGGAGATTCTCGTCCGCCTTGCCGACAAGCGCGAATACATGGCCAAGGTGATTGGTGCCGACGTGCGCAGCGATGTGGCCTTGATCAAGATTGAGGCAGACGGCTTGCCGCGCGTTGTGCTCGGCGATCCGGCGCGCCTGAAGGTGGGCGAATGGGTGGTGGCGATCGGCTCGCCGTTCGGTTTCGACCAGTCGGTGACGGCGGGCATCGTCAGCGCGAAGGGCCGTTCGCTGCCCGATGAGAACTTCGTGCCCTTCATCCAGACCGACGTCGCGATCAACCCGGGGAATTCCGGCGGACCGCTGTTCAACCTCAGGGGAGAGGTCGTCGGCATCAATTCGCAGATCTACAGCCGCACCGGCGGCTTCATGGGACTGTCGTTCGCGATTCCGATCGATGTCGTCATGGACGTGCAGCACCAGCTCCGCACCAAGGGGCGCGTGCAGCGGGGCCGTATCGGGGTTGCGATCCAGGAGGTGACGCGCGATCTGGCCGACGGCTTCGGCCTGCCGCGCGCCGCGGGCGCGCTCGTCAGTTCGGTGGAACCTGAAGGGCCGGCGGCAAGGGCCGGCCTGCAGCAAGGCGACGTGATCGTGCGCTTCGCGGGCAAGGGCGTGGATGCTTCCAGCGACCTGCCGCGCATCGTGGCCGCCGTCCAGCCGGGCACGGATGCCGAGGTGGATGTGTACCGGGACGGCAAGCCGGTGGCGTTCAAGGTGAACGTCGGCGAGTGGCAAGACCCGAAGGAAGCGCCGGTGGCCGGCGCCGCGCCGCGTGGCCTGTCCGCTCCCAACAAGCTCGGGCTCGTGCTGTCGGCGCCGACTCCGGCCCAGCGGCGCGAGCGCGGCATCGAAGGCGGGCTCATCGTCGATCGCGCGCAAGGTGCGGCTGCGCGGGCCGAGATCCAGCAGGGCGATGTGGTGCTCGCCGTCGTGCTGGAGGGCAGGCAGATCAAGCTCGCGTCGGTCGCCGAATTCAACCGCCTCGTGGGCGGCGTCGAGGTGGGGCAGAAGGTGACGCTGCTGGTTCAGCGTGGCGACACGAGCTCTTACGTCAGCCTGCGCGCCGGAAAATGAGCATGCCTGACGGGCGCCGCACATTCACCGTCCTCAGCCGCGAATGGTGCCACCTGTGCCACGACCTCGTCGCCGCGCTCGAACCGATCGCGCAAGAGTACGGCTGGGCGATCGACGTCGTCGATGTCGACCAGCACCCCGAACTGGAGGCGCGTTGGGACGAACTGGTGCCGGTCGTGCTGGCGGGAGAAACGGAGCTTTGCCATTACCATCTGGACGAGGCGGCGGTGCGTGCCCATTGCAGCGGCGGATGACGGTATTGATAGCTGTTCTTTTTTGAAGGATTGTCAGCAGTACCTCAGATTCCCGCTTCTGTCTCGCTGCTCGTCGCCTTCGAAGAGCACTACGACGGCATCATCACCTGCCTGCGCAGGCAACTGGAATGGCGCGATGTCTGCGTCCCGCCATCGCGACCGAAATCGGCGTCACCCGCAGCGCCGCGCAGGCGCAGGCCGTGCGTCCTGCCCCGTCAGTCTGCACCGCAGGTGTTGGACAAGGGGCTCAACGCGCTCGCTCTGCAATTGGGCACCCGCATCGTGTTCTCTACCGAACTTACCGAAACCAGGCGTTCTGCCGGCGTCAGCGGCACCCCGGACGTGGTGCGGGCCCTTGATCAACTGTTGGCTGCTGGTGCCGAACGCAACCTGCCAGCCTCACTGAAGTACTGCTTCCGAAGAGACATCTTCCCTTGAACCGGCCCCGCTCGTTCAGGGGGCCGCCAATGACACATTCCAGAGATTGACCAGGCGCACGCCGGTGGCCACGCCCGGGGGGTGCAGGGGCAAAGCTCTTCGCTGCCGGGTTCGAGCCTGCGGCGCCAGATTCCAGCGTCGTGCCGATTCCAAGCGCTCCCTCCAGCGGATGTAGAGGCGGCCGGGCCGGCCAGGGCAGCATGGGCAGCGGTTTTCCGCTAGAATCCGGCGCTCAGCCCGTGTCCGGTCAGCTTCCGGTTTTCCAGTTCAACAGGGTGCCGCAAGGCGCCCTTTCTGTTGGCATCCATGCAGCGCGCTATTCGAAATTTCTCCATCATCGCTCACATCGACCACGGTAAATCGACCCTGGCCGATCGACTCATCCATTTCTGCGGCGGCCTTTCCGACCGCGAGATGGAGGCTCAGGTACTCGACTCGATGGACATCGAGCGCGAGCGCGGCATCACCATCAAGGCGCAGACGGCCGCGCTGAGCTACAAGGCGAAGGATGGGCAGGTCTACAACCTGAATCTGATCGACACCCCGGGGCACGTCGACTTTTCCTACGAGGTCAGCCGTTCGCTGTCCGCCTGCGAAGGTGCGCTGCTGGTGGTCGATGCGTCGCAGGGCGTCGAGGCGCAGACCGTGGCGAACTGCTATACTGCGCTCGACCTCGACGTCGAGGTGGTGCCGGTGCTGAACAAGATCGACCTACCGGCCGCGGACCCCGACAATGCGCGCGGCGAGATCGAGGATGTCATCGGTGTCGATGCGTCCGAGGCCATCCTGTGTTCGGCCAAGACCGGCCTGGGCGTGCAGGACGTGCTCGAGGCCATCGTCGCGCGCGTGCCGCAGCCCACGGGCGACGCTGCCGGGCCGCTGAAGGCGCTGATCATCGATTCCTGGTTCGACAACTACGTCGGCGTGGTGATGCTGGTGCGGGTGGTCGATGGCGTACTCAAGCCCAAGGACCGCATCCTCCTGATGTCGACCGGCGCGCAGTATCCGTGCGACCAGGTCGGCGTGTTCACCCCGCGTTCGGTTGCGCGCGAGCAGCTTTGTGCGGGCGAGGTGGGCTTCATCATCGCCGGCATCAAGGAGCTGGAGGCCGCCAAGGTGGGCGACACGGTGACGCTGGCGAGCCGTCCGGCCGCCGAGCCACTGCCCGGTTTCAAGGAAATCAAGCCGCAGGTGTTCGCCGGTCTGTATCCGGTCGAATCGTCCGAATACGACCAGTTGCGCGATTCGCTCGAAAAACTGCGCCTCAACGATGCATCGCTGCAATTCGAGCCGGAAGTCTCGCAGGCGCTGGGCTTCGGCTTTCGCTGCGGCTTCCTCGGCCTGCTGCACATGGACATCGTGCAGGAGCGGCTGGAGCGCGAGTTCGACATGGACCTCATCACTACCGCGCCGACGGTGGTGTACGAGGTGGTGCTGAACGATGGCACGGTGATCCATGTGGAGAACCCCGCCAAGCTGCCTGATGTGGGCAAGTACCAGGACATCCGCGAGCCCATCATCACCGCGACCATCTTTCTGCCGCAGGACTACGTCGGCCCGGTGATCACGCTGTGCAACCAGAAGCGCGGCGCCCAGATCGACATGCGCTACCACGGCCGCCAGGTGCAGTTGATCTACGAACTGCCGATGAACGAGGTCGTGATGGACTTCTTCGACAAACTCAAGTCGGTGTCGCGCGGCTATGCCTCGCTCGACTACGATTTCAAGGAGTACCGCTCGGCCGACCTGGTCAAGCTCGACCTGATGGTGGGCGGCGAAAAGGTCGATGCCCTGTCGGTCATCGTGCACCGCGCCAGCGCGCAGTATCGCGGCCGCGAACTGGCGGCCAAGTTGCGTGGCCTGATCCCGCGCCAGATGTTCGACGTGCCGGTGCAGGCGGCGATCGGCTCGCACATCATCGCCCGCGAGACGATCAAGGCGCTGCGCAAGAACGTGCTCGCCAAGTGCTACGGCGGCGACATCACGCGCAAGAAGAAACTGCTCGAAAAACAGAAGGAAGGCAAGAAACGCATGAAGCAGGTCGGCAACGTCGAGATTCCCCAGGAAGCCTTCCTGGCGGTGCTGCGCACCGACGAAGGCAAGTGACGGACAGCATATGAACTTTGCCCTCATCCTTTTCCTGCTGCTCGTCGCCAGCGGCGTCCTGTGGTTCTTCGACCGTTTCCATGCCCGCAAGCGGCGCGCAGCCAACGCGCCGGCGCCGTGGTGGGTCGAGTACGGCGCAAGCTTCTTCCCGGTGATCCTGGTCGTGTTCGGCCTGCGTTCCTTCATCGTCGAACCGTTCAAGATCCCGTCCGGCTCGATGATCCCGACCCTGCTGGTGGGCGATTTCATCCTCGTTAACAAATGGACCTACGGCATCCGCCTGCCGGTGATCAACAAGAAGATCATCGACGTCAATCTGCCGCAGCGCGGCGACGTGATGGTGTTCCGCTATCCGGCCGATCCCTCGCTGGACTACATCAAGCGTGTCGTCGGTCTGCCGGGCGACCGCGTCGAGTATCTCAACAAGCGGCTGACCATCAACGGCGAGGCCGTGGCCATCGCCGAGGCGGGCAGCTACCTGCATCCGGACCGGCTGTACTACTCGCCGCAATTCTCCGAGAAGCTGGGTGCGGCCGAGCATTCCGTGCTGATCGAACGCGATGCGCCGGCCTTCGTGCCGCAGGTGATGAACTTCCCGCAGCGCGAGAACTGCACCTACACCAGCAGCGGCGTCGCGTGCACCGTGCCGCCGGGCCACTACTTCGTGCTGGGCGACAATCGCGACGCGAGCGCCGACAGTCGCGTGTGGGGCTTCGTGCCGGAGGAGAACATCGTCGGCAAGGCCTTCTTCATCTGGTTCAACTTCAATGACATGAAGCGCATCGGCGGCTTTCACTAGGAGTTGGGGGAAATCATGGGCTTCAGGCATCAACGTGGCGTAAGCCTTGTCGGCGTGCTGCTGATCGGGGCCATTGGCGTGTGCGTGCTGCTGATGGCCTTCCGCTCCGTGCCCGCCGTCACCGAGTACATGGCGATCCAGCGCACCGTCGGCGTCCTTGCCGCCGAAGGCGACAATGGCGCGAGCGTGGCCGAACTGCGGCAGGGCTTCGGCCGCCGCAGCGAGGTCGACGACATTTCCTCCGTGACCGCCGCGGATCTCGAGATCACCAAGGAAGGCAACCAGACCGTCGTAGAGGTCCATTACGAGCGTGTGGTGCCCATGGTGGCCAATGTGAGCCTGCTGATCGATTTCCACGCCAGCAGCAAGGCGCGTTGACGGTATGGCACTGGAAGCCTTGCAGGGCAGGCTGGGATACCGTTTTGCCGACACCGGGCTATTGGTCGAGGCGCTGACGCATCGTAGCTTTGGCCAGCCCAACAACGAACGCTTCGAGTTCCTCGGCGACAGCATCCTCAACTGCGTGATGTCGATGGCGCTTTTTGCGCGCTTCGGCCAGTTGCGCGAGGGCGAACTGTCGCGGGTGCGCGCCTCGCTGGTGCGGCAGGACGCCCTGTATCGCATCGCGCGCGATCTCGATCTCGGCGAGGCCCTGCGCCTGGGTGAGGGCGAACTGAAGTCCGGCGGCGCGGGCCGCCCCTCCATCCTTGCCGATGCGCTCGAAGCCGTGTTCGCCGCGGTGTTCCTGGATGCGGGCTTCGATGCCGCCAGATCGGTGATCGACCGCCTGTACGCGCCGCTGCTGGCCGAGATCGACCCGCGGCGGCCGAGCAAGGACCCCAAGACGGCCTTGCAGGAATGGCTGCAGGCGCGCAAGGTTGCGCTGCCGACCTACTCGATGGTGCAGGCGTTGGGCGAGGCGCATGCGCAGGAGTTCGAGGTGGCGTGCGAAGTGCCGAAGTTCGGCATTCGTACTCTTGGGCGCGGTCCCAGCCGCCGTGTGGCGGAACAGCAGTCGGCCGAGCTCGCATTGGCGGCCTTGAGGACGAAATGAACGAACAGCACCCGGACAACCCGGCCCTTGGACAAGCGGCAGAGGGCGCTTTCCGCGCCGGCTTCGTCGCCATCGTCGGCCGCCCCAACGTCGGCAAGTCGACCCTGCTCAACCGCCTGATCGGGCAGAAGATCAGCATCGTCTCCAGCAAGGCGCAGACCACGCGCCATCGCGTCACCGGCATCCTCACCGAAGCGGGCGCCCAGTTCGTGTTCGTCGATACGCCGGGTTTCCAGACGCATCACCGCAACGCGCTCAACCGTTCGATGAACCGTACCGTGTCGCAGGTGCTGGCCGACGTCGATCTGGTGTTCTTCGTCATCGAGGCGGGCCGCTTCACCGACGACGACCGCAAGGTGCTGTCGGTGATTCCCGAGTCGTCCAGTGTCATCCTGGTCATCAACAAGGTCGACCAGCTCAAGGACAAGACGCGTCTGCTGCCCTTCATCGACCAGGTGCGCCAGGCGCGCGATTTCACCGAAATCGTGCCGTTGTCGGCTGAAAAGGGCCGCCACGTCGACGAACTCGTCAAGGCCGCCACGCCGCTGCTGCCGTTGGGCACGCCGCTGTACGAGGAAGACGAGGTCACCGACCGCAGCGAACGCTTCCTCGCTTCCGAGTTCCTGCGCGAAAAGCTGTTCCGCCTGCTCGGTGACGAACTTCCCTACGGCATCGCCGTCGAGATCGAGAAGTTCGAGGTCGAGGGCAACCTGCGCCGCATCCATGCCGCGGTGATCGTCGACAAGCCGGGCCACAAGTCGATGGTGATCGGCCGTGGCGGAGAAAAGCTCAAGCGCATCTCGTCCGAGGCCCGCGTCGAGCTCGAAAAACTGTTCGACGGCAAGGTCTTCCTCGAAGTCTGGGTCAAGGTCAAGAGCGGCTGGGCCGACGACGAGCGCGCGCTGAAGAGCCTCGGCTACGAGTGAGCCGCGCGCCGAAACAACGTGTCGAGCAGCAGCCCGCCTGGGTGCTGCATACCTATCCCTGGCGCGAGACCAGCCTGATCGTCGAAGTCTTTTCGCGCGACCATGGCCGCGTCGCGCTCGTCGCCAAGGGCGCGCGGCGGCCGTACTCGCAATTGCGCGGCGTGCTGATGGCCTTCCAGCCGCTGGCCATGGATTGGTCGGGCGGCGGCGAGGTCAAGACCCTGGTGCGGGCCGAATGGCAGGGCGGGCAGCCCTTGCTGACCGGGCGTGCGCTGATCTGCGGCTACTACCTCAACGAACTGCTGGTGCGCCTGACCGCGCGCGAGGACGCCCATCCACGGCTGTTCGCGGCCTATGCCGACGCCACCCGCGCGCTTGGCCGCGGCGAACCGGAATCGCCGATCCTGCGCCGCTTCGAACTCGCGCTGCTGCAGGATCTCGGCTATGAAGCCGGCCTGGCACACGAGGCCGACAGCGGCGACGCGGTACGGCCGGAGGCGCGCTACCTTTATATAATCGAACGCGGCCCGGTGCGGCTGGAGGCCCTGGAAGAGGAACACCGCGCAGGCGAGGACGCCGGAATGCCGGCTGGCAGGGCCGACCTTGGCGACCAGCCGGTGCTGGCGGGGCAGACACTGCTCGACATGGCGGCCGATGATTTTTCGCGCGCGGAGACGCTGGCCCAGTCCAAGCTGCTGCTGCGCATGTTGATCAACCACACCCTGGGCGGCCAGCCGCTGCAATCGCGCCGGGTGCTGAAGGAACTGCAGGAGCTCTGATGATCGAACTCGGCGTCAACATCGACCACGTCGCCACGCTGCGCCAGGCGCGCCGCACCTGGGAGCCGGACCCGGTGTGGGCCGCGGTGGAAGCTCATCTCGGCGGCGCGGACGGCATCACCATCCACCTGCGCGAAGACCGCCGCCACATCAACGACGACGACGTGCGCAGGCTGCGTGAGCTGACCCAGGTCAAGCTCAACCTCGAGATGGCGGCGACCGACGAAATGGTCGTCATTGCCTGCCGCACCCGGCCCGAGATGGCGATGCTGGTGCCTGAGGGGCGCCACGAGATCACCACCGAAGGCGGGCTGGACATCGTCGCGCAGGAGGCGCGCCTGACGGACGCCGTTGCCCGCCTGGCCGAGGCCGGCATCGTCACCAGCGTGTTCATCGACGCCGAAACCGAGCAAATCGAAGCCGCCGCGCGCATCGGCGCGCGTGTATGCGAGATCCACTCCGGCCCCTATGCCCATGCCTTCCATGCCGCGGGCCGCGACGCCGAGGCCCCGGCGGTGCTGACCGAGCTCGCCAAGGTTCGCGATGCCGGCGAGGCCGTGCGCCGGCTGGGCATGCGCTTCAATGCCGGCCATGCGCTCAACTACTACAACGTCGGTCCGATCGCCCGCCTGCACGGCATCCGCGAACTGCACATCGGCCACGCCATCGTCAGCCGCGCGGTCTTCGTCGGCCTGCGGCAGGCCGTGGCCGAAATGAAGCGGCTGATGCGTGAAGCGGCACAGGCGGCCTGAGCGGGCAGGGCGGCGTGATCCACGGCATCGGCACCGACATCGTGCGCATACAGCGTGTCAGCGAAGCGCTGGCGCGCCATGGCGAGCGCTTCGCCTTGCGCGTCCTCGCCGCCTCCGAAATCGACGCCTGGCGCGCTCATCGCGATCCGGCACGCTTTCTCGCCAAGCGCTTCGCCGCCAAGGAAGCCTTCGGCAAGGCGCTCGGCACCGGCGTCGCCGTGCCCGCCACGCTGCACGCGGTCGCCGTCGCGCACGACACGCTCGGCAAGCCCGGCTATCGCTACGACGAGCGGCTGGCGGCCCATATGCGCGACAGCGGATTGCGGGCGCACCTGAGCATCAGCGACGAGGCCGACACCGTCGTCGCCTTCGCGCTGATCGAGCGCACGGCCGATGTGCGCCCCGGCTGACATGAGGTTCTCCCGATGACGCTCCCCGTTTCCCGCCCGCGCGGCCCCGTCATGATCGATGTCGCCGGCACCGTGCTTACCGAGGATGAGCGCGCGCACTTGCTCGACACGCTGGTCGGCGGGGTGATCCTGTTCGCGCGCAATTTCACCGGCTCCGAACAATTGCGCGCGCTGGCCGCCGACATCCGCGCCCTGCGCGACCCGGCGCTGCTCATCGCGGTCGACCACGAAGGCGGCCGGGTGCAGCGCTTTCGCGGTGACGGCTTCACCCGCCTGCCGTCCATGCGCAGTCTCGGTGCGTTGTGGGAGCAGGATCATTTTGCCGCGCTCGACGCCGCGCATGCGGCCGGCTTCGTGCTGGCCGCCGAACTGCGCGCGCACGGCGTCGACCTCAGCTTCGCGCCGGTGCTCGATCTCGATTACGGCGCCTGCCGCGCCATCGGCAACCGCGCCTTCCACCGCGATCCGCAGGCCGTCGCGGCGCTGGCGCAGGCGGTGGTTGCCGGCATGGCGCAGGCCGGCATGGGCGCGATCGGCAAGCACTTTCCTGGCCATGGCTTCGTCGAGGCCGATTCGCATCACGACGTGCCGGTAGACTCGCGCGACTTCGACACTCTCTGGAACGAGGACATCGCCCCCTATCGCCACCGCCTCGGCCGCCAGCTCGCCGGCGTGATGCCCGCCCACGTCATCTACCCCAAGGCCGACCCCGGCCCGGCGCCGCAGCCGGCCGGTTTCTCGCCGTTCTGGCTGAAGGAGGTGCTGCGCACGCGTCTCGGCTTCCAGGGCGTGATCTTCAGCGACGATCTGAACATGGAGGGCGCCCGTGTCGCCGGCGACATCGTCGGCCGCGCCAGGGCCGCTTATGCAGCCGGCTGCGACATGCTGCTCGTCTGCAACCGGCCCGACCTCGCCGCCGAACTGCTCGACCGCTGGGCACCGGTGCCCGACCCGGAAAACCTCGCCCGGCTGGCGTCGATCGTGCCCACCGTGGCGTGTCCTGCCTGGCTGGCCGATCCGTTCGCGCTCGAACTCCATCCCGCCTACGTCCAGGCACGACAGGCCGTGGCCGCGATCGCCGACGATGCCGGCACCGCGCCGGCGATGACCGCCGCCACCATCGGCGAGCAGCGTACCGAAATGCTGCGCAAGGACGGATAATCCCGAAGCGCCCTTCTTGTCGCCCGTCGAACACCTCTGGCGCTTGAGCCACCCGCATGACCGATCCGACGCCCGCCCCGCCCGCCTTCGACGCCAAGCCCTTCCTGCGCACCCTCACCGAGGAGCCGGGCGTCTACCGCATGATCGGCGCGGACGACAAGGTGCTCTACGTCGGCAAGGCCAAGAACCTCAAGCGCCGCGTCTCCAGCTATTTCCAGAAGACCCTCTCCAGCCCGCGCATCGCGATGATGGTCGCGCAGATCCAGCGTGTCGACGTCACCGCCACGCGCTCGGAGGCCGAGGCCCTGATCCTCGAGAACAACCTCATCAAGAGCCTCGCCCCGCGCTACAACATCTTGTTCCGCGACGACAAGACCTACCCCTACATCGAACTGTCCGCCGACGCCTTCCCGCGCCTGGCCTACCACCGCGGCGCCTTCGCCAAAGGCGCGCGCTACTTCGGGCCATTCCCCAACGCCTGGGCGGTGCGCGAGAGCATCCACCTGCTGCAGAAGACTTTCCAGCTGCGCACCTGTGAGAACACCGTCTTCGCCAATCGCTCACGCCCCTGTCTGCTGCACCAGATCAAGCGCTGCACCGCGCCCTGTGTCGGCCTGATCGAGCCCGAAGCCTATGGCGCCGACGTCAGGCTCGCCGCTGGCTTCCTCGACGGCCAGGCGAGCAAAGTCATCGACGACCTCACCGCGCGCATGCAGGACGCGTCCGAGCGCCTGGCCTTCGAGGAAGCTGCCGCCTGCCGCGACCAGGTGCGCATGCTGCAGGCCGTACTACACAAACAGTTCGTCGACAGCTGCAAGGACGAGGACGTCGACATCCTCGCCGCCATCGAGGAAGACGGCCTCACCTGTGTGAACATCGCCATGGTGCGTGGCGGCCGCCATCTTGGCGACCGGCCGCAGTTTCCCAGCGGTGCGGCGGTATCGGGCGCGGCCGACAGCCTGCTCGCCTTCGTCGAACAACACTACGGCCAGCATCCGATCCCGGCCCGCATCCTGGTCAATCTCGCGCCGCCGCCAGTGCGCGAGACACTGGCCGAGATCACCGAGCGCCCGCCCGGCGTGGTGTCGCCGCGCTTCACCGCCGAAAAAGCCTGGATGGAAATGGCCGAGAAGAACGCCCGGCTCGCGATCCAGGCGCGGGCGCGCGACACCGGCCGCATCGAACAGCGCCTCGATGCCCTGCGCGTCGCGCTCGACCTGGACGAAGCGCCGCAGCGCATCGAATGCTTCGACATCAGCCACACCATGGGTGAAGCCACGGTGGCCTCGTGCGTGGTGTGCGAGGCGGGCGCCATGAAGCGTGCCGAATACCGCCGCTACAACATCAGCGGCATCACCCCCGGCGACGACTTCGCCGCCATGCGCCAGGCGCTTGAGCGGCGCTATGGCAAGGTCGCCGCAGGCGAGGGCGTGTGCCCCGACCTGATCCTGATCGACGGCGGCAAAGGGCAGGTCGGCGCCGCGCGCGAAATCCTCGCCGAAGTCGGGCTGGAATCGGTGGCGATGGTCGGTGTGGCGAAGGGCGAGGGGCGCAAGGCGGGGCTGGAGACGCTGATCTTCCCCGATGGCCGCGAAGGCCTTGCGCTGGGCGGAGAATCGGCAGCGCTGCACCTCATCGTCGAAATTCGCGACGAGGCCCACCGCTTTGCCATCACCGGCCACCGCGCCAAGCGCGGCAAGGCGCGCATCGGCTCCAAACTGGAAGACATCCCCGGCGTCGGCCCTTCGCGCCGCCGCAACCTGCTCGCCGCCTTCGGCGGGCTGGACGGCGTGCGCGAAGCGACGGTGGAGGATCTGTGCCGCGTGGATGGCGTCAGCCGCAAGCTCGCCGAGCAGATCCACGCCGCATTGCATTAGCCCAGGGCGGGCAGGGGCTCAGCCCAGCGCTTCCTTCACCCAGGCATTGGCCTGCTTGGCGTCGAAGCTGGTGCCGAACTTCGCTTTCAGCGCGCCCATCACCACGCCCATCTGCTTGGGCGAGCGGTCGGCCAGCCCGGCCACGGCGCCGGCGATGAAAGCCTTCACTTCTTCCTCGGTCGCCATCGGCGGCAGGTAGGCGGTCAGGATGGCGGATTCCTGTTCGAGCACGGCGCGGCGGCCGGTGTCCTTGATCACGCCCAGCGCCTCCTGGTTGTTCTTCAGGAACTTGCGGATGGTCTGCTGCACCTCGTCGTCGGTGCTTTCACGGTTGCCCGCGTTCTTGCCAACCATCTCGGCCTCGCCGATCAGCGTGCTCAGCAAGGTGGCGCGCACGCTGTCGGCGGCCTTGCGTGCAAGCAGGGAATCTTTTTTCAGTTGGGCCAGCAGGCTCATCGGGGGCTCCGGTTGCAGTGGGTTGCGATGCGCGGGAGTTTACCGCAGTCGATGGCCGCCATCGCTCGCGTCCCTGCCGTTCGAAGCCTTATGCAGCAAGTTGAAACAAACTGTAAGTTGATGTCCCTTTTTGGGCCGCTCGAACGACATGTACTATGAGAGCGCAAGAAAACGCCGGGGCCACGAATGCGGCTCCGGCGTTTTTGTGGCCAGGCGATGGATTCGCGGGGCCAGACCGCCCGGCGCTGCTTTCGACATCCGGCGCGTTCGGTCCGGGGCCTCGCCGGCTTATCGCGCGTTGGGCAGGCGGGAAGATACGCCCTGAACGAAGTAATCCATCTTGCCGAGCGTGGCGTCGTCCATGACCATGGCCCGAGCCAGGCGTTCCCGGCCGGCCTGGTCGAGCAAGGGGCCGGTGAAGGGGTGGAGGCTGCCGGCCGTCATGCGTGCCTCGAGGTCCTTTGCCATGGCCTGGACTTCGGCCGGCACGGCGGCGTTGAATGGCGCGAGGCGGATCATGCCTTCCCTGAAGCCACCCCAGATGCCGGCCGGCTTCCAGGTGCCGGCCAGGACTTCGTTGACGGTCCGGGTGTAGAAGTCTCCCCAGTGGTGGGTGGTGCCGCTGAGCTGCGCGCGGGGGCCGTACTTGCTCATGTCCGAATGGTAGGAGAAGGCGTGGACGCCTTTTTCTTCCGCGGCTTGTACCGTCGCGGTGGAGTCGGTGTGGTGCGTCAGCATGTCGGCGCCCTGCGAGATCAGCGTCATCGCGGCTTCGCGTTCCTTGCCCGGGTCGTACCAGCTGTTTATCCAGATGACGCGGACTTCGGCGTTCGGGTTGACGCTGCGCGCGCCCAGGGTGAAGGCGTTGATGCCCTGGAGCACTTCGGGAATCGGAAAGGCGCCGACGTAGCCGAGTACGTTCGACTTGCTCATCTTTCCGGCGATGACGCCATTGATGTAGCGGCCTTCGTAGAAGCGGGCGTTGTAGTTGGCGAAATTCTTGCCGGATTTGTAGCCGGTGGCATGCACGAAGGTGACGTTCGGGAACTGCCGCGCAACACGCTCGACGTAGTTCATGTAGCCGAAGCTGGTGGCAAATACGATCCGGCTGCCGCTGGCGGCGAATTCGCGGATGACGCGTTCGGCGTCTGCGCCTTCGGCCACGCTCTCGACGTAGCGGCTGTGAACCTTGCCGCCGAGGGCCTTTTCCATTTCCTTGCGGCCTTCGTCGTGCTGGAAGGTCCAGCCGGCGTCGCCGATCGGGCTCACGTAGACGAAGCCGAGCTTGGCCGGCTCCTGAGCGAGGGCGGAGAGCGGCAGGCCGGCGGTGACGGCAAGCACGGCGCTGGACAGGAGGAACTGGCGGCGTGGATTCATGCGAAGGCTTCCGAGGCGAATGGAGAGTCGTGTGGGGACGATCGGCGGAGGGGTTTCCCGTGGGCTGCCGCCCTCACTGTGCGGCCGGCTTCCAGTCGTGCGTGGCGCGTACGCATTCGCGCACCAGGGCCGGGCCGCGGTAGACCAGGCCGCTATAGACCTGTACCAGCCTGGCTCCTGCATCGAGCTTGGCACGTGCATCGCGCCCGTCAAGCACGCCGCCGGCAGCGATGATGGGGAGTTCCCCCGCGAGCGCAGCGGCAAGCTGGCGTACGACGGTGGTCGAGGCTTCGAACACCGGCGCGCCGGACAGGCCGCCCTGTTGTTCGCCATAGCGGATGCCCTGGACTTTGTCGCGCGCGATCGTGGTGTTGGTGGCGATGACGCCATCGATGCGGTGGCGGCGCAGCGCGTCGGCGATGTTGATGACCTGGGCTTCGTCGAGGTCGGGGGCGATCTTGAGCGTCAGCGGCACGTAGCGGCCGTGTGCGTCGGCCAGCCGGGTCTGTGCGGCCTTGAGGCGGCCGAGCAGGTCGTCGAGTTCGGATTCGCCTTGCAGCTGGCGCAGGTTCTTGGTGTTGGGCGAGGAGATGTTGACAGTGACGTAGCTTGCCAGCGGATAGACCTTGTCCAGGCAGGCGAGGTAGTCGTCAGCGGCGTTTTCGATGAGCGTATCGAAATTCTTGCCGATGTTGATGCCGAGAATGCCGCGGAAGCGGGCTGTCTTGACGTTGGCGGCGAGGACATCGACGCCGTGGTTGTTGAACCCCATGCGATTGATGATGCCGCGCACCTCGGGCAGGCGGAACATGCGCGGGCGCGGGTTCCCGGGTTGCGGGCGGGGCGTGATGGTGCCGATCTCGATGAAGCCGAAACCCATGCGGGCGAGGCCGTCGATGGCTTCGCCGTTCTTGTCCAGGCCGGCGGCCAGGCCGATACGGTTCGGAAAACGCAAGCCCATGACTTCGGCCGGTTCGGCCGGTTCCGGGCGACCGGCCGGCAGCATGCGGCCGGCGAAGTTCAGCGAGTGGAGGGCGAATTCATGGGCTGTCTCGGCGTCGAGCGTAAACAGCAGCGGGCGGACGATATCGTAGAGCATCGCCGGATTGTAGCGATTCGGCGACTGTCAGGCGATGGAGCCAGGGCCGGGATCGGATCTGGCGGAGGGCGCGCACGGGGAGAGTCCGCTGTCGGCGTGGCTTGCGGTCTCCAGCGGCCCCCATTGGCCGGCATGCAGCGCCTGCAACGGGCGGAAGCGTGATTTGTAGGCCATCTTCGGGCTTTCTCCGATCCAGTAGCCGAGGTAAACGTAGGGCAGGCCCATGCGGCGGCAGGCTTCGACCTGCCAGAGAATTCCGTAGGTGCCCAGCGCAGCCGGGGAAAGGTCGGGGTCGTAGAAGGTGTAGACGCTGGACAGGCCGTCTTCGAGCCGGTCGATGACGCTGACCATGCGCAACGCCTCTCCATCGCGGAACTCGACCAGGCGCGTATCGACATGGCTTTGCAGCAGGAAGTGCGAGTACTGCTCGCGATTGTCCAGATCCATGCCGCCTCCGGCGTGGCGCGCGGATTGGTAGCGCTGGTACAGCCTGTAGTGTTCCTCGATGAAGGCGAGCGGGCGCTCGATGGCCTGCAGCCCGGCGTGGCGTGCCCACGCGCGCCGCTGGCTGCGGTCGGCGCAAAACTCCTGCACGGGGATGCGTACCGGCACACAGGCGCGGCAGGTGTCGCAATGGGGGCGGTAGGTGAAGACGCCGCTGCGGCGAAAGCCGCGCCGCACCAGTTCGCCATACACCTGGGTATCGATCAGGTGGCCGGGGGTGGCGACCTGCGATCGCGCGTTGCGCCCGGAAAGGTAGGAGCAGGCGTAGGGTGCGGTCGCATAGAACTGTATGAGTGCGTAGGGGTAGTCTTTCTGCATTTTTGCCCGCCAGCGAAGCCCGGCTGTTATCTAGCCCCAGTCGATGTCCTGCGCGGCGTCGGCCCGCCATCGGGTGGTTGCCGTGCCGGTAGAGGCGTGTTCCGCCAGCATGCTGCAGAATTGCCGGCGCGAAATCTCGTGTGCGCCCATCGACACCAGGTGCGTCGTCGTCATCTGGCAGTCGATGATGGCATAGCCTTGCGTGTGGAGGAAACGGGCAAGATGGGCGAGTGCGGATTTCGACGCGTCCGATTCGATCGAGAACATCGATTCGCCGAAAAAAATACGCCCCAGGGCCATGCCGTACAGTCCGCCCACCAGGCGGCCGTCGCGCCAGCTTTCGACACTGTGGGCATAGCCGAGTTCGTGCATGCGCTGATAGGCGGCGCGGACCTCGGGGGTGATCCAGGTTCCGAGGCCGGGTGCGCGCGGTGCGGCGCAGGCATCGATGACCGCTTCGAAGCGGGTATCGAAGCGGATCTCGAAATGCCGCCGGCGCAGGACCTTGCGCAAGGAGCGGCTGATGCGGATCAGTCCCGGCGCCAGCACGAGGCGTGGGTCGGGACTCCACCACAGGATGGGCTCGCCGGGGTTGAACCAGGGGAAGATGCCTTGCCGGTAGGCAGCGAGCAGCCATTCGGGGCTCAGTCCGCCGCCGGCGGCGAGCAGGCCATTGGGTTCGTCGAGCGCCTGTTCGACCGGTGGGAACCCGGGTGGATCGTCCAGCCAGGGGATCATGCCATGCTCAGGCCGCAGCCCTTGCCGCGGATTCGTCCTGGAAAGTGATCACATGGTCGGCATCCAGGCGGATGCCGATGCGCTCGCCGACCGCGTGGTTGTGATGGCTGGGGACCAGCGACAGCACCCTGGCGCCGCTGGCTAGCTGCAGGGTGTACAGAATGTCGGCGCCGCGGAAGGCCTTGTGCAGGACTTCGGCCTTGAGTGGGCTGGTGTCGTCATGGACCACGTCGTCGGGCCGCAGCAGCACGTCCACCGCATGGTCGGGTTCGCAGGCCCGGCGGTTTTCGCCGCACGACAGCGGGGTGTGGCTGTCGAGCACGCCGAGTTCGATCTGCACGCGGCGCTCGTCGAGCATGCGCCCCTCGATGAACACGCCCTGGCCGATGAAGTCGGCCACGAAGCGGTTGGCGGGCTCGTGGTAGAGGTTGTAAGGCGTGTCCCACTGCTGGATGCGGCCTTCATGCATGATGCCGATCTCGTCGGCCACGGCGAAAGCCTCATGCTGGTCGTGTGTGACCAGGATGGCGGTGGTGCCGGTGGCCTTGATGATGTCCCGCACCTCGTGGGACAGGCGTTCGCGCAGTTCCACGTCGAGGTTGGAGAAGGGTTCGTCGAGCAGCAGCAGGCTGGGGCGGGGGGCCAGTGCGCGCGCCAGCGCAACCCGCTGCTGCTGGCCGCCGGACATCTCGTGCGGATACTTGTAACCCTGATCGCTGAGGCCGACGAGCTTCAGGAGTTCGGCGACGCGGGCCTTGCGTGCGTCGGTGCTTTCCTTGCGCAATCCGAATGCGATGTTGTCCGCGACCGACAGATGGGGGAACAGCGCGTAATCCTGGAACACCATGCCGATGCGCCTGAGTTCGGGCGCGAGATGTTCGCTGGGCGTGCTGACGACCCGGCCGTCGAGCAGGATCTCGCCCGCAGCCACGCGCTCGAAACCCGCGATGCAGCGCAGAACGGTGGTCTTGCCGCAGCCCGACGGGCCCAGCAGACAGCCGATCCGGCCCTTTTCCAGGCTGAACGACAGCTTCTGGACGATCCGCTGCTGGCCGAAGGCGAGATCGATATCGATGAGCTGAAGGTGGGACATGGTGGGCGGGGGGATTGTGGGAGGGGAATTATTGCATTGCAGCGTATCAAATGCGATCAATTATAATTCTCCCCTTCGACACAGGGCCACACGGCTGAAGGCCAGGCCCGATAACAACGGAATCCGAATGGAACTCAAGGGAGGGCGGGCCGCCTGGGGTCTGCGCTGGTCGTCATTGACCGTGGCTGCGGTGGTCATCGCGGCATTGATCGCCGCGCCGGTGCTGTCGGTGTTTTCCAATGTCTTCACGGGGGGCACCAGCGACACCTGGGCGCATCTCAGTGAAACGGTGCTGGGCGAATTCGTTTTCAACACCGTGGTGATGTGTGTCGGCGTGGGCCTGGGCGTGGCCTCGATCGGCGTCACCACGGCCTGGCTCACGACGATGCTGGATTTTCCCGGGCGGCGCTTCTACGAGTGGGCGCTGGTGCTGCCGATGGCGATGCCGGCCTACGTGATGGCCTACGTCTATACGGACTTCCTGCAGTTTGTCGGTCCGGTGCAGAGCGGCCTGCGCGAGCTTTTCGGCTGGCGCGCGGGAGACTACTGGTTTCCGGACGTGCGCACGGTGGGCGGCGCGGTGACGATGTTCATGTTCGTGCTCTATCCCTATGCCTACATCCTGGTGCGGGCAGCTTTTCTCGAACGGGCGGGGGGCATGCTCGAGGCCGGGCGCTCGCTGGGGCTTGGCCCATGGGGCTGCTTCCTGCGCGTATCGCTGCCGCTGGCGAGGCCCGCGGTGGTGGCAGGCACGGCACTGGCCCTGATGGAAACCCTGGCCGACTTCGGCACGGTGTCGTATTTCGGCGTACAGACCTTCACCACCGGCATCTACCGTGCCTGGTTCTCGCTTGGTGATCGCGTCGCCGCCGCCCAGCTCGCGGCCGCGCTGCTGGCTTTCGTCGTCATCGTGCTGAGCCTGGAGTTCGCCAGCCGGGGACGGGCGCGCTTCAACAATACCTCGCGCCAGCAAGGGGCGCCGGTGCGCAAGCGCCTGTCGCTGGGGCTGGGGCTGCTGGCGAGCCTGGCGTGCTTCATGCCGTTGCTGCTGGGCTTCCTGCTGCCGGCAGCGTTGCTGCTGCAGATGGCTTTCGTCGATGGCGACGCCCAGTTCGGCCCGCGCTTCGTGCAACTGGCGCGCAACAGCTTCGTGCTCGCGGCGGTGACCGCGGCGATTGCGGTGGTGCTGGCCGTCCTGCTGGCCTATGCCGCGCGGCTTGCCCGTTCGCCCTTGCCGGCGGCACTGAACAGGATCGTCGGGCTGGGGTACGCGGTGCCGGGGTCGGTGATCGCGGTCGGCGTGCTGATCCCGGTCACGCGGCTCGACGCCTGGCTGGCACAGGCCTGGCTGACGGCCTTCGACGTCAATCCGGGGTTGATCCTCACCGGCGGCATCGCGGCGCTGGTGTATGCC
Organism: Thauera linaloolentis 47Lol = DSM 12138; assembly: GCF_000310205.1. GTDB lineage: Bacteria > Pseudomonadota > Gammaproteobacteria > Burkholderiales > Rhodocyclaceae > Thauera > Thauera linaloolentis. Next base: position 11,502 of record NZ_AMXE01000024.1, on the reverse strand, counting down.
TATCTCGCGCGTTTCCTGGCCGTTGCGCTGCATGCGGTCGAATCGAGCCTGGGCAAGATCACGCCCAGCATGGACGATGCTTCGCGCAGCCTGGGCTTCGGCAAGTGGGCGACCCTGCATCGCGTGCATGTGCCCATCCTGCGCGGCAGCCTGCTGTCTGCGGCCTTGCTGGTTTTCGTCGACGTGATGAAGGAGCTGCCGGCCACGCTGGTGATCCGCCCCTTCAATTTCGACACGCTGGCGACACAGGCTCACACGCTGGCGGCGGACGAGCGCCTCGCCGAGGCGTCCACCGCGGCGCTGATCATCGTCGCCGTGGGGCTGCTGCCGATGATCGTGCTCTCGCGCCAGATTCTGAAGAGCGGACGGCGGCCTGACTGACCGGGTGAGTAGCGGGGGGAATCCCTCGGGCGCCGTGCTGAAGGCCGCAGCACGGCGAGATTCCGCTGCCTTTCCCGGCCGGCTTCGGGAATAATCGCGCCGACACGAACAGCCCCCTTGGAAGCGCTTTGCGCCTGCGATGCACGGCAGCCGCAGAAACATGCAGATCGCCATGAAACCTACGCCGGTTGCCATTCCCCTTGCCAGTTCCGTCGCGGAGGCGCTCAGGCTCGCGCCGGTTCGCTGGGCCGCCATTCTCGGCATGTTGTTCGTCGCGGGCAGTCTGCTGCCTTCATGGACGCTGTTCGCGTCGCCCGAGCACTATCTGGCTCCGCACACTGCGCTGGAGGTGTTCTCGATCACGGTGTCGGCAATGGTGTTCGCGCTGGGCTGGAATCTGCGCCGCACACCGCAGGGCGGTCCTTTCGTGTGGCTGGGTACGGTCTTTCTCGCGGTTGCGCTGTCCGATTTCTTCCACGCTCTTTCGTACCCCGGGATGCCGTTGTTCGTGACGCCGAGCGACCCGGAGAAGGCGATCGGGTTCTGGCTCGCGGCGCGGGTGTTCGCGGCCGTCGGCCTGCTCGTCCTGGCCTTTCTTCCCGTCCGCCGTTGGTCCGCGGCACAGGCCCGTGTGATGCTGCTGGCCGCGCTCGCCATGGCGTCGCTGGTGGCGTGGGTGGTCCTTTTCCAGCGGCAGGCCTTGCCACGGGCTTACATCCCCGGCGAGGGCGGCACCGCGCTGAAGATCGCGATCGAGTACGCCCTGTCGGCCACTTATGCCCTGTCGGCGCTGCTGCTGTTCAGGCGCGGCATTCGTGATGGCGCTCCGTCGCTCGCGTGGCTGGCCTGCGCCGCATGGACGATGGCGCTGGCCGAACTGTATTTCACCCTCTACGTCCAGTTGTCGGACGTGTTCGACCTGCTTGGCCATCTCTACAAGTTTGCCGCGTCGATCATGATCTACAAGGCCGTGTTCAGCGCCGGAGTGCGCGAGCCCCATTCCGCCCTGGCCCACGAACGCGCCTTGCTGCGGGCGATGATCGATTCGGTGCCCGACCTGATCGCCTTCAAGGACACGCGCGGCGCCTACCTGGGCTGCAACAGGGCGTTCAGCCGCTGCTACGCTGTTGGCGAAGAGGCTCTGATCGGGCGTACCGATACGGAATTGTTCGGTGCGGGCATGCGGCAGTCGCCGGATGCGGTTGGGGCACCGGTCGTGAGCGTGCTCGAACGCCACGAGGAATGGGTGGAAGGCGCCGATGGCGGCATGCGTCTGCTCGATACCCTGCGCATTCCTTTTCATGGCGAAAACGGTGAATTGCTCGGCGAGGTCGACATCAGCCGTGATTTTACCGAGCGGCGGCGGGTACGTGAGCAGATCGCCGAGCGCGAGCAGCGTCTGCTGATGGCGCTGCAGGGGGCGTCGCTGGGCGTCTGGGACTGGGATATCCCCAGCGGCAGGATGTCGTTCAGCCCCCTGTGGGCGGAGATGCTCGGGCGCAGGTCCGAGGACGTCGTTCCGGACATCTCGTCCTGGGAGGCCCTGGTCCATCCGGATGACTGGAACGACATCCAGGCCGCGCTCGAGCCGCACCTGCGGGGCGAGACCGAATCCTATACGGCCGAGTACCGCCTGCGTCACAGCGACGGCCATTGGGTGTGGGTGCAGGACGCCGGGCGGGTGCTCGAACGCGACGAGGACGGCAAGTCCTTGAGAGCGGTCGGTCTGCACCAGGACATCAGTTCGCGCAAGGCGATGGAGGAGAGCCTGCTGCACCTGGCGACCAGCGATCCGTTGACCGGCCTGTGGAACAGGCGCCACTTCACCGAGATGGTCAATGGCGAGCTCGGGCGTGTGCGCCGTCACGGTTCGAATGCCGGGCTGCTGCTGCTCGACCTCGATCACTTCAAGCGCATCAACGATACTCGCGGGCACGCGGCAGGCGACGAAGTGCTGCGGCATTTCTCCGGGCTGGTCACCCGCCACCTGCGCGAAGTGGACGTCTTCGCCCGCTTGGGCGGAGAGGAATTCGGCGTGTTGCTGCCCTGCGTCGGGGACGCTGCAGGCGCGCTGCGCGCCGCCGACCGCCTGCGCGAGCTCATCGCGCTGAACCCCGCCATGCTCGGCGAGGATCCGCTGCCGTTCTCCGTGAGCATTGGCGTGGCGATGCTCGATCCGGACGACAGCGGCTTCGACGCGGTCTTCACCCGTGCCGACGAGGCGCTGTACGAAGCCAAGCGCACCGGGCGCGATCGTGCGGTGCTGGCGAAAAAGGCGGATGTCGCGGAGATCTGAGCGCCCGGAGAGGGGCTGTGTCGACAAAAAACGGGCTCCGCGCCTCGTCGACGCGGAGCCCGCTTGGCACGTGCCCCGAAATGCGGGGCTGTCCCTACCGGGTGTTTCGAGTATCAGCGATAGCCGGCACGGTCGTAGATCTTCTGCGCCTCGGCGACGGTGTCGGCCAGTTCGCCGATCTGGATCGAGTCGGCCTTGAATTCGCCGAGCTTGTCGAGTGCGGCATTGGCCACCTTGACCGAGGGGACCACCGGCCACTCGTTGTTGCCGTTGGCGAAGTAGGTCTGGGCCTCGTCGGAAGCCAGGTATTCGAGGAACTTGACTGCCGCTTCCTTGTTCGGCGCGCTCTTCAGCATGCCGGCGCCGGACACGTTGATGTGGGTGCCCCAGCTTTGCTGGTTGGGCCACACGGCCTTGACGTTCGCAACCACTTCCTGGTCGGCCGGTCGGGGTGAATTCATCAGGCGGGCCAGGTAGTAGCTGTTGGCGATGGCGACGCCGCATTCGCCGGCCGCGACGGCCTTGATCTGATCGGTGTCGCCGCCCTTCGGCGCACGCGCGAAGTTGGCCACGACGCCGCTCGCCCACTTGGCGGTTGCTTCCTCGCCATTGTGCTTGATGAGGGCTGCGCCCAGCGACAGATTGTAGGGGTGGCTGCCCGAGCGGGTGCAGACCTTGCCCTTGAGCGCCGGATCGGCGAGTTGTTCGTAGGTCTGGACCTGTTCGGCCTTAACCAGTTCGGGGTTGTAGACGATGATGCGCGCGCGCTGGGAGAACGAGAACCAGCGTTCGGTGCGCAGATTGGCCGGAATCCGCTGTTCGAGGACTGCCGACTTCACCGGAGCGAAGATGCCCATCTTGTCGGCGTTGGCGAGACGCGAAATGTCTACCGTGACGAAGATGTCCGCCGGGCTGTTGGCGCCCTCGTTGCGGATGCGCTCCAGCAGTTCGTCTTCCTTCGCCTCGATGCGGTTGACCTTGATGCCGGTCTGTTTGGTGAAATTGCCATACAAGGCCTCGTCGGTCTGGTAGTGGCGCGCGGAGTAGATGTTCAGTTCGGTGTCGGCAGCGTGGGCAGACAGGGCGGCGATGCCGAACGCGGAGAGCAGGGCGGTGACTGTGGCTTTCTTCATCATCATGTGCGGCGACCTTCCGTTGGTGTCGGTTGAGGTGCAGATATTAACGAGAAGAGTTCGCAGTTGCAAAAGGATCACATTCTGTGTCTTAATATTGAGAATCATTCTCAGTGTGAGGCAAAGCATGGATGCACTACTTGTTGGCGCGGACCGTCTCGGCAACATTCCCGATATCCTGTCGAACTTCGGCATCCGCATCGCGGGCCATGTCAGCGGACGCGATACCACCCACCAACGGCGCAGCAGCGCCCTGCCTGCAGGCATCGGCATGGTGATCCTGTTTACCGACTTCATCGGCCATAACGTGATGCAGCGCTTCCGCGAGGCGGCGAACCGCGAAGGTGTGATGTTCGTATGCTGCCGGCGTTCGACGTGTGCCCTGCAGCAGGCACTCGGTCAGCGGATGGCGGAAAAGTGTTCTACATGCACTGAAGCAAAGAAATGTCGACGCAAACAGTGATGTCTGCCGCCTGGGGCCTGCACCGCCTCTAACGCCGGCCGCGGGGCCGGGAAGGCGCTGCGTCCACATTGCTGCACGATGACGGCGTGCGATTACTGCATGCGTGGCAAGCAGGTGCCGTCCGGTGTGTGCACGGCAGGTGCCGTCGATGGATCGAGCAGGGGACAGGTGCTGATCAGCGGATGATGCCCAGTCCGTCCGTTGCCGTGTCGCTGCTGTCGTCGACCAGGCGGCGGGCGCCGTTGAAACGCTTGGACCAATAACTGCTCGAGATCGCCTCGATGCGCACCCTGCCGCCGCTGGACGGCGCATGGACGAATTTCCCGTCGCCCAGATAGATGCCGACATGGGAAAAGGTGCGGCGCATCGTGTTGAAGAAGACGAGATCGCCGGGCTTCAGATCCTGGCGGCCGATCTTGTCGCCCATTCTGGACATTTCCGCTGCTGTTCGCGGCAGATCGAATCCGATCGCATTACGAAATACGTTCAGCACCAGGCCGCTGCAGTCGAGGCCGGTTTCGGGCGAAGTGCCGCCAAAGCGGTATCGCACGCCGAGGTATTCGAGAGCCTGATCGACAAGCTGCTCGGCGGCCGAGCCGTAATCGTCGATTGCCGAAAGCTCGGGTTCCACCGCCACCTGCCGGGCCGGCTCTTTCGCGAAGGCGGTCTGGGCCCCGGAAAAGGCGAGCGTCAGCGCGAGGAGGAAGGGGCGGATTTGCATTCGGCGGAATATACGCAGGCGTAACCTGCTTGTAAACCGGGAGTTCCGGGGCCTGCGAAGCGGATGACGGGCGGGCGCGACAGGGTTTGGAAGGTGCGGGTGTGGTCTTGGCGGCTGGCGGCCCCTGCCTTCAGAGCCGGCTGCGGTACTGGCGGTGGGTGCGCTCGATATCTGCCAGAGCGCGTGGCGTGTGCGCGCCCTGTTCGGACGCTCTGGCCTGCGCCGCGAGAAAGAGCTGGGCGATGGCCCAGGCGTCGCCAAGGGCATGATGGCGCTGGAAGGTCTCGATGCCGAAGCGCTCCATCCAGGTTGCGAGCCTTGCCGGCCGTTCGTTGCGTTCTGGAAACAGCGCTGGAAGCAGGAAGTAGAGGTCGATCCACAAGGTCTCCGATTCGATGCCCAGATGCTCGTCGAACGCATGTTCGAGCAGGGTACGGTTGAATGCGGCATTGAACACGATCAGCGGGGCCTTGCCGGCCACACCGAGCAGTTCGGCGAGTGTCGATGCGGGGTGGCTTGCGAGCGTACCGTAGTAGCTGTCGTGAGGGGCGAGCAATCCGCCATCGACGGCCAGCGCCGCAACGGCGAGCAGGCGGTCCTTTTCCAGATCCAGGCCGGTGGCCTCGGTATTGACCACCACGTAGCGGGTTTCGAAATGCGCACGGCCGGTATCGGCGGGTGCCTGCTCGGCCCAGCGCCGCAGGGCGGTGGCGGCTTGGTCCGGCAGCGGGGCATCGTTCGTGGGCGATGACAGGAAACGGCTTAGCCACTTGCTCATAGCTGATAGTCGAGCTTGATGCGGATCTGCAGTTTGCGCGCCTGGCGGAAGGCTTCCTTCAGGATGCGGCGGTCGAGTTCGTTGAGCGTGTCGGGATTGACGTGGTTGTCGCCGGGCGCATCGTGTTCGGTCTCGAGGTGCTGTGAGCGCAGGCGCAGCAACTGGACGAAGTGGAAACCATCGATGATGGCCGACACTTCGTCGGCCGAGACGCCCATCTTGCCGCTGGCCTGGCGCAGGCGCTGGGCGGTGCTGCTGGAATCGACGCCGGTGCGCAGCGCGAGGATGCGCGCGACGTCCACGAACAGCCGCGCCCCCGATTTCTTGAGGTCGATGCTGCCGTTGTCCTCGACGACGAAGTCGCGCAGGCGGCCGAGCGGGGGGGCGACGGACAACGCGTTGCCCGCCATCATGCGCAGGAAGGCGGAATTGCCGCGCACCACCTTGTTGAGCCAACTGCGAAGCTGGTCGCCGAGACGCTCGTTGCCGTACAGCACGCGGAAGTCGAAGAAGATCGACGCATTCAGCAATGCTTCGGGGTCGGGTTCGCGAATCCACGCGCCGAAGCGCGACTTCCATTCGTCCAGCGTCAGGCACAAGTCCGGATTGCTTGCCATGATGTTGCCCTTGCACAGCGGGAAGCCGCAGGCCGCCAGGCTGGCGTTGACCTCCCGGGCGAAGGAGATGAGCCTGTTGCGGATGGATACCGGGTTTTCCCACTCGGCGCATTGCCAGATGATTCCGTTGTCCTGGTCGGTGGATAGCGTCTGTTCGTGCCGGCCCTCCGAGCCGAAGGCCATCCAGCCGAAGTCGACGCCGAGCAGGTCGTGCGTTTCGAGCGCAAGCTGGATGATGCGGCGGGTGAGCGCATCATTGAGGGTGGAGATGAACTGCGTGAGCTGTTCGGCGCCGATGCCTTGCGCGATGAGGTTGAGGGCAAGCTGGCGGATGTCCTTGCTGGCGCGCTGCAGGGCGCTGACGTCGGCCGCGTTCTCGATGCTGGCCCGGATCTGGCGCAGGCCGATGCGCTGCAGCGAGAACAGGTCGCGCTCGGACACGACTCCCTTGAGCCGGCCCTCGGCATCGACCACCAGAAGATGGCGTACGCCGTGCGTCGCCATCGCCAGCGCCGCGTCGTAGGCCGAGGCGGTGGCGGCGAGCTGATGCGGGTTGGCCGTCATCAGTTCGCTGACCGGACGCTCGAGATCGAAAGCGGCGAGGATCACGCGCGGCAGCAGGTCGCTTTGCGTCAGGATGCCGACGGGGTGGCGCTCGTCATCGACCACCACCACGCAGCCGATGTGCTGCGCGTTCATCTGCTCGAGTACCGCGCGCGTCGGTGTCGCAGCGGTCGCGCAAACCGGCTCATGCTTGATGAGCTGCCCCAGGACCGTGGTCATCGTCTGCTGTTCGGCCGCGCGCTGCGAGAAGGTGGTCTGCAATTGCTGGCGCGACTGGCTGAGCAGGCTGGCGATGTATTGCGTGCAGAACAGATGAAAGACCGGGCTCATCTGCATCAACTGCAAGAACTCCTCGGCGCCTATCTGGAAGCAGAAACTGTCTTCCAATGCCACATAGGCATTGGTCGACGGGCGCCGGGCCGAGATCGCGCCGATCGGGAAGCACTCCCCCGGCCCCAGGGGCAGGCTGGCGTACTCGGTGACCGCTGCGGGGCCGGCCTGGCGGGCCTGGACCTTGCCGCGCTGAATGATGTGGAAACGGCGCGGCACGCCCATTGCGGGCGTGAGGATGTCGGTTCCGCGTGGATGGAAGGCAAGCACGGCGCGTTCGGCGAGGAAGGCGAGCGCGTCGGCCTCCATGCGGTTGAACGGGGAGAAATTGCGCAGGAAGTCCGTGCTGGCTCCCACCAGCAGGTCGGCGGCGATGGCGGTCATGACGGTTCTGTCGTCGGTCGGGTGCGCCGATTATAGGGCGCCGCCAGCGCAAAGGCTTATCCCGCGCAAAACCCCGCCTGCCGGCAGGATCTTGCGCGCGGATGGCACGACTTGCGGAACGCGTCCCGCGACCTACAGCACGTCGGCGGCGTAGTCCGCCAGGCGCGAACGCTCGCCGCGCTGCAGTGTGATGTGGCCCGAGTGTGCCCAGCCCTTGAAGCGGTCCACCACGAAGGTCAGCCCCGATGAGCCTTCGGTGAGGTAGGGGGTGTCGATCTGAGCGATGTTGCCCATGCAGATCACCTTGGTGCCCGGGCCGGCGCGGGTGATCAGGGTCTTCATTTGCTTGGGCGTCAGGTTCTGCGCCTCGTCGATGATCAGGAACTTGTTGAGGAAGGTGCGGCCGCGCATGAAATTCAGGCTCTTGATCTTGATGCGGCTGCGGATCAGGTCGCGCGTGGCCGCCCGGCCCCAGTCGCCGCCTTCACCCGCAGTGCCGTTGAGCACGTCGAGGTTGTCCTCGAGCGCGCCCATCCACGGCGCCATCTTCTCTTCCTCCGTGCCGGGCAGAAAGCCGATGTCCTCGCCCACCGATACGGTGACGCGGGTCATGATGATCTCGGAGTAACGCTTGCTTTCCAGCACCTGGGTCAGGCCGGCGGCAAGCGTCAGCAGGGTCTTGCCGGTACCGGCCTGGCCGAGCAGGGTGACGAAGTCGATGTCCGGGTTCATCAGCAGGTTCAGCGCGAAGTTCTGCTCGCGGTTGCGCGCGATGATGCCCCACACGTTGTTCCTCTGGTGGCTGTAGTCGACCAGCGTCTCGAGCAGCACCTTGCGGCCGTCGCGCTCCTTCACCCAGGCCTGCAGGGGGTTGTCTCCGCTGTTTTCGTAGACGAACTCATTCACCAGCATGTCGGGCGCGAGCGGCCCGGACAGGCGGTAGTAGGTATGGCTTTCCTCCTTCCAGGATTCCATGCCGCGGCCATGGCTTTCCCAGAAGTCGGCCGGCAGTTCGCGGGTGCCGGTGTACAGCAGGTCGCTGTCCTCGAGCACCTTGTCGTTGAAGTAGTCCTGCGCGGCAAGTCCGAGCGCGCGGGCCTTGATGCGCATGTTGATGTCTTTCGACACCAGGATGACTTCACGCGCGGGATGGCGCTCTGCCAGGTGGGTCACGACGGCCAGGATCTGGTTGTCGCCGCGCGCGGTGGGAAGGGCCGCGGGCAGGACGATGTCGATGGCCTCGGTCTGGAGGAAGAGGCGGCCGGTGGCCAGACCATGCGAGGGCAGGTCGAGTGCGATGCCTTCGTCGATGCCGTTGGGAGACGTGCTGACGATCTCGTCCAGCATGCGGCTGGCCTGGCGGGTGTTGCGCGCGACCTCGGTCGTGCCCTTCTTGTTGTTGTCCAGCTCCTCCAGCGTCATGATCGGCACGTAGAGATCGTGCTCTTCGAAGCGGAACAGGCTGGTGGGGTCGTGCATCAGCACGTTGGTGTCCAGCACGAACAGCTTGCAGGCGCCTTTCTTCACCGCCTTGGTGCGCTTGGCAGAGGCGGATGTGGCGGCTTTGGGTGTCTTGGCTTGCGCTTTTGGCGTCTTGGTCTTGGCGGTCGTGGACATGGTCTGGGCTCGGGTGGGAGGCGGAAAGGCGCGTTGCGGGGTGTATGTCAGAGTGACTGCACGACGGCGAGAACCTCGGCTGCGTGACCGGCCACTTTCACGCCGCGCCACGTGTGCGCGATCCGGCCTTCGGCGTCGATCACGAAGGTGCTGCGCTCGATGCCGCGCACCTGCTTGCCGTACATGTTCTTGAGCTTCATCACGCCGAACGCTTCGCAGGCCACTTCGTCCGGATCGGAAATCAGCTCGAAGGGCAGTTCGAGCTTGGCCTTGAAATTCTCGTGGCTCCTCAGGCTGTCGCGGCTGATGCCGAACACCTCGCAGCCCGCAGCGGCGAATTCGCCATGCAGTGCGCCGAAATCCTTGGTTTCGTTGGTGCAGCCGGGCGTGTTGTCCTTTGGATAGAAATAGATCACGAGCTTGCGCCCGCGCAGTTCGGACAGGGTGATGCTGCGGCCGCCTGTGGCGGGCAGGGTGAAGTCGGGAGCAAGGCTCATGCGGTCTCCGATGCGGGTATATGAAAATCGAGTGCGCGTGGAGCGGGGTGTATTCCGCACCATGATCGGATGGCGACGCGCACATACGCTTCGACTCAGGGTAGCGGAGCAAGGTTTCTGCCGCAATCGCCCGTGCCGACATTGCCTCCGCGCAAATGCCCTCACTCCCCTGCCAGGGCCACGACGGGCTCGAGCCTTGCGGCCTGCCGTGCGGGCATGAATCCGAAGAGCAGCCCGGTGGCCAGGGCGCAGCCGAAGGCCAGCAGCAGGCTGCGCACGGTGAAGACCACCGGCACCGCCCACCACGCCAGCACGGCCCCGATCAGCAGCCCGATCGCGACCCCGGCGACGCCGCCGGCCAGCGACACCACCACCGCCTCGGCCAGGAACTGCCACTGGATGTCCCGCTGGCGCGCCCCCGTCGCCATGCGGATGCCGATCTCGCGCGTGCGCTCCTTCACGCTCATCAGCATGATGTTCATCACCCCGATCCCCCCCACCACCAGCGAGATCCCCGCGATCAGCGCCAGCAGCAGCGCCTGCTGCCGGCTCGCCGCATTCTGCGCCCGCACCCGCGCCGGGTTGTTGAACACCCGGAAGTCCTTCGCCCCCCGCGCGCGCTCCAAGGCCTGCTCGATCGCCCGGGCGGTCTCGTCGATCCGTCCCAGATCGGCCACCCTGAGCTGCACCCCGCCGGCGTGCGGCGAGCCCCACAGGCGCAACGCCCCGGTGGCGAAGGGGATCATCGCCGTATGGTCCTCCTCGTCGTCGCCGGTCTCCTCGAGGACGCCGATTACGCGAAAGGGCAGGCCGTTGATCTGGATGTACTCTCCCACCGGACGGGTGCGCGGCTCCGGGAACAGCCGCTCGCGGGTACGCGCGCCCAGCACCACGACCGGGGCCAGCGTGCGCTCGTCCTCCGCGTTCAGATAGCTGCCCGCCGCCAGCTTCAGGTTGAAGACCTTCTCCCCGTCGGCCCCGGTCGCCAGCACCCAGGTCGTGAAGCGATGCGCCCCGGCCACCAGCGTGCCCTGGCGGGGATTGAACGGCACCACCGCCTCGACGTTGGCCACCGCCCGCACGGTGCCGACGTCGGCCTCGCTCAGCGTGCCGCGCCGGGCGCTGAGCGGATCCTCGTCGGGCCAGATCTCGACCCGGTTGATGCTGCCGAAGGCGGCCAGATTGGCCAGGGTACGTTCGCTCGCTCCCAGCCCCACCGCCATCAGCACGATTACCGAGGCCACGCCGATGACGATGCCGAGCAAGGTCAGCAGGGTTCGGAAGCGGCTCGCCCACAGGCTGCGCCAGGCACTGGCCAGCGTCTCGCGCAGATCGATCTGCGCGGTGCCCCCCGCCTGCCCGGTGGGGTGGGGGAAGCGGGGCTCTCCGGCGAGGGGCGCGGCGGCGGCAGTCCGCTCGTCCGCGACGATGCGCCCGTCGTGGAGGCGCACCACGCGCGCCGCCTGGGCGGCGACGCCGGCGTCGTGGGTGATCAGGATCACCGTGTGCCCGGCCGCGGCCAGCTCCCGCAGCAGCGCCATGACCTCGGCGCCGCTCTGGCTGTCGAGCGCGCCGGTCGGCTCGTCGGCGAGGATCACCCGGCCGCCGTTGATCAGCGCGCGGGCGATCGACACCCGCTGCTGCTGGCCGCCGGACAGCTGGCGCGGCCAGTGCCCGGCGCGATTGCCCAGGCCGAGGCGCTCGAGCAGTGCCCGCGCCCG
>NZ_AMXE01000023.1 GCF_000310205.1 Thauera linaloolentis 47Lol = DSM 12138 | reverse complement strand
GGCGGGGCCTGAGCACGCGCTGGCCCGCCGGGCTCAGGCCCCGGCGAGGCGTGCCGCGAGCGCCGCGGGGCTTGCGGCGGCGTGCCAGTGCGGTGCCATGTCGCCGGCGTCCAGGCTGCCATAGCCCCAGGTGGCGGCAATGAAGGGCAGCCGATTGGTGTCGGCGGAGCGGCCGTCTTCCACGCGGTCGCCGACATAGACGGCGTCCTCGTGCGCGATGCCGCGGTCGGCGAGCAGGCGCGCGATCATCGCCGCCTTGTCGGGCAACCGGGGTTCGCACATATCCAGCGCATAGACCGCCTCGAAATGATGCGCCCAGCCGAGATGCTGCAGGATCAGCCGCGTGGGATGGAGGCGTTTGTTGGTGGCGATGGCGAGGCGGAGCCCGCTTGCGGCCAGCCGCGCCAGCATGTCGCCGATGCCCGCATAAGCGGCAGTCTGCAGGTAGCCGGTGGTGTCGTAGCTGGCCTTGAAGCGTTCCGCCAGGACGGTGAGCAGGGCGGGGTCGCCGCTGCCGGCCAGCATCTGCAGGGTTTCGGCCAGCGGGGGGCCGACGATGGATGCGTCGATCGCACGCGCGGGCGCGAGACCGGCACCGGCGAAAGCCTCGCGATAGCTGGCAAGGATGGCGGGGGCGGAGTCGATCAGGGTGCCGTCGAGATCGAACAGGACGTGCCGGCAGGCTGGCATGGCGGTATCGCGGGTGAGCAGAGGCGGCACATTCTACGGTGTTCTTCCCGTCCTGCCGCGGCTTGCCGCCGTGCACGGCGTTCTTCTCCGCCTTTCGGACGCATGCGCTCGCGGGCGGCGCCCTGTGGCCGACAATGGCAAGAATTCCTCACAGTCTGTTCCACCGCCGGGGCGATGCTGTACTTTCCTGTTCCCCGGTCTTTCCTCGCCTTTCTTGCCGATGCCCGATCTCAAGCTTAGCCTGCTGCATCTCGTCGCCCTCGCCCAGCGCTATCCGGGCGTGATCGCGGGCTTCGGTTTCGTTTCGGGCGTGGCGAGCTTCTTCCTGGTCGAGCGTCACGAGGGTTTTGCCCGCATCATCGCGGTGGCGATGCTGCTTGGCTGGGTCTGGCTGGTCCTCGAGCGCGTGTTGAGCGAGATGCTGCACGAGCGCTTCGGTCTGCGCCTGCCGCCGCCCTTGCTGCGCTACGCGACGCAGATGATCCACCAGGAGAGCCTGTTCTTCGCGCTGCCCTTCTTCCTTGCGAGTACCTCATGGAACAGCGGGCAGGCGGTGTTCACCAGCGGTCTGATCGCGGCGGCGCTGGTGGCGCTGATCGATCCGATCTACTACCGGCGGCTTGCTCCCCGGCGCTGGCTGTTCCTGACCTATCACACGGTGACCCTGTTCGCGGTGCTGCTGGTGGCGATGCCGCTGATTCTGCAGGTGCCGACCGCGCGCAGCTACGAACTGGCATTGGGCATTGCGGTGCTGCTCGCCTTTCCCAGCCTGCTGGGTTCGATCACGGTGCCGCGCTGGTGGCGCGGCGTGCTCGTCGTGGGCCTGATGCTGGCGCTCGCGGCGGCGGGATGGCTGGCGCGCTTGTGGGTTCCCCCTGCCACGCTGCGCCTTGCCGACATGGCGCTGGCCATCGAGGTCGACGATGCGAACCGCGCGCCTGCAGGCAGCCTGGTCGAGATCGATGCCGCCCGGCTTGCCGCTCAAGGGCTCTATGCCTACACCGCGATCCGCGCCCCATTGGGCCTGCAGGAGCGCATCCAGCATGTCTGGCTCCACGAAGGGCGCGAGATCGACCGTATTGCACTGGACATCCGCGGCGGGCGCGAGGAGGGCTATCGCGCCTGGACCCGCAAGCAGAATTTTCCGCCGGATCCCGCCGGGCGCTGGCAGGTCAGGGTGTTGACGGGCGATGAGCAGATGATCGGGACCTTGCGCTTTCGTGTGCGCGGCGAAGAGGCCGGCGGGTGAGGCGACGCCTCGCCGGCCCGGCCTAGCCGGCGGCGTCGGCGATCCGCTGCAGGTTGTCCAGCACCTGGATGCTGGCTGCCTCCATGTCCGCGATGGCGCCGACCGCACCGGCGATGTCTCCTCCGGCGACGCGTTCGAGGGCCGCTCTGCCGCTCTGGTGCACCCGCGCGTGCGGCGCGTCGAGCTGACGGTAGCCGGGCAGGTGGGCGAACTGCCTCCCCTCGTCCTGATACCAGTGGCCGAGCCGGCACGTGGTGTGGGTGGACAGGGATTCGGCCGAGATGCCCGAATGGCCGGTCAGCGCCTGATAGACGTCGAGCTTGAAGACCAGATGGTCCAGTTTCGCGAGCTCGGCGAAGCTGCGCAGGGCGGCATGCTTCATGGTGTCCGCCATGCCTCTTGCCAGGCCGCACAGTTCGTCCATGCTGATGCGTGCGGTGCCGCCTTCGCTGGCCGCGTTGGCGGCCTTGTCCGACAGGTCGCGGATGACCCGCTCGGCCTGGCCTGTTTCGCTCTGGATGGCGCCGACCAGTTCGGAAATCTCGTTCGTGGCGCCTGCGGTGCGTTCGGCGAGCTTGCGCACCTCGTCCGCCACCACCGCGAAGCCACGCCCCTGTTCGCCGGCGCGTGCGGCCTCGATGGCCGCGTTGAGCGCGAGCAGGTTGGTCTGGTCGGCGATTTCCCGGATCAACTGGACGATGCCATCGATCTGGGCGGCACGTGCGGTCAATTGCCGTACCGAGTCGGTGGTCTTGCCCGTTTCGGCGGCCAGCGTGCCGAGGTGGTCCGACACGCTGGCGATGGCCTTGCTGCTGTCGTCCGCGGCGCGGGTCGAGTCGGCCGCGGCGGACTCCTGGGTGGCAAGCTGTCCGGCCAGGTGGGAGAACGAGTGCTGTACCGAACCCATGGTTTCGGCGTAGGTGCGCAGGTTGGTGAATAGCGCCTCGTTCAGCGCATCACGCCTGCGTACTTCGGCGCATTCGGTCTGCTGCCGCGCCAGTTCGCCCTCCAGATGAGCAAGCCGGGCGCGCGCGTCGGCCAGTTCCCGTTCGCTGTCGGCCAGCTTGTGGCGCAGGGCGTTGGTTTCATTGTTGTTGTTCCACCAGGCCATGAGTGATGCTCCGCGTTGCAAGGGGGAGATGGGCGCCGAATCCTGCGCCCTTGTGTGTTTTGGAATCTGGCGTCGATACGGTCGATAACGACGTTGTCGTCATGGACTTTAACGGCGCCAGGAAATGCGGAGCGTGGCGTGTTTCTCGCCGCGCGCCATTTGATCCTTCAATCCATGGAAGCGTGCGTGTAGCCTTCATTCGCCCGCCATGCATCGCCGCATTCCACTGTTTCGTGGAGCCGGTGCGGCTGCTGTGCTACTGCATTTGTTCGTGGAGTCTTGATGGATACCCTGTTGTTGCACTTCGACGACGAGACCGTGGAGGCGGAGCGCCTCGCGCGGGCTGCCGGCGTCGAACGTGCGGTCATCGAGCGGCACCGCTTTCCCGATGACGAGCTTCACCTGCGTCTGCCCCAGGCCCTGCCGCGCCAGGTGGTCGTTTACCGCAGCCTGCACCGCCCCAACGAGAAACTGCTCGAATTGCTTCTGGTGGTGCGTACCGCGGGCCGCCTCGGTGCCGAGCACCTGACGCTGGTGGCGCCCTATCTGGCCTATATGCGGCAGGACGTCGAGTTCACGCCCGGCGAGGCGGTCAGCCAGGGCATCGTCGGCGAATTCCTTGCCGGCCTGTTCGATGCGGTGCTCACGGTGGACCCCCATCTGCACCGCGTCGCCTCGTTGGCGGAGGCGGTGCCCGTGCCGCATGCGGTCGCGCTGTCCGGCGCGCCGTTGCTTGCCGACATCGTTGCCGCGCAGCGCCCGGGCGCGCTGCTGGTGGGCCCGGATGCGGAGTCGGCGCAGTGGGTGCAGGCCGCTGCCGCATCCCATGGCCTCGACCATGCGGTATGCAGCAAGGTCCGCCATGGCGATTGCGAGGTGGAGATCGCGCTGCCCGAGGGGCTGGATGTGGCGGGGAGAAACGTTGTGCTGCTCGACGACGTCGCCAGCTCCGGCCATACGCTGGCCCAGGCGGCGCGGGGACTGCGTGCCGCCGGCGCGGCAAGCGTCGATGTGGCCGTGACGCACGCGGTATTCGCCGGCGGCGCGCTCGCCCTGCTGCGCGACGCCGGCGTCGACCAGATCTGGAGCACCGACTGCATCACCCATCCGAGCAACGCGGTATGCGTCGCGCCCCGGCTGGCCGAAGCCCTGCACACCATTCACGCGAGCTGAGTCTTTTTCCGTGCTTTCCCGTCACCGAATGCGGATGGCCGCAGGGTTTTGCCTGCGCTGGGCGATGACGATCAGGAGGCTTGATGCTAGCATCGCGTCTTCCGGCACAGGCAGGGACCCTCGTCGCGCCGGCGAGGAAGACCCTGCCTTGCGCGGATTCGATGATCCATAGCGGGGAGAGGCGTGAAGCAATCGGTAAGGACCGTGGTATTTGCCGACCTGACGGGTAGTACCGGTCTTTTTGAATCGGCGGGCAATGTCGTTGCCACGCGGATCGTCACCCGTTGCACGCAGACGATCGGCCGCCATCTCGTGCTCGCGGGCGGGCAGCTCGTGAAGTATCTGGGCGATGGCGTGCTGGTGTTGTTCGACAACACGCTCGCCGCGGTCGAGGCTGCCTCGCGCATGCAAGAGGTGTTGAGGGAGCAGGTGCCCGGCCTGCCGCAGGGCGGCGCGCTCGGCATCAAGACCGGCGTCGAGCGCGGTCCGATCGTCGAGCACGACGGCGATTGCTATGGCGATGCCGTGAATGTTGCTGCCCGCCTCAGCGATCGGGCGCAGGCGGGTGAGACGCTGATCGGCGAGGCCGCCTTCGGCGGGCTGCCCGAGGCCCAGCGGCTGGCGTGCCAGAGCCTGGACCGCATCACGATCAAGGGCAAGGCCGAGCCGATGCGGGTGTGGCGCGTGGATTGGGCACGCACTGCCGAGTCCACCGTGACCGCGATGTTCGATTTCAACCAGTTGCTGGAAGACCATCTCCCGGTTCAGCGGCTCGATATTCGCCGGCTCGACCAGCATGTGGTGCTGCATTCGGGCGATGGCCCGCTGATCATCGGGCGTGGCGAAGGGGCAGGGTTCTCGATCGACGATCCGCGCGTGTCGCGCCGGCATGCGCGTGTCGAATGGTCGGGTGGACAGTGCTCCTTCACCGATTTCAGCAGCAATGGCAGCTGGGTCCGCTTCGTCGGCTCGGCTGCGCCCGTCGTGCTGCGCCGCGACAGCTGTGCGTTGTACGGCGAAGGCGAGATCGGCCTCGGCGCCCAGTTGGACGACTTCACCGCGCCCACGCTCGCCTTCCACGTCATCGACGAAGGCTGAGCGACACCGCGTTGCATGCGCCGGCCGGGCGATCTGCTGCGGTGCCTTGCCGATCCCGGACGCTTCGTGCGTTGTTACCGCGACGCGGGCCAGATTAGCCGTCAAGCTGGGCGCTGATTCAATGGCTTGCAGAACATGAACGGTAAATGGTCGAGCACCGACTCCCCCACTGGGCGCGCCTTGCGGATTGTCGTGCCCTACATGATCGTGGCGGGGCTGTGGATTACATTGTCCGACAGCATGGCGCTATGGCTCGCGCCCGATCCCGGTGCCTACGTCACGCTGCAGACGTGGAAGGGCGGGGTCTTCGTATTCGTCACCGCCTTTCTCCTTTACATCGTCACGCGCCGCCAGTTCGTGCGTCTCGGGGCATCGCGGACCAAGGCGCGCGATCTCGCCGCGCGTCTGCAGTGGATGCTGAAGTCGCTCGACGATCTGGTGTTCGTGCTCGATGGCGAGCTGCACTTTTCGGATGTGTACTGCCCTGACGCCGCGGAACTGCTGATGCCGCCCGAGCGTTTCATGGGGCGCCGGGCCGAGGATGTGGGGCTGCCCGAGGAAGTCGGCCATGCGCTGCGGCGTGTGCGCGAGGAGCGTTCGGTACAGTCGATGGAATACGCGCTCGACCTGCCTCACGGGAGGCGCTGGTTCAGTGCCAAGCTGTCGCCGATGATCGATGACGACGGGGTGTTCGCCGGCGCGATCGCGATCGTGCGCGACATCACCGCCCTGAAGGCCAGCGAACAGCGTTTCCGCCGCCTCTTCGAGGACCTGCAGAACATCGCCGTGCAGGGCTACGACACGGAGCGCCGGGTGGTGTTCTGGAATGCGGCGAGCGAGGCGCTGTACGGCTACTCGCGTGACGAGGTCCTGGGCAACACGATCGACGATCTGATCATCCCGCCCGCCAGCCGGGACGAGATGAGGCGCTTGCATCGCGACTGGATCGAGCATGACAGGCCGATCCCCGCCGCCGAATTCGAACTGCGCAACCGCGATGGCAAGGCGGTTTCGGTGTTCTCCAGCCACAGTCTGCTGAACAACGAGCATGGCGAACCGGAGCTGTACTGCGTAGACGTCGACCTGCGTGCGTTGAAGGAGGCACAGGCGCAGTTGCTGCGCGCGGCGACGCATGATCCGCTCACCGGCCTGCCGAACCGCTTGTTGGTGCGCGACCGCGTCGACCAGGCGCTGGCCTTCGCCGTGCGGGAGCAGGCCCTCGTGGCACTGATGTTCATCGACCTCGATCATTTCAAGATCATCAACGACACCCTCGGGCATGGCGTGGGCGACCGCTTCCTGCAAGAGGTCAGTCAGCGGCTGGCGTCCTGCCTGCGCGACAGCGACACCGTCAGCCGCCAGGGCGGCGACGAGTTTCTGGTGGTGTTGCCGGGCCTGCACGATCGCGGCGCCGTCGCGGCGGTTGCGCAAAAGATCATCGAGGCGATGCAGACCACCTTCAGCATCGGCGACCATGCGTTGACCTGTTCGTGCTCGATCGGCATCGCCCTCTATCCGGAAGACGGCGGGGATTTCGACAGCCTGCTGCTGCGGGCGGATACCGCGATGTACCAGGCCAAGGCCAGCGGGCGCAATGCGTTCCGCTTCTTCACCGCGCAGATGAACGCCGACGTGCATGAGCGCCTGGCGATGCAGAACCACCTGCGCCATGCCATCCAGCAGGGCGAGTTCGAATTGCACTACCAGCCCCAGATCGATCTCGTCACGGGCCATGTCTCCGGCGCCGAGGCCCTGCTGCGGTGGCACTCCGCCGTGCTCGGCACGGTGCCGCCGGCGCGTTTCATTCCGCTGGCGGAAGAAAGCGGGCTGATCATTCCGATCGGTGAATGGGTGCTGCGCGAGGCCTGCCGCCAGGCCCAGCAGTGGCGCGAGCAGGGGCTGGGGCCGATGGTGATGGCGGTCAATGTTTCGGCCTTGCAGTTCCATCGCAGCGATCCGGTGGAAATGGTCGGCCGCATCCTGTCCGAGACGGGTTTGCCCGCCGAATGCCTGGAACTGGAACTGACCGAGTCGCTGCTGGTGCAGGACGGCGCCGGCGCGACACTGGAGACCTTGCGGCGCTTGAAGGCGCTCGGCCTGCGCATCGCGATCGATGATTTCGGCACCGGCTATTCCAGTCTTGCCTACCTGCGCCGTTTCCCGATCGACAAGCTGAAGATCGACCGCGCCTTCGTGCGCGACATCGCCTGTGACCCCGAGGATGCGGCGATCGTGAACCTGATCGTCGACCTTGGCCGCATCCTGAAGCTGAAAACGATTGCCGAGGGGGTCGAGGACCCCGAGCAGCTTGCCTTCCTGGGCGCGCGCGGCTGCAACGAGGTGCAGGGCTATCTGTTCGCACGGCCGATGCCTGGCGCCGACTTTGCCGCCTACCTCGATTCCGCGCTGAAGGCCCGGGAGCGCTAGGCGGGTCCGGAATCGCGCTGCCGGCTGCTATGCTTTGGCGTTTTGCGAGATTGCCCAAGATGGAATCTGCTTTTCGCCGCGGCGCCCGCGAAGGGCTGCGTGATTTCCTGCCGGTTTCGGTGGGCCTGCTGCCCTGGGCGGTGGTGACCGGCATCGCGATGCGCTCGATCGGCCTGTCCGAGATCGAGGCCTTGGGCATGAACCTGCTGGTCTATGCCGGCACCGCCCAGTTGGGCTCCTTGCCGCTGATCGCCGCCGGGGCGCCGTTGTGGCTGATCATGCTGACGGCGCTGGCGCTGAACCTGCGGTTCATCATTTTCAGTGCCGCGATCGCACCGATTTTCCATGGGCAGCCGTTCGCCCGGCGGCTGGCGTCGAGCTATCTGCTCGTCGACGGCGTGTTCGCGGTCGGCGCCGAGAAGTTGCTGAAGGCGGATGATCCGCAGTGGCGCTGGGGTTATTACATCGTGCCTTCGGTATTCAACTGGTGCGTGTGGCAGAGCTGTACCGCGCTCGGCATCTTCGGCGCCGAATTCGTTCCGCGCGATTGGTCGCTCGAGTTCATGGTGACGATTGCGCTCATGGTCATGATGCTGCCGATGGTGCGCAATCGCCCGATGCTGATCGCCGCGCTGGCGGGCGGGCTGGGGGCGGTGTTGCTGCGCGGGCTGCCGCTGCGCCTGGGCGTGGTGGCCGGTATCGTGATCGGGATCGCGGCGGGGTTTGCCGCAGAGCGCTGGCTGCTGCGCGGGGAGGCGGCATGATCGACGGTGTGTGGTTGTGGGTGACGCTCGTACTGATGTCGATGACCACGGTGGGGACGCGTGGCAGCTTCATCCTGCTGGGGGAAAAGGGGCGTCTGCCGCCGGCGCTGCAGCGCACCCTGCGTTATGCGCCGGCCGCCGCGCTGTCGGCGCTGGTGGTACCGGACCTGCTGATCGACGGCGGCGAAGTGACGCTCTTCAATCCCAAGCTGCTGGCCGGTCTGGTCGTGATCGCCGTGGCCCTGCGCTGGCGCAATCCCTGGCTGCCCTTCCTGCTTGGCATGGCGGTGCTGCTGCTGATGAGAAAGGGGCTGGGCTGGTAGCCTCGGCTACCGGCGCCAGCCCCTTGCCGGGGCCATGCCGTGGCGGCTTTGCCCGCCATGGCATGGTGGGCACAGACCTTACTCGATCGCCGACGAGGACTTCGCCATTTCGCGCAGCGCGAACTTCTGGATCTTGCCGGTCGAGGTCTTGGGCAGGACGCAGAACTCGATGAACTTGGGCACCTTGTAGCGCGCCAGGTGTTCGCGGCAGTGGGCGATGATGTCGTCGGCGGTGACGCCGGCGCCGTCCTTCACCTCGATGTAGGCGGCGGGCACCTCGCCCCACTTTTCGTCGGGCTTGGCGACCACGGCGGCGGTCAGCACCGCGGGGTGGCGGTACAGCACTTCCTCGACTTCGAGCGACGAAATGTTCTCACCACCGGAAATGATCACGTCCTTCGAGCGGTCCTTGATCTTCACATAGCCGTCCGGGTGCATCACCGCCAGGTCGCCGGTGTGGAACCAGCCGCCGGCGAAGGCTTCGTCGGTGGCCTTCTCGTTCTTCAGGTAGCCCTTCATGACGAGGTTGCCGCGGAACATGATCTCGCCCATGGTCTCGCCGTCGGCGGGCACCGGCTCCATCGTCATCGGATCGAGTACGGTGATCGCTTCCTGCATGTGGTAGCGCACGCCCTGGCGACCGTTGCGTTCGGCGCGGCGGTCGATGGGCAGCGCGTTCCATTCGGGGTGTTTGGCGCAGACCGAAGCCGGGCCGTAGGTTTCGGTCAGGCCATAGACGTGGGTGATGTCGAAGCCGATGCGCTCGGCGCCCTCGATGATCGCGGCCGGAGGCGCGGCACCGGCGATGAGGCCGGCGACGCTGTGCTCGATGCCGGCGCGCAGCTGGTCGGGGGCGTTGATCAGCATGCCGTAGACGATTGGCGCGCCGCACATGTGGCTGACCTTCTGGCTGCGGATCAGCTCGAAGATCAGTGCCGGGTCGACCCTGCGCAGGCAGACGTTGACGCCGGCATTGGCCGCCATGGTCCACGGGAAGCACCAGCCGTTGCAGTGGAACATCGGCAGCGTCCACAGATAGACGGAATGCTGCGGCATGCCCCAGCTGATGATGTTGGAGGCGGCATTGAGATAGGCGCCGCGGTGATGGTAGACCACCCCCTTCGGGTTGCCGGTGGTGCCGGAGGTATAGTTGAGCGCGATTGCGTCCCATTCGTCGTTCGGCAGGCTCCACTTGTAGTCGGGGTTGCCGCCGGCGATGAAGTCCTCGTACAACTGCGTGCCGACGCGCTCGGTGCCGGGATACTCGTCATCGAGCGCGTCGATGACCAGCGGCTTGTCGCCTTCCAGCAATTCGAGTGCGCCGCGGATCACGCTGGCGAACTCGGGGTCGGTGATCAGGACCTTGGCTTCGCCGTGCTTGAGCATGAAGGCGAGGGCTTCGGCGTCCAGGCGGGTGTTCAGCGTGTTGAGCACTGCGCCCGTCATCGGTACGCCGAAGTGTGCCTCGAACATCGGCGGCACGTTGGGCAGCATGACCGCGACGGTGTCGCCGCGGCCGACGCCGTGGGCAACGAGCGCGCTTGCCAGGCGACGGCAGCGGGCGTAGGTCTCGCCCCAGGTGTAGCTGCGCGTGCCGTGCACGACGCTGGTGCGGGTGGGGTACACCGTTGCGGTGCGCTCGATGAAGCTCAGCGGCGACAGCGGGACGTAGTTGGCCGGATTCTTGTCCAGTCCGGTTGCGTAGGCATTCGACATTCTATTTCCTCTCCCATCTTTAGAAACGGGTTATTGATCAGGGGTGAGCAGCGCGGTTCCCGTTTCCGGTGCTCTCCCGTGCACGAGCATGGCGAAACAAGACCCCCGGTCTCGCAGGAGGTCGCTGGGTCATGCTCCGCTCTGGCCCATGCGGGGGCGAGCAAAGTGATGATACGTTTTTCCGGGGGGAGCAGGAATGGGTATGGGGGCTAGAAGATACGCAAGCGTATGGGGCGGTGGGGACCCTGCGCATGCCCGTGCCCGGCGCGGTACTCAAGCATGCGCAGTTGCTGGACCGCAGGCGTGGTTGTCCAGTGCCACAGGCAACTGCCAGTGTCTGTCGCATTGCTCATTGCGGGCAGCGTTGGCGATGCCGAGCTGCCAGAGGTCGCCTTCGTCGCCGGTGACCACGAGCCGTTTTTCGTACTCGGCCATTGCGCATACCCTGCGCGTGGCGAAGACGGCCTGCGCCTTGCCGTCCGCGCTCCAGGTCGCGGTCACGCCCGCGCGCGTGCAGCTCACCGCGAAGCCGCCGTTCGAGGCGATGATGTCGCCCGCGTAATCGCCGCAGCGTTCGATCAGGTCCGCGTCGGCTTCGCCGTACCGCAGCTGCCGGCCGTCGAGCAGAGCGAACAGGGGGCGGGCGGTCCTGCCCTCGTTTTGCAGCGAGACCGCGACGCCGCCGCCGGCGTCCTGCGCGATGTGGCGCACGCTCATGAAGGCATCCGGCAGCCTGTGCTGGGACAGCAACTGCCCGTCGCCGGGATCGAGAAAGGTCAGCGAAGGGTCCATGCTGGCGAGGTTTCGCTTTACGCGGCCGGTTTCCGGCAGGGTCAGGATGCCGCCGACGGCTACCGCCAGCCGGCCATCAGCCATCCATTCGACGGCGTGGGGGCCGACGCCGCCGCAGGGCCAGGCATCGAGACGTTCGAGGCTGAGGGCGTCGAACACGCCGATCCGCCCGTCGCCGGTGATGAGGTCCGTTTCCGTGGCGTAGAGTACGCGGCCGTCCGGCCGGAATGCGATATGCCCCTCGAAACGCGACTCGTCGTCGGCTTCGAAACGCGCCACTTCCACGCCGGTCGGTACATGCCAGCGCACGAGGAAGTCTCCGGGGCGGCGGGCCACGACCACCGCGCTGCCGTCCGCCGATGGGTGCCAGGCGATGTCGTGGCCGCGGGCTGGCAGCGCGAGTGCCGGTGATTGCACGCCGAGCAGGCCGGCATGGAATTCGGATGGGCGTGTGGGCGAGTCGCTCCAGCAGGTCAGCAGGCTGGGGGGGGCGGTATCGGCGCACACGGCCGTCCACGCCTGGGTCGCGGGTGTTCCGCAGGACAGGGCTGCCAGCGTCTTCAGCAGGCGGCGGCGCGGCAGGTCAATCGCCATCGTTGTCTCCGAATCCGACCCGGACCTTGAGCTTTTCCGCCACGTCGTGGGCCAGCAGCCCCTGCAGCACGGCCAGCGCCTCGACGGTCCGGGCGATGGCGGCTCCGCCGTCCTCGCCCGGGCTGGGTGGCAAGCCCTGCAAGGCGCCGGCGACGGCCTCCGTCTGGGCGTCGAGCCGGTCGGCAAGCGCGAGCAGGCCGCGGCCGCGCAGGATGGCGGTCAACCCGGGCAGTCCTTCGCGGCCCTGCAGGCCAAGGCGAAGGCCGTCGAACAGCGCGAGCAGGTGAGCGCGTTCGCCGCCACTGCGCCAGGCGTCGAAACCCGTTCTGTCGGTTGGCTTGCGGGCAGGTTTCTCCAGGTACTTGACGCGCAGCGTATCGAAGCCGCCGATCAGGATATTCACGCTGTCGCTCAGCAGCGCGGCTTCGGTTTCCGGGTCGGTTTCGCCCAGGCTGTCGACCCAGGGCGACCAGGTGGACTGGATCGCATCCAGTTCGCGGGCGGCGTCGTCGGCTAGCCAGGCCGCGTAGCGGCAGGCTGTGGGATCGGAGCCGAGGGGGGCCCTGGCCGGGTCGAACAGCAGATATTCCAGTGCAGGCATACCCTTGGCGGTGACGCCGATACGCTCATCCTGCAGCGTGCCGGCGGCGCGGCCGCGCAGCGAGGATTCGATCTGAGGGGGGCGCGTCGGCCAGAAGTCGAGCCGGCGCAGGATGCGGCTTTCCAGGGCCGGCCCGAAGGGCAGCGCAGCCAGGCGGCGGAGTTCGAGCGCCGTCTGCCGCCATGCGGCGCGTGCCGCGTCGAGCGTGCCGTCGCCCGGCGCATCGCATGCCGCGCCGATGCCCTGGGCAAGCGCGGCCGAGGAGCGGGCGAGTTCGGCATATCCGGGGGCGAGGACCTGCTGTCCGAGCGCGGACATCCACGCGGAAGGGGCGACGAATGGTGCGGGCGCCGCAGCGATGGCGCTTGCCGACAGCAGTGCGGCGGCAAGGAAGGGTGCGGCCGACAGGGAAGAGCGGGGACTCATAGCGACTCCAGAAAGCGGATCAGGGCGTCTCGCTCGGTTTTCGAGAGGCCGAGTACCCGTGCCTTGGCGGCCTCCGCCTCGCCACCGTGCCACAGGATGGCTTCCAGCAGATTGCGGGCGCGGCCGTCGTGGAGGAAGGTGGTGTGGCCGTTGACCGTCTTCACGCGGCCGATTCCCCACAACGGCGGCGTGCGCCATTCTCGCCCGTCGGCCTCGAAGTCGGGGCGGCCGTCGGCGAGTCCTTCGCCCATGTCGTGCAGCAGGAGGTCGGTATACGGGTAGATGGTCTGCTTGGATAGTTCGGGGTAGCCCGGCAGTTCACCCGTCACGTGCCGGGGAACGTGGCAGCTTGCACATCGGGCTTCGTGGAACAGGCGCTTGCCGGCCAGGACCTGCGGGTTCCGGGCGTCGGGGCGCGAAGGGACGGCGAGCGTCGTCGTATAGAAGACCGTGCGTTCGAGCGCGCGGTCGTCGACATCGACATCGGCTTCGCCGCGCTCGCTGCGCCACTCGGCTTCGCGCTGCTGGCGCGCAATACAGTCGGCCTGGGCAGGCATGCACTCCTCGCGCGGGAACAGCGTGCTCGTGATGCCCATGTCGCCGTGGAAGGCCCCCGCAGTCTGGTGCCGGACCGTGGCGACGTTCGCCTTCCAGCCGAAGCGGCCGGCCATCCATTCCTGCCTGCCAGCGTCCCAGACGCGGTTCAGACGGCCCGATATGCCGAGGCCTTCCTCCGCCTGCCGTGCCCCGATCGCACGCAGGTCGGCTTCGGGAATCGCTTCCAGCAGGCCGAGGCCGATCACCACCGGAGCGATGCGCGGCGAGATCTGCGTGTCTGGATGCAGTGGGCCGTAGGCCAGATCGTGCAGCCGGTAGAGCGGCTTGCGCAGCGAATAGGGGGTGCCGTCGGCAAACTGGCCCGGTTGTTCGACATAACGGATCTCGACCGCGCCTTCGGGCTGGACGCCCGTTACCCCCGCGTTGTTGAACTGGGTACCGTAGGCAGGCTCCGGCACCACGCCGTCCTTGCCGGCGGGGCGAGCAGCACTGGCCGGAATGGACAGGCGGAACAACAGGCTGACGGGCTGTTCGATATTGATGCCGTCCTGGACTGGAGGCGGCGAGCCTCTGCCATCGAGGATATGGCAGCCCGCACAGGAACGGGCGATGAAATGGGGGCCCAGTCCGTCGCGCCCCGTGGTGGAGGCAGGAGCCTCGACCCAGTTTTTCTTGAAGAACGAATTGCCGATGAAGAACGGGGTCTGCCGGTCGACCGACAGGTTGGCTGCCGGGTGGGAGAAGGCATTGCGGCCCTGGTCGCCCGTCGTGGTGTCTCCGCCGGGCAGGTCCTCGCCAGGTTCGAAATCTGCGGTGCCGCCGGTGGCCGGCAGGCTCAGGGCCATCGTCATCGCGGCCGCCGCGATCGTCGCGGCACGCAGGCTGTATTTGAATTGCATCGATCGTCCGTTCTCTGTGCGCAAGGGGCGGTGGCCTCGCTGCGCCTGTGCATCATCGGGGGGCGTGCCGGATGCCGGCACGCCCCCTCGGGGGCCAGGCTTACTCGGGCAGCGCGGTGTTCAGGCGCTTGATGCCCAGCACCTCGGCTGCCTGCACCAGGGTTTCGGTCTGGCTCTTCAGGCTGGTGACCGTGGCCTCGACTTTCGGTCGTCCCGGGTTGCCGGCCAGAATAGCCTGATCGAAGGGGGCCGGAATGGCTTCGGCGGCTTTCAGGCTCGCGCTCATGCGTGCATCGACCTCGCCCGCAAGCGCCTTGTCCTTGCTGGCCACCAGCGCATTGAGCGAAGGCCCTTTCAGCAGCGAGCCATCGGCGCGCACGAACTCGCCGCGCCAGACGTTGCGGATGCCGAGCGCATTGGCGACCGCATCGCGATGGGTATTGTCGGAGAAGCAGGAGTGTTCGTCTTCCTGGCTCTGCGAGTCGAGAGCGACTTCGATGCGCTCGCCGGCGAGTTCGGCACGGCTCAGGATGCCGAGCGCGGAGATCACCTTGGTGAGGCTGGCCGGGTCGGCCAAGAAGCTTGCACGGTAGTTCTGCCCGCCCGGCGCCCAAGACTGGACGAGGCCGTCGAGATCCTCGATCAGCAGATCGGTGACGATCTGCAGGTAGGCGCGCCGGCGGTCCGCGTTGGGGGCCTTGCCGTCGACGAAGTCGGTCCAGGCCCGGTTGCCCGGGCCATCGGCGCTCAGGTCCTGCCCCCACAGCAGGAATTCGATCGCGTGCCAGCCGGTCGAGATGTTCTCTTCGCCATCCTTCTCGTTGAGGCCGGCGAGCGTCTCCGCGTCGAGCTTCACGCTGCGGTCGTTGATGATTCCCGTGTCCGGGTTGCCTTCCACGCTGTCCACATAGGCCTCGTCCATCGGCCAGGCGTTGATGCGGCCCTCCGGGCCGTCTTCGCCGTCGATCGGGCCGCCGTAGAAGCGGAAGGCCTCGGTCTGGCCGTACCATTCGCGCGCCTCCAGCCAGCGCTTGCGGGCTTCGATCAGCCCGGCTTCCGACGGTGCCTCGACGAAGGCATCGACGGCCTTTTTCAGCGTGCGCGCGGTGGATGCGGAGTCGGCGTAGCTGGCATGTACGAGCTGTCCGTAGTGGTTCAGCACGTCTTGCGGCGCGACGGTTTTTTGCGCGGCGGCAGGCAGGGCGAAGGTTGCGGCGGCAAGGCCGGCGATGAGGAGTTTCAGGCGCATTGGTCGATCTCCGGAAAGGGGCTGCGGTGCAACGGCATGCCCCCGGGGCCTTGAGTCTGTCGTTGCCGGGGGAGGGGCCGTCGAGGGAATGTCCGGCCGATTCTGCTGGCAGGAAATTTTTTCTGATTAATTACGCGAATGAGAACTACTGCTATTATCTTATGTTTGACGTGCCGTGTAAATTCCGCTTACCGTGAAACTGGTCGCCTGATCGCCGGTGGTGGGCTGCAAGACCTTGACATACTGCCTTGATTGAATGATATTAAGAATTATTCGCAAAAAAGAGAGGTGTCTCATGGCAAGGGATTCGACCCTCGAGCAGACTCGTCTGCTTGCCGGCGTGTTGACGCACGTTTCGCGCTATCTCGAGACGGGCTGTCCTCGCGCTGCACACCAGGCAGGACTCCTGCTGCGCTGCCTTGACGCCAGCACCATAGATCAGGAACTGATGACATCGTGCGAACAACTCGACCAGGCGATATCCCATCCCCGGCACCTGGGTGGTGCCAGCGCCAGCAGTGATGCATCGACTTCGAATCGGTCTCACTCACGTGCTTTCGTTACAACCGTTTCATTCCCGAACTGATCGAAGGAGATCATCTTGTCCCGTTATACCGGCCCCCGACTGAAAGTGATGCGTGCGCTTGGCACCGAACTGCCCGGCCTGTCGCGCAAATCGCTCGGCGAGCGCAACTACCCGCCCGGTCAGCATGGCCAGCGTCCCAAGCGCAAGTCGGGCTTTGGCGTGCAACTGATCGAAAAGCAGAAGCTGCGTTTCAACTATGGCCTGACCGAGAAGCAGATCCAGCGCTTGTTCCGCGAAGCCAAGCGCGACCGCGGCCCGACCGGCGAAAAGCTGCTCGAGCTGCTTGAGCGCCGCCTGGACAACTTCGTGTTCCGCGCCGGCTTTGCCCCCACCACGGTGGCTGCGCGGCAATTGGTGCGTCACAAGCATGTGCTGCTGAATGGCCGCTCGGTCAATATCCCGTCGATCCGCATCAAGCCGGGCGACCGCATCCAGCTGACCGAACGTGGGCGCCGCATCCCGGTTGTCGTCGAGTCGCTCGCCGAGCCCTCGCTGACGCGTCCCGAATGGTTGAATGTCGATGAGTCCGCCTTTACGGCAAGCGTGACGCGTACGCCATCGCCGGACGAAGTGCCGTTCCCGGTCGACGTCCAGCAGGTCGTCGAATACTATGCGGTGCGACTGTGAGCTCCCTCGCACCCCGCCGCGGCGCGGCGGCTGCGCCGGAAGAAGGGCTGGCGTATCCCAACCAGCCCGAACTGGCTCTTGCCGCGGTACTGCACCTGCTGTCGCGCTTTCCGGCGCGGCAGTCGCCGGCGGTGGCGAAAGCCATCGCCGATCACCTGGAGGTGATCGGCAGCGATGTGCGAATGGCCGGCTGCGTGCGCGAGTGTGCTGCGAAGCTGGTCGGCGACTGGCGTGCGTACGCCCTGCTCAGCGAATCATCCCCCGCTCCGACGCCGGGTTCGCTGACGCATTGATCGAACGTCCTCGTGCAGCCTGAGGTTTTCAGGAGCAAGGCAATGGGCAAGAAGTGCTGCAACAAGGACAAGCCCTGCAAGGGTTGTCCGAAATCGAAAAAGTAGTGCAGTCGGGCATTGAATGTACGGAATTGACCGGGATCAAACGATAGTGATTACCATTTAACTATTGTTCCATCCAGTTGATCCTTTAGTCATTCCGAACTGGCCGGTTTTCGCCAGTCAGCTCTTCACCCCGATGGAGTCGCACATGGAGTTGCACTTGCGCACGCTGGCCTTGGCCATGCTGAGCCTGTCCGTTGTTCCGTTTGGCGCAGCGAATGCCGAGACGGTACTCGGTCAGCAGGTCGTCACCGCCAAAGGTTACGCGGGCGATGCCCAGGAAACACCGCAGGCCATCGAGGTGCTGCGGCCGGCTACGGCTGGCGCCAATGTCCTCGGCGATCTGTTGCGTGGCGAGCCCGGCCTGGCCACCCAGTCCGATGGCGCCTGGGGGCAGAATCCCGTTCTCCGCGGGCTGAAGAAGGAAAGCGTGGTCGTCATGGTCGATGGCTTGCGTGTCAATTCGGCCCAGCCTCAAGGGGCGATCGCCTCCTTCATGGATCTCGGCCTGCTCGATCGCGTGGAAGTCGTCAAAGGGCCGGGGTCGGTCCTGCACGGTAGCGGGGCGATGGGCGGCGTGGTCAATATGCTGACCCCCGAGGCCGCCTTCAGCGCGGGCGACCGTACGAGTGGACGTGCCGGCGTGCGTTTCAGCAGCGTGGATAAAGGCGTTGCTGGCGCCTTGCTGGTGCAGCACTCGAACGCGGAGCATGCCCTGGTACTGGGCGTGGCCGGTCGTGATGTGGATGACTACCGCAGCCCGGATGGACGCGAGGATCGCACCGGCTACGAATCCAATACGCTGCTGGCCAAATACCGTCATCGTCTCACCGAGGACATCAGTCTGCGCGTCAACCTGCAACGGCACGAGGACAAGGATGTGTGGTATCCGGGCTCTGCACGCAGTGGCGCGGGCATCCCGCCGCCGCTCGGCGTCGCCACGATCCATTCTCCCGAGCAGCGCCGCGAACTCTACGAACTGGGCATTGATGCCAAGCTCGGTGACGGGCAGTTGTCGGCGGAGGTATATCGGCAGGAGGTATTCCGCCAGATTCGCGCTCACGCGCAAAACCTCGGGCGCGACTACGTGCGCAACGACGTTACCTTCACGACCGACGGGCTGCGCGCAAAGTATGTGTTTCCGGTCGGCGAAGGGCACCTGCTGACGGTCGGTGCCGAAACCTGGCGCATGAGGGGAGATCCCGAGCGCTACATGGACAACAACGCACCCTTCTTCAACAACAATCAGCGCAATGACCCGTTTGCCGATGGCGAGGTCGAGGCGACAGGCCTCTTCGTGCAGGACGAGTTCGAACTGGGTCGCACCCGTATCGTTGCCGGCGCGCGCTATGACCGTGTCAGCGGCGATGCGAAGCAGAAAGGCTGGGGGCCGGCAGCCCAGACGAGCGGACTCGACAGCACCGACAACAACCTGTCCTGGTCGCTGGGCGCCATTCACCCGCTGACGGAGACGCTCAACGCTTACGCCAACGTCGGGCGTGCCTATCGCGCTGCCGACATGCGCGAACGTTTCGAGGACTCCGCACGGGGCGACGGTTATTACCACACAGGCAATCCGCAACTCGATCCCGAAGTGTCGACCAGCTTTGAGGCCGGCCTGAAGAGTTCGGCACAGGGCTTCAGGTATCAGTTGGCGGCCTTCTATACGCGCATCGACGACTACGTCGCCGGTCGTGTCACCGGGGCGACACACCCGGGTTCGGGCCTGCCGCTCAAGCGTACCGAGAACCTCGACAAGGTCACCATCTACGGTGTCGAGGGTAGTGCCAGCGTGCCCGTCGGCGCCTATGTGGCCGATGCCGGCTTTACCTGGCTGCGCGGCAAGAACCACCAGGATGACGAGCCGCTGTACCAGATGCCGGCGCCGGAACTGAGGCTGGGCATCGGCCAGCCTGCCGAGCGCGGCTTCTACTGGCGGGCGCAACTGCGCGCGGTTGCCGAGCAGGACCGCGTGGCGACGCGCTTCTCCAACGGCACCGAAGACGCCACTTCCGGTTTCGTTACCGCCGATGCCGAGCTGGGCTGGCGCTTCGGTAGCGTCGGTTTCTTCGATGGCGCAGCGGTGGCCGTCGGCCTGCACAACCTTGCGGACAAGCGCTACCACGAGCACCTGGCCGACGGCGTTTCCGGCCAGGAACTGGCCGCGCCTGGCCGGGGTATCACATTGAGTCTTTCCGGGAGTTTCTGACATGCGAGCACCACGCCCCCAATTGCCCGGCTGGAGCCGGATACTGTTGCACGCCTGCGTGGTGCTCGCATTCCTGATCGTGACCGGCACTGCCGATGCGCAGAAGCTGCCGAAGCTGACGCTTGCCGGCCCGTCGGCGGCGGTTTCCAATCCGCTGATCCACATGGTCGATTCGGGCGCGCTGGCCGATGTCGCGGAGGTGGTCGAGTTCGTTCCTTGGCGCGATCCCGACCAGTTGCGCGTGATGGCGCTCGACGGCCGCGCCGACGTACTCGCGATGCCGACCAATGTCGCGGCCAACCTCTATAATCGCGGTGCGAAGCTGAGGATGCTCAACGTATCGACATGGGGCGTGCTGTGGCTGGTGTCGCGCGATCCGACGCTGAAATCGCTCGCCGACCTGCGCGGCAAGGAGCTGGCGATGCCCTTCCGCGGCGACATGCCGGACATCGTCTTCCAGCTGCTGGCCGAGCAGCAGGGCCTGGAGGTGCGCAAGGACCTGACGCTGCGTTATGTCGCCAGCCCGATCGACGCCATGCAGTTGCTGGTGATGCGCCGCGTCGATCATGCCCTGCTGGCGGAGCCTGCGGTGTCGATGGCTCTGCGCAAGACCGGCTCCTTCCCGCTGAGCATGGTGGCGCCCGAACTGCATCGCAGCGTGGACCTGCAGCAGGAGTGGGGGCGGGTATTCAAGCGTGCGGCCCGCATCCCGCAGGCCGGCATCGCGGTCATGGGGGCGTTGCGTGAGCGGCCCGATCTCGTTGCCCGTATCGAAGCCGAATACGTGCGCTCGCTGGCCTGGTGTCGCAGCAATGCAGCGTCCTGTGGAAGGGCGGTTGCCGCCCGCATCGACATGCTGAGCCCCGAGGCGGTGACGGATTCGATCGCCGTCAGCCAGTTGGAGGCTGTGTCCATCGGCGATGCCCGTGCCGAACTCGAGTTCATGTTCGACCATCTGCTGCGCAAGAATCCAGCTTTGCTCGGCGGGAAACTGCCCGACGATGGCTTCTACACCGGCGCGGCCGTGATGCAATGAGGCTGCTGCGCGCCTGGGCGGCCGGCTTGCCCGCCTACCTGTGGAGCGGCTGGGGCGCAATCGCCAGCCTGTTGCTGTTCTTTGCCGCGTGGGAGGCAGTCAGCCTCGTCTACGGCCCGCTGGTGATGCCGGATCCGCGCTCTGCCTTCGGAACTCTGCTGGGCCTTGTCGAAAGCGGCGCGGCCTGGCCGGAGCTTGCCGCCACCGCGCGCCGGGCCCTGACGGGCTATGCCTTGTCGGTCGCCGCAGGCAGCCTGCTCGGGCTGTTGGCCGGACTGTCGATGACCGCCTCGATGATGTCGCGCCCGCTGGTCACCGTGCTGATGGGGACGCCGCCGATCGCCTGGCTGGTACTGGCGATGCTGTGGTTCGGGGCGAGTGATGGTACGCCGGTGTTCACGGTGTTCGTCGCGGCCTTTCCGGTGATCTTCATCGGCGCCCTGCAGGGCACGCGGACTCTGGACAACCAGCTGCGCGGCATGGCGGAAGCCTTTCGCCTGCCACCGCGAATGATGTTTACCGACGTGTATCTGCCGCATGTTGTGTCCTACCTGTTCCCGGCCTGGATTGCCGCACTCGGTACGTCGTGGAAAGTGGTGGTGATGGCCGAACTGCTGGCGACCCAGGACGGGGTCGGCGCGGCGCTCGCGGTTTCGCGCTCGCATCTGGACACCGCCGCGACGATGGCCTGGATCGCAGCCGTGGTTGGCTTGCTGCTCGCGGTCGAATACCTTGTGCTGGAGCCTATCAAGCGTGAGGTGGAGCGCTGGCGGGAGCACGGAGCATGAGCGCCCCCGTTCGCCAGTCGGAAGAGAGGAGGCGTGTTCCCTCGGGAAGCATGCCGTGTGGTCGGAGGGGAGTGCAATGAGTGCGCCGCCGCGTGAGCTTCGCGTTGATGGCTTGAGCCATGCTTTCGGCCGCGACGAAGTGCTGGCCGGCATCGGCTTTCGCCTGCCCGCGGGGGAGGTGGCGGCGCTGGTCGGTCCCTCGGGGTGTGGCAAGACCACCTTGCTGCACCTGGCCGCGGGTTTGTTGACGGTGCAGCAGGGCCGGGTGTCCAACACCTTCGCCACCACCGCCTTCATGTTCCAGCAGCCGCGCCTGCTGCCGTGGCAGAGCGCGCTCGACAATATCGCGCTTGGTCTCAAGGCCGCCGGCATGAAGTGCGACGAACGCCATTATCGTGCGCACGACATCGCCTTGAGGCTCGGTCTTGCCCATCGGGATCTCGACAAGTTCCCGCACCAATTGTCCGGCGGCATGCAGAGCCGGGTGGCGTTGGCGCGCGCGCTGGTGCTGGCACCCGACCTGCTCTTGCTCGACGAACCCTTCTCGGCGCTGGATGTGGGCTTGAAGGAAGAGCTCTACCGCCTGCTGCTGGACCACCAGGCTGACCGTGAGATGGGGGTGCTGATGATCACGCACGACCTGATGGAGGCCGTGCGCCTATCGGACGCCATTCTGGTGATGGCGCCCGAGCCGGGGCGCATCGTGTGCCGCTTCGAACTGAGCGTGCCTGCCGCTCGGCGGGACGACGCCTGGGTCTACCGCCATACGGCGGAATTGCTGCAGACGGCGGCGGTGCGCGAGAGCTTCGGTTTGCCGCCCGCGATGCCCGGGGCCGGAGAGCGGGGAGCGGAGGCGCCGGCGCCGGCGCGGCCGGTGTCCGCGCTGCGGCTGGTGGTGCCGGCCGAGCCTGTGCCTGCTGCACGTGGTGGTAGCCGCTGTGGGGGATGATCGGCAGATGAACGTGTTCGATCGGTTGGCTGCGAAACCCCTCTTCATGTGCAGTTTCCGGCCCTTCTTCCTCGTCACCGCGATCTATGGGGTTGCCCTGCTGCTCGGCTGGCTCGGTTTTCTTGCTGCCGGGGTGGGTGTGCCGGCAGTGCCGGGCGGCCCCATCGTCTGGCATGCGCACGAGTTGGTATTCGGTTTCGGGCTCGCGGCCGTCGCGGGCTTCGTGCTGACCGCAGTCCCCGAGTTCACCTCGACCGCGGCATTCGGGCGGCGCGTGACCATCGCCATGTTGCTGCTGTGGGCGGGGGCAAGGCTTGCGTTCTGGTTGTCCGGCGCGATGGGCAGCATGGGCGAGATGCTTGCCGCGCTGCTCAACAGCGGCTTCATGGCGGCGCTCGTCGTGCTGGTGGCGCCCCGCCTGTGGCATGACCCGGAGCGGCGCCACCTGTCCTTCCTGTGGGGGCTGGCCGCGATGTGGCTGGCCGTGACCGGTTTCCATGCCGACGTGCTGCGGGGCGTGTATCCGATGCCTTGGGTGCTGGCCGGCGTGGGCATGATGATGGTGCTCATCATCGTGGCGCTGAGCCGGGTTTCGATGCGTATCGTCAATGACGCGCTCGAGGCCGAGCGTCTGCGCCGCGCCGCACAATATACGGATGGCCGCACTGGCGGACTGTCCCGCCGCCCTGACGAAGACGACGACGAACTGCTCGACTACCGGGCTCGGCCACCACGGCGCAATCTCGCCATCTTCGGCGTGGCGCTGTACACCGCGGTGGCGCTCGCGCTGCCAGGTTCGGCGATTTCCGGCTGGATTGCGCTTGCCGCGGCCGCGGCAGTGCTGAACCTGCTCAACGACTGGCACGTCGGGCGTGCGCTGCTGTCGCGCTGGGCCTTGATGCTCTACACGGTGTATTGGTCGATGGCGCTTGGCTATGCGCTCATCGGCCTGTCCTTGCTCGGCGTGCCGGTGGCGCCCAGCGCGGGTTTGCACCTGCTGACGGTCGGTGCCATGGGCGTATCGATCTTCGGTGTGCTGTGCATCGCCGGACGGACGCATGCCGGCTACGCACTGGACACGCGGCCGTGGGTACAAATTGCCGCCGTGGCAATCGGTGTTGCCGCGCTGGTACGCGCGGCATCCGGCCTGCCCGGAGCGGCCGCTGCCGGGCTGCAGGCGATGAGCGTGGTTGCGTGGGCGATCGGCTATGGCCTGGCGGCGGTCTTCCTTGGTGCGGTGTTCGTGCGCGCGAGACCGGATGCGGGAACGGGGTGTGAGGAGGTGATGGAGGACGTGGACGCCAAAGCTTGACGTGCGTCAGAACGGTGGCGACAGGGGGGCGTAGGCTGATGCAAGGCGATTATGTTGCATCGCCCGAGTCTCGCAGGAGTGTTGCCGCCGGGGAGCCGGCACCCCCTTTTCATGATTGCCTCCCCGTGGAGTTGGATCATGAAAGCGAACCGTGGCCAAGCGGGTCTGGCTGCCATTGCCTCCCTGCTCGCCATCATCGGCATGCCGGCTTGTGCCGAGCGCCCGATGGCGGTCGATGATGCGGGAACGCTGGAGCGCGGCGGTGCCAAGGTCGAGTTCGGCTGGAGCAAGGACGGCACCCTGAAGGGCGTCGAAGGGGCGGTCGGCTATGGTCCCGTGGACAATGTCGAGATGGAGATCGCCTATGCCCGGGTGAAGGACCGGGACGCCGCGCCCGATGTCACGGTGCGCGCCGTGGGCGCGGCGGTCAAGTGGGTGCCGTTGCAATCGGAGAGCGGGCTTTCCGCTGGCTTGAAGTACGAATACGGGCGGGAGCGCGAGAGCGGGGAGGACGCCGCGCATGCCAACGCCCTGGCCGGTCTCGCGACCTGGGCCTTCGAGGCGGGGCCACGGGTGCATCTGAACCTGGGCCGAGAGTGGTGCCGTGGCGAGAGCCACGCGGATTTCTGGGGGGTGGCGGCAGACTTTCCGCTCACCCGGCAGATCGAGTTCGCGATCGAGACTTTCGGCGAGGAACACGCGGGGCCCGACCGCCAGGTGGGGTTGCGCTACGCGATCATCGACGGGTTGAAGGTGTCGGCTGCGGCAGGCCGGGGAAATGGCCGCAGCATTGCCAACGTGGGAGTGGCGTGGGAGTTCTGAACGACGCCGTAGCAAAGCTTGACGTGCGTCAGATCGGTGATTGAGAGGTCGGAGTATAGTGATGACATACGCTAAGGAAGGCAGCTTTCCCGCGCATGAAAAGGCGGATGCCTGTTTCGTTCCGTTCGAGTCGGTTCGTGTAGCCAGCCGAGTTTGCCAGCCAGGAACCACCTTCGGGATTCTCCCGGGGTGAAGCGCTGGCCGTCTGCATTGCTTTCCGGGGAACTCGCGGGGAAGGCCGAGCTGGAGAATCCGATGCCTGATTTTGAAAAGTTACGCAGCTTTCTGGACGATGTGTGCATTGCCCACCACATTCGTGGGCGCATTCGGCTCAAGCTCGAAAGCCGGGCCGTATCCGTCGATGTGCCCCGTGCGCAGGCGCGTGCATTCCAGTCTCTGCTCGACCGGGCTCCCGGTATCGATTCTGTCCAGGTAAACCTGCTGGCACGCTCCTGCACCGTGCATTACGACCCCATCGTCATCCCGGAGCGGGCATGGGCTGACCTGCTGGGCGGTATCGCCTCGGATGCGGCTGAGATCCTCGAACGCATCTTGCGCGATACCTATCTGGAGATCGGCAATGCAAAACTATGACGAACTGATCCTGCGCACGCAGCGTGTCGATCCCGCTGCGCCGTTTCCCGCTGCACACCAGGCGGTCCGGATCGCACTCTATGACGAATATGCGGCCCGCAGTTTCTACGCGCGGGTGATCGAGGCCTTCGGCGAACGTCCGCCGTTCACCAACATCCTGCGCTCGGAAGAGCAGCATGTGGCCGCCTTGCTCGGGCTGTGCGAGCGCTTCGGCATTCCGCGGCCGCTCGACCCCTTTGCACGGGAGACCACGGTCGAGCCGACCTGGTTGGCGAACTGCCAGCGTGCCGTGGTGGGCGAGATCGCCAATGTGCAACTGTATGCCTACCTGCTGACGCAAGTCGCCGAACCCGAGGTGCGCAGGGTGTTCCAGAACCTGCAGGCCGCGGCATTGCAGAATCATCTGCCGGCTTTCCGCCAGGCGGCCGTTGCGGCGCAGGCGCAGGAAACCTATCACGCCGCACACGGCATTCCGTCCCAGCAGGCTTACGTCCGCCACGGCCCGCTGTCCGACTTTCTCGAAAGCGCCTTCTCGCAGCTCGGGCCGTATGTCGGGCCGCTCGGTGTCATCAGTCCGCTTCTGCGCCAAGCACACCCCGCCATGCTGGCCGGCATGGTCGCGGGCGGCGCAGGCGTCTACCTGTTGAAAGGCAGGATCGGCCGCCATCACAAGGAGAACTGACATGTTCCCGCTGTTTCCCTTTGTCGCAGGGGTGCTGACTGGCGCAGTCGCGCTCCGCCTGCTCAAGACCGACAAGACCAAGGCTGGCCTGGAGAAGGCCCAGGACACGCTGCGCGGCGTCACGGTGTCCAGCCTCGAAGCCATCGAGAGCGCATCGGCGCGTGCGCGCAAGCACCTCGCGGCGGATACCGGCGAAGCGGCTGCAGAGGTAGCGGCCGACACCCGAACGGCGGGTGATGACACTGTGCAGAATGAGCCGGCGCAGGCAGAGAAACCGGCCTCCGCGCCCAGGAAGCGCGCCCCGAGGGCCAGGAAGGCCAAACCTGCGGCCGCGCCGGCGGCGGATGGCAGGGAAGCCGAATCATGAGAAACCCGATCATGTCCTATGCCCCCCAGGCGCCGGCCGGCCTGCCGCTGCGGGCCACGAGCGGAGCTTTTGCCCAGGGTTTCGTCGCGGCAGGCTGCCTGTCGGCATTCCAGGACCGCCCTTCGCCCGCGTCGCCAGCGGAAATGAAGCGCGTGCTGCGCCATGCATTGCAGGGCGGCGCGGCGCTGGCGGCGGGAAGCCAGGCCGCCTCCGCCTTCCGCCGGCAGGACTACACAAGGATGCTGGCCGTGGCTGCAGCCGGTGCCGCGGGCGTGCTGCTCATAGAACGATTGCTGCGCGATCCGGCGCAGGCCGAACAGGAGAGGGAAGATGGCTAAGAAGCACAGGAAACATCGCGGAAACGGCGGCAGGGCAACCCAGGACGGCGCATACCAGGCGCCGGGCGGCCCGTCGCCCTATGCGCAGTATGGAACGATGGGCGGCATGGCGGCCGACGCCGGGTTCGCGCAGGGCTTTGCGCAAGGCATGGGGCAGAATGCCTATGGCACTGCCGTTCCGCCGCAGCAGCCGGCCGGGCTCGATGGCGGTTTGTTGCAGGGCATGCCGGCCTTCCTGCGCACGGGCAACACCGAGCAGTTCCTGCTTGGTGCGCTGATCGGCGCGGCGGCGGCCTGGGTGCTGAGCGACGAGGAACTGCGCGGCAAGATCGTCAAGTCGGCGATGAAGCTGTACACCGGCGTGGCGGGCGGCTTCGAGGAAATGAAGGAGCAGATGGCCGACATCCGCGCCGAAGTCGAGGCGGAGCGTCACGGAGACGCATGATGAGTACCGCCGGCTGGGTGTCCGCGCTCGAACCCATCCATGCCACCCGTGGCCGTGCGCGCTGGCGCTACACCTGCCACCCTGGCGCGCCGCTGGACGCGCGTGCCATCGAACGGGCGGTGGTGGTCATTGCCGGCGTGGACAAGGCGCGGGTCAATCCGGCTGCCCGTTCGTTGGTGGTCGAATTCGATGCTGCGGCCACGACAGCCGAGCGCCTCGCAATCGACATCCTGCGCATGGCGCCCATGCAGGGGCAGAAAAGCGCCATGCGTGACGGCGAGCCCAGTGCCGCCCCGGTGGCGCTGAGCGCGGCGACGCTGCTCGCCACACGCTCGCTGCAGCCTGGGCTGCAGGCGCCGGTCGCGCTGGGCACGGCGATTCCGCTGCTGGGCGAGGCGGTCGACGATTTCCTCGAGAAAGGCGTCACCTCGCACGTGCTCGAAGCGATGGCGGTCGCGATCTCGATCGGACGCAAAGACTATCTCGCGGCGAACATGACGTCCTTCCTGCTTGCCCTGGGCGAGTATCTGGAAGCCTCGATCGAGCGCCGTTCCGACGACTTGCTCAAGCATCTGCTGAAGCCGG
Organism: Thauera linaloolentis 47Lol = DSM 12138; assembly: GCF_000310205.1. GTDB lineage: Bacteria > Pseudomonadota > Gammaproteobacteria > Burkholderiales > Rhodocyclaceae > Thauera > Thauera linaloolentis. The sequence goes on along the minus strand of NZ_AMXE01000023.1, from coordinate 20,497 downwards.
ACGTGGGCGAGATCTGGGTCGAGCGCGATGGCGCCGAAATACAGCTGGATGCCGCCGAGGTCAGGGTGGGCGATACCGTCATCGCCGCCACCGGGCGGGTGATTCCGGTCGATGGCACCGTGCTTGGCGGCGAGGCCATGGTCAACGAAGCGACGATGACCGGCGAAAGCGTGCCGGTCGCGCGCCGGCGCGGCGATGCCGTGCTGTCCGGCACGCTGGTCGAGGAGGGCCGCCTGCGCATCTATGCCGAAAGGGTCGGCGCCCAGGCTGCGGCCGCGCGGATCGCGGATTTCGTCGAGCATTCGCTGGCGGCGAAGAGTGCCACCCAGCTCGAAGCCTCGCGCATGGCGGATCGCCTGGTGCCGATGGTGCTGGGCCTGGCCGGTGCCACCTGGCTGGTGTCGCGCGACTGGGAACGGGTGGCGGCGGTGCTGCAGGCCGACTATTCTTGCGCGCTCAAGCTGTCGACGCCGGTCGCCTTCAAGGCCGCGATGTACGAGGCCGGCAAATCGGGCATGCTGGTCAAGGGGGCGAAGGCGCTCGAACGCCTGGCGGAGGCCGACACCTTCGTGTTCGACAAGACCGGCACCCTGAGCACCGGCAAGCTGGAGGTGACCGACTCGATCGCCTTCAAGGCCGGCTACTCGCCGGAAGACCTCATCAACCTGGCCGCCTCGGTGGAAGAGCACTATTTCCATCCGCTGGCCCTGGCGGTCGTCGAGGCCTCGCGGCGCCTGGACAATCCGCATCACTTCGACCACAAAGAGGTCGAATTCATCGTTGCCCATGGCGTCGCCAGCGTCATCGAGGGGCGGCGCATCGTCGTCGGCTCGCGCCACTTCATCGAGGACGACGAAGGGATTTCCACCTGGAAGCAGCGCGAGATCATCGAGCGCCTGCATCTCGACGGCAAGACCCTGCTCTACATCGGCTTCGGCGGCGAACTGCTCGGTGTCATCGCCCTGCGCGACGGCCTGCGTGCCAACAGTGCCGCCACCGTACGGCGCCTGCGGCGGCTCGGCGTGAAACGGGTGCTGATGCTCACCGGGGACCATCCCGAGCGCGCGCGCGTGATGGCCGGAGAACTGGGGCTGGACGAGTTCCATGCCGGGCTGATGCCGCAGGACAAGGCCCGCATCCTGCAGGAACTGGCGGCGCAGGGCGCGCGCATCGCCTTCGTCGGCGACGGTGTCAACGATGCGCCCGCGCTGAGCGGCGCGCATGTCGGCATCTCGATGCACAACGGCGCCGACATCGCGCGGCTTGCCTCGGACGTCGCGCTGCTGGAGGACGACATCGCGCGCGTGGCGGATGCGAAGGCGCTGTCGATGGCGACGCGCCGGCTGATCGACAGCAATTTCAAGCTTACCGTCGGCCTCAACACGACGATCCTGTCGGCCGCCGCCTTCGGCTGGCTGACGCCGGTTGCCGCGTCTGCGCTGCACAACGGCAGCACCATCGCCATCCTGCTGCGTGCGCTCGCGGGCGCCGGGTTGCCGCGCGGGCGCCGTGCGAGAAAGGCGCCAGCCATACACCAGAAGAAGGTATCCGCATGACTGCCCCGAGCCCCTCTGCCGCCTTCCCGCTTTCCATGGCGGGCGAAGGAGAAACCGTCCGCGTCGTCTCCATCCTCGGCGGGACGGGCATGGCCCTGCGCGTCGCGGAGCTGGGCCTCAACGTCGGCAGCGAACTGGTCGTGCGCCAGCGCCAGGGAGCCGGCCTGGTCGTCGGGCGCGGCGAGATGCGTTTCGCGCTGGGCGGCGGCATGGCACACAAGATCCTGGTGGCGCGGCTTCAGGACTGAGCCGCGCCACCCCCGATTCGATTGGAGTACGCCAGATGATGCTCAAGCAACTTGCAGTAGGGGACCGCGCCAAGGTGTGCGGTTTTGCGGACACGGGAGGGCCTTACCGCCGCAAGCTCCTGTCGATGGGCTTGACGCCAGGGGCCGAGCTGCTGGTGATGCGGGTCGCGCCGATGGGCGATCCGGTCGAGATCCGGGTGCGCGGTTTCGCGCTGACCCTGCGCAAGGGTGAGGCGGACGCACTGACTGTCGAGAAACTGTGATGAATAACGAATACGTCATCGCCCTGGTGGGCAACCCGAACTGCGGCAAGACCACGCTGTTCAACGCACTGACCGGATCGCGCCAGCGCGTCGGCAACTGGCCCGGCGTAACGGTCGAGAAGAAAAGCGGCGAGTACCGCCAGGATGGCCTGCGTTTCGAGGTCGTCGACCTGCCGGGAACCTACTCGCTGGACGTCGTCGACCGCGAGGTTTCGCTCGATGAAAGCGTGGCGCGCGATTACGTGCATGCCGCAGAGGCGGGGCTGATCGTCAACATCGTCGATGCCGCCAACCTCGAGCGCAACCTCTACCTCACCACCCAGCTCGCCGAGATGCGGGTGCCGCTGCTGGTCGTGCTCAACATGGTCGATGTCGCCCGCGACAAGGGGCTGCGCATCGACGTCGAAGCGCTGTCGCGCAATCTGGGCTGTCCGGTGATTCCGGTCGTGGCCTCGGAGGGCGAGGGGATTGATGCGCTGAAAGCGGCGATCCGCGATGCGGTGCAGGCGCGCAGGCCGGCGACGGCGCAGGTCGAGTACCAGCCCGAACTCGAAAAGGCGCTCGGCATGCTCGTGCCCCGGCTCGAAGCCGCCGCGCAGACCGTCGGCACGTCGCCGCGCTGGCTCGCGGTCAGGCTGCTCGAAGGCGACGATCTGGCGCGCGCCGCCGCTGGCGCTCCGCTCGCCGCCGAGGCGCAGGCGCATGGCGCCGCGCTGGGCGAGGACATCGACATCATGGTCGCCGATGCCCGCTACGGGCTCGCCAACCGCGTCGCCGGACAAGCGGTGGAGGTCAGCGGCCGTGTCGGCCGCGACATGACGGACCGCATCGACCGCGTCGTCCTCAACCGCGCGCTGGGCATCCCGATCTTCCTGTTGATGATGTACCTGATGTTCCTGTTCACCATCAACATCGGCGGTGCCTTCATCGACTTCTTCGACCAGTTCACCGGGGCGCTGGTGGTCGATGGCCTCGCCGAACTGCTGGACGGCCTGGGCTCGCCCGCATGGCTGACGGTGCTGCTGGCGCAGGGCATCGGCGGCGGCATCCAGGTCGTCGCCACCTTCATCCCGGTGATCGGCTTCCTGTTCCTGTTCCTGTCGGTGCTCGAGGATTCGGGCTACATGGCGCGCGCGGCCTTCGTCATGGACCGCTTCATGCGCTGGGTGGGCCTGCCGGGCAAATCCTTCGTGCCCCTGATCGTCGGTTTCGGGTGCACGGTGCCGGCCATCATGGCGACGCGCACGCTGGAACATCGCCGCGACCGCCTGATGACGATCGCGATGGCGCCCTTCATGTCCTGCGGCGCGCGCCTGCCGGTCTATGTCCTGTTTGCCGCCGCGTTCTTCCCCACCGGCGGGCAGAACGTCGTCTTCGCGCTCTACCTGATCGGCATCGCGGTGGCGGTGCTCACCGGGCTGGTACTGCGCAACACGCTGCTGAAGGGCGAGCCGACGCCCTTCATCATGGAACTGCCGCCCTACCATCTGCCGACGGTCAAGGGCGTACTGCGCCATGCCTGGGACCGCCTGAAGGGGTTCATCATCCGCGCCGGGCGCGTCATCGTGCCGATGGTGTTGGTGCTGAACGTGCTCAACTCCGTCGGTACCGACGGCAGCTATGGCAACGAGGACAGCGATGCCTCGGTGCTGGCCGCGGTCGGGCGCAGCATCACGCCCGCGTTCGCGCCGATGGGGCTGACCGAGGCAAACTGGCCGGCCGCGGTCGGCATCTTCACCGGCGTGCTGGCCAAGGAGGCCGTGGTGGGCACGCTCGACGCTGCCTACTCGGCGCTCGCGGTCCAGGACGCGGGCGGCGAGGCGGACGAGGAAGAAGCCTTCGATCTGCGCGAGAGCATCGCCGCAGCCTTTGCCACCATTCCCGAGAATCTCGTCGAGGCGCTGGGCGCCTGGGCCGATCCGATCGGCCTCGACGTCGGCGACCTGAGCGACCAGTGGGCGGTGGCCGAGGACCAGGAAGTGTCGACGGGCACCTTCGGCGCCATGGTGGCGCGTTTCGATGGCGCGGCGGGCGCGTTCGCCTATCTGTTGTTCATTCTGCTGTACTTCCCCTGCACGGCGGCGACGGCGGCCGTCTTTCAGGAATCGGGGGCGCGGTGGACGGTCTTCGTCGTCGCATGGACGACGGGGCTGGGCTATGGCCTCGCGACCCTGTTCTACCAGGCCGCGACTTGGGCGCAGCATCCGGCCTCGTCGCTTGCCTGGATCGGCGGCGTCGTTGCGTGCTTCGCGCTGGCGCTCTGGTCGCTGCGGCGCTATGGTGCGCGGGGGGACGGCGACCGTCTCCCGCTGCCGCAGCAGGTTTGAGGAGGCCGTGATGATCTTGTCCCGTCTCAGCGCCTATCTGCGCGAACGCCGCCGGGCAAGCGTGGCCGACATGGCGCATGCGCTCGAAAGCACACCCGAGGCCCTCGGGCCGATGCTGGGCACGCTCGAACGCAAGGGGCGCGTCCGGCGCATCGTCGGTGCCGCCTCGGGCTGTGGCACGACGTGCTGCAAGTGCGATCCGGAAACGCTGGTGGTGTACGAGTGGGCCGGCAGTGAAGCGGCTGCGGGTGCGGCAGAAGGGCTGGCCGGGAGACCGCCAGCCTGAGGAGCGGACCAAGGTGGCCATCAGTTCCGCCCCCGCGCTCGTCGTGATCGGCATCCATCGCGAAGAGCTTAGTTTCGGCCGCGAGGTGGTCGACGGCCTGCGGGCAGGCGAGGTCGACGTGCTCGAGATTCCCGACGGCCTGTCGGGGCGCAGGCCGCGGCCGGACCAGAGCTTCCGCTACGACATGGTGCACGAGGCACTGTATCTTCAACTGCTGCCTCACATGCGCAGCCATCACCAGTTGCTGATCGACCTCCATACCGGCTTCGACGAGAACGGCCCCAGCGCCGATCTCATCTGCGGCGATGCGGTGCTGGGCGCGCACCTGAAAACCGTGCTGGCACGGGCGGAGCCTGCAAGTGCGCGCATCATCGTGCTCGGCGCCCCGGATGCCGTCCGTACGCACACCGCGATTCCGGAGCGGATCTGGCACAACCCGTCCTTTCTTTACCTCTGCATCGAGATCTACTTGCCCGGCGATGGCCCGGCACAACCAGGCGCCGTCGCGTTGGCGAGGCGCCTGATCAGGCTCGCGGCGGGCTGTATTGCGTACCGGGGCGAGGCGGCCGAGCGCGCGCCTTGAGCGGGCTCTCCTGCCTCAGCGCAGCAGATGGCGGCGATGGACACCGAGATGGATGCCCAGGCAGGCGACGAACAGCCCGCCCGATATCGCATGCCAGCGTTTGTTGCCGGTAGCGGCGAGCGCGAGTGACGTGGCGAGACTGCCCATCATGCCGATCTTGGCGCAGCGATTCACCTGCATGCGCAGCGATCGAGAGCCGGCAGGGCGCTGCGGGGCCGCCAGCGCAGTGTCGATCACGGTGTCGACCTCGTTTTCGAGGCGGAGCGGATCGGTCTTGTCCGGCGCGTAGTGCAGCACGATGCTGCCCGCCGAAACGTTCGGCTCCACGACGACCACGCCATCAAGGCGCCTGAGCGCGCTTTCGATTTCGGCGAGGCGGGCGCGGTTGCGCAGCGCCTTGTCGCGGATGCGGATGCGGCCGGGGAGCGACGAAACGACGCGGCTCATCGGCGCGCTCCACTGCGGCAGGGCATTTCGTCCTGGCGGCGGGCCGCAGGCAGGCAGCGGTGACAGGATGGGGACAAAGAGGGCATGGGAGAGGCAGGCCTGGCAGGGATCGAAACCGCCAACTATAGCCCAATGATGAGAATCGGTCTTGTTCCAGACTGCCCATTCGTGCCGCCCGGGTTGCGACCGGCGCACAGCCCCCGCGGGCCGCGAGGGCACGGCCACCGGGCATGCGGCGCGCACGCCCGGTGGCATGGGGCGGCTTACTTGATGATTTTCTCGACGCCGCTCAGATAGGCTTTGCCATAGTCGATGACGGCGTCGCGGTCCTGGCCTTCGCTGGCGAAGTGCATGTCGGCGACGGTGCCGTGCAACTGCTTCACTTCATTCGCAATGGCCATCAGTGAGTCTTCGAGCGTGTAGCTCAGGCTGTGGATGTCGTGGATGTCGTACTCGCCCATTTCGCCGGCCAGCAGCTCCTTCAGCTTGGCGTTCGTTTCCAGCAGGATGGCAATGGTCTGTTCGATCGACTCGCCCTTCTGGGCCTCGTAGTGCGACACGCGCTCGGGCGCGGGGTCGGCGGCGAACGCGGGCACGTGGCTCAGGGCGCCGACGGTGCCGAGGGCGAGAATGGCAAGGCTCTTCTTCATCATGCTTTCTTCCTTGTAGAGAGTGGAGCGGAACCGGTCGCATGACGGCCGGGATGGCCGGTCATGTTCAGTAGATGTCGCGGCGGTAGCGGCCTTCCTGCGCGAGCCGTTCCAGGGTGTCGGACCCGAGGATCGCGGCAAGGGTTTCATGTACCGCAGGCCCCATGCCCACGGCGTTGCCGCAGACGTAGATCGCGGCGTCGCCAGCGACCCAGTCGCGCACGGTGTCGGCCGCGCGCGCGAGGCGGTCCTGCACGTATTCGGCGGGGTCGTCGCGCGAATAGACCCGATCGCAGCGGGCCAGCAGGTCCTGTTCTTCGAGCGCCTCGATTTCGGCGCCGTGGAAATCGTCATGCGCCTTGTTGCGCTCTCCGAACACCAGCCAGTTGCGGCCGTCGCCGTAGCGGACGCGCTGCCGCAGATGGGCGAGCAGCCCGGCAAGGCCGGTGCCGTTGCCGATGAGCAGCAAGGGCCGGTCAGCGTTGTCGCCGATACGGAAATTGGGGTGCGGGCGGATGCGTCCATGCAGGACGGCACCCAGGCCGGCCGGGCTGGTCAGCAGCGAAGACATCACGCCCGGCGAACCATCCTGCCCCCGTGCCCGGCGTACCAGCAACTGGACCGTGTCGTCTCCGGGGAGCGAGGCGATCGAATAGTCCCGGGGCGAGCTGGCGTCGCCCGGCGGATACAACTGCAGCAGATCACCCGCCTGCCAGTCTGGCAGGGGAACGGAACGCGCGTCCGGGCCATCGCCGTCCAGCGCCTCGAGTTCGACATGCCAGGCCGGTTCGCCGGCACTGCCGGGGTTGAGGTGGCGGTGGCTGCGCACACGCCAGAAGCCGAGCGTGGGCAGATCGCTTTCCGGCAGCTCCGCGAGGCCGGCGAAGGCGGCAAGGCGGTGGCGCCAGGTGGCCAGCGCGCTGCCGTCGGCGCGGTCCATGTCGATGCGGGGGAACATCGGTGTCGCCCCGCATGCTCCAAGCCACGCATCCAGGCGGCGGCCAAAGCCGCAGTAGTGCGTATAGCTGCTGTCGCCCAGGGCAAGGACGCCGTAGTGCAAGCCGTGCAGTGATGGCGCATGCTCCATCACACGCCTGACGAAGCCTGCGGCGTTGTCGGGGGCGTCGCCTTCGCCGCAGGTGCTGACGACGAACAAGGCCTGGCGACAGGCCTTCAAGCCGTCGGCATCGAGTGCGTCGAGCGGGCACAGGCGCACGCCGATGCCCGTCGACTCCAGCGCCTTGGCGGCTTCCTCCGAGAGTTCTCGGCCAAAACCGCTCTGGCTGGCATAGGCCACGAGCACGGCATCGGCGCCGGTCGCGCTATGCGCGGCGGCGCGTTTGCGGTGCGCGGCCCAGATCCGCAGGCAGAACGCCGCATAGGCGGCGACCACCCCGGCGGCCGGGCCGACGCGGGAAAGCTCCAGGCTGATCATCGGCTGTCAGGCCGCCCGTCGGACGGGCCGGCAGCGATCATTGCGCCAGGACTTCCAGCGTGGTGACGTAGGACAGGCGGCGCTCCACGTTCTCCATCGTGTCGCTCTTGCCTGTGACGCCGGTCTTCACGTAGTACATGCCCGGCTCCTTCCAAGTGTAGGACACCTGCCCGTCCGCATTGGTGACGAGGGTGATCTTCTCCAACTGGTCGCGGTAGCGGGTGCCGGCACGGATCATCTCCACCTCGACCCCGGCGGCGGGCTTGCCGTCGACGACGAAGGTGAACACCGCCGGCGAACCTTCGTACAGGTCGTTGGGGTGGGTGACCGGCAGCAGTTCCAGGCCCTTGCCCGTGGGCTTGATTTCGCTCGGGCGGCCGACCGTGACGAAGGTCTCCAGGCGCGAGATGCCTTCGCGCACCACCAGATCCTGGGCATTGGCCGGAACCTTCTCCGCCATTTCGGCGTGCGTGCCGCGCCAGCGCTTGGTTTCGCCGTTTTCCTTCCAGCTCGCCATCAGGCTGGAGTTGGCGATGGCCAGGCGGTAGGTGCCGGTGGCTTGGAGATTGGCGTCGAACACCGTGCGCAGCTTGCCCTGAGTCAGGCTCTCGGGGGCCACCGTGCTGCCGTCGGGGGCCGAGATGACCAGGTTGTCGCGGATGCCCAGCGGGCGGTAGTTGAAGTAGAAGATGTCGTTGGAAACGGCAGCGTCCACGGTGATGTAGCCTGGGCTGGACAGCACGGTGGAAGACGGCAGCAGCCAGAACTCATGTGCCTGCGCGGCCGGTGCGGCGATGGCAAGGCCAAGGGCGGCCGCGGCGAGGTGCTTGTTCAGTTTCATCGGTATCTCCTCAGGTCGGATGGGTCAGGGCTTGAGTTGTACGGCAACGGTGCCGATTTCGTGCTCGCCGCGCGCTTCGTTGCGCGTCGCCGAGGCAGGCGGCCACTGCAGTGGCACGGTCACCACCTCACGGCCGCCATGTTCGCGCGAGGCCTCGACGACGAGGCGGTATTCACCGGCAGCCAGCTTGCCGAGCGGCACCTGGCCTTCGGTAAAGCTCAGCTTGTGCACGCCGGGGTTGCGGGTGGCGCTGGTCACGCCGTCGACCGGCTGCTCCAGGTCGCGCCCGGTGCGGCGCCACCACAGGCGCATGTCCTTGAGCCACTTGGCACCCTCGGCGTTGCGCATCTTGACGTCGTACCACACGGCCAGGTTGGCGGCGACCGAGTTGTCGGGACGTTCCAGCCAGGCGGCGACGTAGGGGCGGCGGTAGTCCGACACGTCGATGCGTGGCAGTTCGATCTCCACCTCGATGCCGGCGGCGAGCGCCGGGCCGGTAGCCAGCAGGCCGAATGCGAGAAGCAGGGGTTTGTGCATGGAGGGCTCCAGAAATGAATCAATGGACGAAAAGCAGGATGAGCAGGGTCGGCAGCACCACGCCCAGGCCGACGACCGGCCATACCGATGCGCGGTTGGCGGCATGCACCTGCAGGATGAGCAGGCCGGTTACCGAAAACACCACACAGGCCACGGCGAAGATGTCGATGAACCAGCTCCAGGCTTCACCGGAGTTGCGCCCCTTGTGGAGGTCGTTGAGCCACGCGATCCAGCCACGGTCGGTCAGTTCGTATTCCGCCTCGCTGCCTTGCAGGTCGAGGCGCAGCCAGGCGTCGCCGCCGGGGCGGGGCAGGGCAAGGTAGATTTCTTCTTCCGACCATTCCGCCGCCTTGCCCGATACCTGGACGCCCAGCGCCTCGGCCACCCAGTCGGCCGCGTCGGCAGGCAGGGGGCTTTCCGGCGGCGTCTCGTCGGCCACCATCCGGCGCAGCGTCTCGGCAAGCGTGTCGGGCATGGCGGCGCTGCGGGTCTCGATGCGGGGCTTGGCCTCGATGGCGCCGGAGTGGTTGAGCGTGATGCCCGTGATCGCGAACATCAGCATGCCGAACAGCGAAACCGCGGAACTGATCCAGTGCCACTGGTGGAGCGTCTTCAGCCAGTTGCCTCGGCGGGCCTGCTGGCGCGCGACGGCTTGCGGGCTGGATGCCGGCGCTGGGCTTGTCGGGGGAGGCGTGCGGCGGCTCAGTGGTTCGGGGTAGGTCGGCATCGGTAAGGCGCGGTTCCGTCGGTTCGAATGCCCGATGCGGTGGATATATCCGCTGGATGTCGGGACCATGAGCCCGCCATTCTAATGTTGATAATTATTCTCAACAATCTAACTTCCAAAATTTGTTGTAGTTTTTTGTACGTCTGTGAAGCATGGCTGCCAATATCTGGCTGAGCTTCAATGTCTGCAATGTGGGCGTGCAAGTGCCCGGGCTCGTATGTGAATGAGTATGGGATGAGAAAAAAGCCACACCGGCATGGCCGGTGTGGCTTGCTCGAACTCGTTGCGATCGGTGGTGCGGCGGCACTTGGACGACGTACCGCCATGCAGGATCAGAAGTTGACGTTCGCGGAGATCCAGAGCGTGCGGCCGGCAGTTACCGTGCCCTTGGTGGATTGTGCCGACCGATAATATTCGCTGCCGAGTTGCTCGACGCCGGCTACATTCGTCCACGTCTTGAACTTGGTGAAGTCCTTGTCGAACAGGTTGAAAATGTTCGCATTGACCGTCACGTTGCTGGCAACCTTGTACGAGCCGCCCAGATGGAACAGCGAGTAGCCTTTGAGGTCGCCGAGAGCCTGGTACTCCCGTAGCGTGTTGCCGGAGAAGCTGTCGGGATCGCCATCGAAGCGGCGGCTGTCGCCACGATACTCTCCACGCACCCACAGGCTCAGCTTATCGGTCGTATCCCAGCGTAGCTGAGCGTTAGCAATATGTTTGGCGGTATCGCTGAGTTCGCCGTTCTTCTGGCCGTTTTCTCTTACCTCGCTGTCAGTCCATGTGTAGTTCAGATTCAGGGACCAACGTGGCGCCAGCACGATGCGGGATGTCAGTTCGATACCCCAGGTCTTGGCTTCATCATTGTTGATCGAGTAGGTTGCGTCCGGATTGGCGACGCAACTGGAGATGAAGTTGACCGTGCAGTCCCCGCCACTGCTGATCTTGTCTTCGATCTTGTTGTGGAACAGGGTTGCCGATGCACTCAAGTTTTCCTGGTTGTCGAACAGGATGCCGAGTTCGGTACTGGTACTGGTTTCCGGTTTGAGATCGGGATTGCCGATGCTGATCGAGGTGCCTTGCCCGCTGATGCCGCTGATGCCGTCGATGAGCTGGTTCAGGCGGGGGGCTTTGAAGCCCTGGCTGACGCCGCCTTTCACTGTCCAGTTCGATGCGGCATTCCATACCAGATAGGCACGCGGGCTGACCTCGCCGCCGAAGGCGTCATGGTGGTCGTAGCGTGCGCCCAGGGTTGCGGCCAGGCTGTCGGTGAGACGCCATTCATCTTCGATGAACAGCGACCACATGGTCTGTTCATGGTCGTCGGGCAGCAGGCTGTCGGTCAGTTCGGCATCCCACCACTGGCCACCAACGGTTGCTACATGCGATTCTCCAAGTGGGGCGACGAGTTTCGTGTCGAACACTACATTGACGGTTTCGAGTTCGCGATCCGCGCCGATGTCTGGGCTTCCTGCCGGGCGTGCGGCGGTTGGAATGGTGCGCCCTTTGGTTTCGGTGGTCGTGCGCATCAGGCTCGATTCGAACAGGCCGAACGACAGTCGGCTGCTATGGCCAATCGCAATCTGCTCCCGGTCGAGACGCATGTAGTCCTTGTAGCCGGTCACGGTCGTGTTGGCCGTGACGCAGTTGCTGTTCAGATAATCGCGTCCACCAAGCCGGCAGTCTTCGTTGTCGTACCACGTGCGCGCTTGGTCGATATCGAGCCAGATGTCGTGACTTGCGTTGGGCGTGAGCGTCAGGCGGGTGCCGATGCTATGTTGGCGAGTCTTTGCCGGCGCGGGGTCCCGTGCATTACCCGTGGCATCACGAATTCGCTCCGTTTCGCCCCGCTGGAACAGGCTGCCGCGTACGGCGATGCCCAGTAGATCCTGTGCGATAGGGCCATTCGCATAGAGGTTGATCTTTTGCGATGCACCCCAGTCGCCGTCTTGCGGGATGCCTGCTTCGACTCCGAGTGAGCCGTTCCACTCCTTTGCAACCTTGCGCGTGATGATATTGACCACGCCACCCATGGCATCGGAGCCATACAGCGTAGACATCGGGCCGCGAATGACCTCGATGCGCTCGATGGCCGATATCGGAGGGATGAAGCTGGTCAGCGCGTCGCCAAAGCCGTTGGGGGTGACATCACCAGCAACGTTCTGTCGACGGCCGTCGATCAGAATCAGTGTGTAATCGCTTGGCATGCCGCGGATGCTGATGTTCAGACCGCCAGTCTTGCCGGTACTGCCCCGTACGTCGATGCCTTCGACGTCTTGTAGAGCTTCTGCCAGATCGCGGAACTGCTTCGTTTCCAGTTCTTCGCGGGTAACGACCGAAATCGAAGCAGGCGCTTCCTTCAAGTCCTGTTCGAAGCCGGAGGCGGAAACAACCACCGATCCGAGTTCCTGTTCTTGAGCGAACGCTGTACCAGTGGAAAAAGCGAGGCCCAACAGCAGGGCTGTGCGTCGAAGGCGTGGCGTGGATGTCTGTGCCATGAACGGGGAATCCTGTATGTCAATAGGGGTGCTTGGCGTCCTGGCAGAAGTGAGCCGCATGATGATCCTGCAGGAGCTTCGCTAAGATCGATTAAATCCAAAATAATGATAATGATTTGTATCAACTGTTTCAATGTTGACAATTATTTCGATAAGCCTGTTTTCTGTGTCGTCTTTGAGGTTTTTGAGGTTGGAAGGAGAGCCGTGCGTGCTGTTGGATCGATCTGTTGATGCCAGACGAAAAAAACGGGCCGCGCCGAAAATCGGCGCGGCCCGTCGTGATGGGGATGTCCTGCTTAGAAGGTGGCGTTGACGCTGACCCAGAAGTTGCGGGACTTGTCCTTGTTGTTGTAGTCGTCGGTGTAGGTGGGCGACCACGCACCTTCGGCTGCATCGTACGTAAACGAGTGCTTGTAGGTCGTGAAGTCCTCATCAAGCAGGTTGTTGATACGACCGTTGATGGTGACGTGTTCGTTCACCCGCAGGCTTGCGCCCAGGTGAAACACCTCGTAGTCCTTGTAGTGGGAAACCTTGTTGTCGACCAAGCCGCGATAGCGCTTCGAGCGCGCTTCCATGGTCAGGAAAACGTTGAGGTTGTCCAGGGCCTGCCAGTCCAGCGTGGTATTGAACATGTGCTTGGCGGTGTAGTTCAGGGGGAGTCCCTTTTGTGCGCCGCTCTTCTGTTCGCTGTCCGTATAGGTGTAGTTGCCGCGCAGCGCCCAGTTGTCCGCGATCTGCCAGCGGCCCGCCAGTTCCACGCCCTGAATCACGACCTTGTCAATGTTCGTGGCGCGGTTGGTGCCCGGGTTGTAGCCGATGTCGGCGTACTCTCCCGCGCTTGCGCAAGCTTGCGGCGTGCCGGGACCGCAAGGCTGGTTGGCAATCTTGTCTTCGAAGTCGTTGCGGAACACGGTGGCGTTGAAGTTGTGTCCGGCCGGGTGGTTCCAGTAGACCGCCAGCTCAGTGTTGCGGCTGGTTTCCGGTTCGAGGTTGGGGTTGCCGTACATCGGCGATGTGCCCTGGCCGCCGAAGCCGACGATGCCGTCATAGAGCTGCGTGGTCTTGGGCGTCTTGTAGCCGGTGCTGACGCCGCCCTTCACGGTCCATTGCGGCGCGACCTTGTAGACACCATAGAGGCGCGGTGAGATGTGATCACCGAATACGTCATGGTCGTCATAACGCACGCCCGCGGTAAGCGTGAAGGCGTCGTTCGGCATCCAGTTGTCCTCGACGAACAGGGACCACATCTTGTTTTCCTGGATCTTGCCCGGTGTACCGGATTCCATGCCGAACACGCCGTCCTTCAATTCGCCGTCGATGACCTGGCCGCCAAGCACCAGCAGATGGTCGCCCGCGAGGTTCTGCAACGGAATGTCCAGCTTCGCGTCCAGCGTGTACTGGTTGCTCTGCAGCGTGCGCTTCTTGCGCGGCAGGAAGGTGTTTTGGGCCGCAGCTTTGCGGTCTGCCAGGCTCATGCCGGCATAGGCACCCGTACCATCGATCATTTCGAGCAGTTGCCTGCGTTCAGCCACGGTGAAGGGCATCGTGCGGCCGTTGTTGTCGGTTTCGACATAAGACAGTGAAACGAAGCTCGTGCCGAAATCCCATTTTCCTTCGTGCGAAAGCGACCACGATTCACGTGTGAATTCCTGCTCGTCGAGGTAGCCGACACGGGGGTCGGCGCGCCCGCCGCCGGAGTTCGACCTGCGCCAAATTGTATCGATGCTGTCAACCGTGCCCAGCGGATAGGCGACCTCCCCGCTCGCTGGATCGTAGACAGGCTTGTTGTCGTATTCCTGAACCGAGTCGTCGTAGTCGAAAGTGATGCGTTGGTGTTCGGTAGGCGTGAAGAACAGGCTGATGCCATACGCCTTGTTGGTGTTGTCGACCGTTTTGCCGCCGCCGCCGAAAGCGAGCGCGCGGGTGTGCACGATGCCGTCGGGGTCGGTGGTCGACTTGAACTCCGGTGTCGAAGCCTGGCGTTCATAGACGCTGCCGCGCAAGGCCACGCCCAGTTTTCCGGGGAGAATCGGACCGCGGACGGCGAAGTCCGTCGTGATGTCATCGCCGAAATCGTTGTTGGTCTGCAGGCTGCGGCCGTAGGTGATCGAGCCGGTCCACTTCGTGATGTCTTTCTTGGTGATGATGTTGATCACGCCGCCCATGGCATCGGCACCGTACAGCGTGGACGCCGGTCCGCGAATGACTTCGATGCGCTCGACGGAGTCGAGTGGCGGGATGTGGTTGAACTGGTTGCCACCGAAGCTGTTGGGGTAGATGTCGCCGTGGTTGTTCTGGCGTTTGCCGTCGATCAGGATCAGGGTGTAGTCCGAGCCCATGCCGCGCATGCTGATGGTCTTTTGGCCGGTCTTGTCCGAGGTTTCGCCGACATCGACGCCTTCAAGGTCACGAACCGCATCGATCAGGGTCGTGTAGGGCTTCTTGGCGAGTTCTTCCGAGGTGACGACGGAAATCGAGGCCGGTGCATCGGTGACTTTCTGTTCGAAGCCGGTCGCGCTGACGACAACCGAACCGAGTTGCTGGTCATCGGCGAAGGCCGTGCTTGCGGGAAAAGCCAGGCTGATCAGCAGGGCAGTGTGCCGGAGGCGTGGCGTTGCGGTATGTGCCATGAAACAAGATCCTCTATGACAGGAAGATTGGCTGGCTTCCTGTCATAGGCATAACTGAAAATTATGCAGCAGGTGGCTGGCTAGGTTTATTAAAAAGACGTTCCAAAATGATAATGATTCGTAACAAGTTTTGTAAAACAATATCCGCCCATATGGCGGATTTATGTCCAAATGTGTTGCGTAATTGACACATATGCGGCGGGTTTGGGGCGCATTGAGCTTGGTGTGCGCGATGGGCATTCATGCAGCGGGCGGAGCTTGTGCTCCGTACCTGCTGCATGACTGTCAGGCTCAGACCAATGCCTTGAGCGCCGCTGCGACAGTGTCGGCCAGAGGGGTGGTTTGTCGGCCGATCAGTTGCGAAAGCTGGCGGCCGTCGTCGAACAGCACGCCCTTGGCGACTTCGGCATCCCAGCCTGCGATGGCCTTGGCAAAGCCTTCCGGTATGCCCACGCCAGCCAATACCGCCGCGTATTCGGCCACGGGCAGGTCCTTGTAGGGAGTGTCCTTGCCGGTTTGCCTGGAAATTTCGGCGGCCAGGTCCGTCAGCGTGTAGGCATGGTCGCCCGCGAGTTCATAGGTCTTGCCTTCGTGCGCTGCGCTGGTGAGCACCGCCACTGCGGCCTCGGCGTAGTCCGCGCGCGCGGCGGAGGCGATGCGTCCGTCGCCGGCGCTGCCCAGGAAGGCGCCGCCCACCAGGGCACCGCCGATCGAGCCGGTGTAGTTTTCGGTGTACCAGCCGTTGCGCAGGATCACATGAGGAAGACCGCTGGCTTTCAGGTCCGCCTCGGTGGCCCGGTGTTCGTCGGCCAGATCCAGAGTGGAGCGGTCCGCGTGCAGGAGGCTGGTGTAGACCAGCAGGCTGACGCCCGCTTGCCGGGCGGCAGCGATCACGTTGCGGTGCTGTGTTGCGCGCTGGCCGATCTCGCTGGATGAGATCAGCAGCAGTTTGTCGACGCCGGCGAGGGCGGCGGCCAGCGATTGCGGATTGGTGTAGTCTGCGGCTCTGGCGGCGACGCCCAGGTTGGCGGCTTTGGCGGGGTCGCGGGCCAGTGCGACGATGTCGTGGGCCGAGGTCTTGCCCAGCAGCTTTTGTACCACGATGCGGCCCAGTTGGCCGGTTGCGCCAGTGACAGCGATGGTCATGATGGAGTCCTTTGCGGTGAAGTCGGGTTGTGGATGTCCGTTCGGGGATGAACGTGCAAGGACTGTAGTTTCTTTACTTACTATTTGTAAGTACTGACGTGGATGTAAGTATGAAGAACATGGCCAAGACACCGCATGGCGGCGCCGATCCCGCGCTGCGGGGCATTACGCTGGAACAGCAGATGGCGCGCGGCAACCTGATGGCGGCGACCTGTCCGTCGCGGGATGTGCTGCGCCACCTGACCAGCCGCTGGGGTGTGCTGGTGCTGATCGCTCTGTCGGGCAAGACCTGCCGCTTCAGCGAACTGCGCCACGCCATCAACGGCGTGAGCGAGCGGATGCTGGCGCAGACCCTGCAGTGGCTCGAGGGCGACGGCATGGTGTTGCGCAAGGCCTACCCGGTGGTGCCTCCGCATGTCGAGTACAGCCTGACGCCCTTGGGGCGCGAGGCGGCGGAGAAAGTGGTGGCGCTGGCGGACTGGGTGGAAATCAACTGGCCCAGGATCGCGCTTGCACAGCAGGAGGACGGGAGGCGTTAGGTTCGCCTCCTGTCCGCCTCCAGCCGCGAGGCGCGGCTGCGGCCGGGCTCAGCCGGCCGTGGGGGCGGGGGCTTCGGGCATGTTCCAGCCGCCGCCCAGGACGCGGTAGAGCGTCACTGCGTCCGTCAGCCGCGTGAGCCGCAACTGCGCCAACTGGTCTTGAGCCGAGAACAAGGCGCGCTGCGCATCCAGCACCGTCAGCAGGCTGTCGGCGCCTTCGCGATAGCGTAGCTCGGCCAGGCGCAGGCTGCGCTGGGCCTCGGTCAGGATCTCGCGCTGGGCGGTTTCCTGGTTGGCGTCGCGGACGGCATTGGAGAGGGCGTCCTCGACTTCCTTCAGCGCGGCCAGCACCGTTTGCCGATGGGTTTCGACCAGTTCGCGCTGGCGGGAGCGCTGGATGTCGACGTCGGCGGCGAGGCGCCCGCCGTCGAAGATGGTTTGCAGCAGCGAGGCCGATAGCGACAGCACGCTGTTGTGGCCGGACAGCGACAGCAGTTCGGCACTGGCGGCGCTGGCGCCGGCAGACAGGCTGATGCTGGGGAGCAGCGCGCCGCGTGCCGCGGCAAGGTTGGCGGAGGCGGCAACGAGGCGGGCTTCGCTCGATGCGAGATCGGGGCGGCGCAGCAGCAGGTCCGAGGGCAGTCCGGCCTCGACGGCGGGGATATGCAGTTGTGCGAGCCGCTCGTCGTCCAGGAAGCCGGCCTGCGGGTTGCGGCCGAGCAGGATGGCGAGCGCCGAACGCGTCTGGCGCAGCGTGATTTCCAGGGGTTCGATGGCCTTGCGCTGCGACAATACGGTGCTGCGCTGCTGGCTGAGTTCGAGTGCGGAGGCCGCGCCGTTGTCGTAGCGCGCCTGGACCACTTTCAGCACGCGTTCGGCGATCGCCAGGTTCTGGCGCGCGATGTCGGCGCGTTCGTCGAGCGCCAGGGCCTGGAACCAGAGGGTGGCGACGCTGGCCGTCATCGACAGGCGCGCTGCATCGCGGTCGAAGCGCGTTGCGGCAAGACTGGCGCGGCTGGCGTCGCGAGTGGCGGCGAGCCGGCCCCACAGGTCGATTTCGTAGCGCGCGCTGAGATTGGCGTTGGTGGAGCCCGATTCCTTGCCTTCGGCGTTCTGCACGCTGCTGCCGCCGCCCAGCGACAACGAGGGCAGCAGCGAGGCTCCGGCCTGGCGCAGCGCCAGTTCGGCCTGGATGACGCGTTCGGCCTGGATCAGCAGGTCCGGCGCACTGAGCATGGCTTCGGCGACCAGCGCGTCGAGCTGCGGCGAGCCGAAACTCTGCCACCAGGTGTCGGAGATGTCCGCCGTTGCAGCACGGCTGGCCTCCGTGGCCTCGCTCCATTGGGCGGGCATGGCCAGGTCGGGGCGTGCGACCGGTTCGGTGATGGCGCAGGCGGTGAGAAGGGCGGTGGCGACGGCCATTGCGAGGGTGCGGGGCCAGGGGGCGTGTTGCGGCTGGGTGACGTGCATGGCGGATGGCGAGGTGTGGGGGTCTCGAAGTGTGGCGTGTTGCGAGGCGTTTGTCATTCCGAGGCCAGTGCGACGACCGGGTCGAGCCGTGCGGCCTTGCGCGCTGGAAGGTAGCCGAAGATGAGGCCGGTGGCAAAGGCGCAGCCGAAGGCGAGCACGACCGGCAGGAGGGTGTATTTCACCTGGGTGCCGAAGAACGCGATGATGGCCGCGGTGCCGAGTCCGGCGGCGACGCCGATGGCCCCGCCGATGGCCGACACCACCAACGCTTCGATGAGGAATTGCTGCAGGATGTTCTTCATGCGCGCCCCTGTGGCCATGCGGATGCCGATTTCGCGGGTGCGCTCGGTGACCGAGACCAGCATGATGTTCATGACGCCGATGCCGCCGACCAGCAGCGAGATGGCCGCGACCGTGCCGAGCAGGATGGTGAGCGTGTTCTGCGTTTCCGACACGGTGTCGATGATCGAGGCCATGTTGCGGATCTGGAAGTCCTCTACGCCGTGGCGCGTCAGCAGCAGGCCGTGCACCGCGGCCTGGGTGTCGTCGATGCGGACGACGTCTTCCACCGCCACGGTGACGTTGCGCAGAAAGCGCTGGCCGGTGATGCGCAGGCTGGCGGTGGTGTGGGGCATGAAAATGACGTCGTCCTGGTCCTGGCCGAAGGACGATGCGCCCTTGCCGGTCATGGTGCCGATGACCTGGAAAGGGATGTTGTTGACGAGCACGTACTGGCCGATGGGCTCCGCGCCGGCGAACAGCGCGTTGGCGACGGTCTGGCCGAGTACGGCGACGGTGGCGTAGCGGGAAACGTCGTCGGCGCTGAAGAAGGTGCCGGTGGCGACCGCCCAGTTGCGTGCGACGACGTAGTCCGCCGAGGTGCCGTTGATCTGGGTGCGGTGGTCGTTGCCGCCGTGGCGCAGCGTGACGCTGCTCGACTGCTCGGGTACGGCGGCGCGGATGTTGGGCAGTTCGCGGATGGCGTCCACATCCTCGGGTACGAGCGTGGCGGTGGTGTCGCGCCCGCGCTGGTTGGGCGCGCCGGGGCGGATGGTGAGCAGGTCGGTGCCCATGGCGCTGATCTGGTCCACCACCTTCTGCTTGGCGCCGTCGCCGATCGCGAGCATGGCGATCACCGAGGCGACGCCGATGACGATGCCGAGCAGGGTCAGGATGGCGCGGAACAGGTTGGCGCGCAGCGCGCGCAGCGCGGTGCGGGTGGCTTCGACGATGTCGGACAGGGATGAGCTGCGGTCCACATGCGGGGCGAAGTCCGGCTCGGGGCCTTCGGGTGCTTGCGGGCCGGGGTCGGAGACGATGCGGCCGTCGCGGATTTCGATGATGCGGTGGGCTAGCTCCGCCACTTCGCGGGCGTGGGTGATGAGGATGATGGTGTGGCCCTCTGCCGACAGTTGCCGCAGCAGCTTCATCACTTCTTCGCCGCTCTTGCTGTCGAGCGCGCCGGTGGGTTCGTCGGCGAGGATGATGCGCCCGCCGTTCATCAGCGCGCGCGCGATCGAAACGCGTTGCTGCTGGCCGCCGGAGAGCTGGTTGGGGCGGTGGTGGCCGCGTTCTTCGAGGCCGAGCATGCCGAGCAGGGCTTGCGCGCGGGCATGGCGCTCGACCGGGGGCATGCCGGAGTAGATCGCCGGCACTTCGACGTTTTCGCGCGCGGTGGCGCCACCGATCAGGTTGTAGCTCTGGAACACGAAGCCGAAGGCTTCGCGCCGCAGGCGGGCGAGTTCGTCCCGGCCGAGGCGGGAAACGTCCTGGCCCGTGAAGCGGTAGGTGCCGGTCGTGGGGCGGTCGAGGCAGCCGAGGATGTTCATCAGCGTCGACTTGCCCGAGCCGGATGCGCCCATGATGGCGACGAATTCGCCTGGATGGATGACGAGATCGATGCCATGCAACACACGTGTTTCGACCTCGCCGTTGACGAAGCTGCGGGTGATGCCGGACAGCTCGATCAGCGGCTGGGCGGCTTGCGCCGCATGCGCACCGTCGGGCGCGAAGGCTTCGCGCTTCACAGCCGCGGCCCCGGACCCATCATCGGCGGACGGTTGGCGCCTGGCTGGCCGCTGCCACCCGAGGCGGCGCTGCCGGCCACGACCTTGTCGCCTTCTTCCAGGCCGGACAGCACTTGCGCCGCGACGCGGTTGGAGACGCCGATGGCGATGCCGCGTTCTTCGATGGTGTTGTCGGGTCTGAGCACCTTCACCGTGGCCTGGCGCGGACCGCCCGCGAACTGCATGCCTTCGCGCGGAGGGCCGCCGCCTTCACGCGGCGCGCGGCTCGCGCGCCACGCCCCGGCCTCGCC